>NZ_JCACIN010000104.1:0-18553 GCF_059504425.1 Drouetiella sp.
CAAGCAGGAATTTCCTAGAGGACTTACGCAAGCCCTCTAGCTGTAGTGCATTTTTGTTGTGTGTGGTGGGCGCAGCCCACCACACACAACAAAAATGCGTAAGTCTTATCCTAATAGCTTCAAGCATTTGATCGGCCGGAATTGACCGGAATTAATTTGAGCTTGAATAAGACACTTTTCTGAAAATCATTTGCCCTGTTTGGGTCTTAAATTGGTATGAGAATACCCAGAGCTTGAAGCCTTTACCAGGTTAGACTAACCTACCCCAGAAAATAAGTAGCCGAATGAAGAAGACATCGGGCTAGCGGTGTTCATTCGTTCCTAAATGTTTATGTTTAGAGTTTTGAGGGGTGTGCATCCGAGCATAGTTTGAATGCAAGGTTTAATTGATGCTATGGGTCAAGAGGTTCACCGATATGGAGTTCAAAATCAGTGGGTTGTTGCAATCCACTTTGCAATAGAACTCGGATACACGCCCAAGTGGTGGGATGAGACGCCGCTTCAAAAAACTTTGTCTCGCTGCTCCCGATGTCTTCCAACGTCGGTAGGCTCGTGCGCTGGCTGATCGATTGTTTTGCTGTAGCGATGGCTTGGCGGTCAAACCCAGCAATGCGCCGGGCAAGCCGCTCAACAAAGCTGTCCAACTCCGCGTCTGGGATGGAGCGATCGACCCAAGAGGGCGAGGATAAATTTGCTGCCCACCCCACGGGCTTGACCGCGCAGAACGCTGTTTGTGACAATCGGCGCGCACTGCAATCGAAGCGTGACATCTGGTCAAGGCGACAGCCCAGTAGGGGCAGACTGGGTGCTTAGTTCGGCAATTCTGGCGAGATTGACAGGGACCCTGAAATTGTCCGGCACCGCGCTGTCGAAAACAACGACTTTGAGTTCTTGATCACCTCCAAGCGGCTCAATTGATTCCTGCAACCTATCACTCATCTCCGGATCGAAGAGGTTGAGGGGCGGATTGTGGATCGACATCCGCAGATAGGCGGCGGAATGCCGGGTGAGCTGTAGTGTCGCCATGGGGTCAATGCAGCCCTCCGGTGATGTAGAGCGTCTCGCCAGTCATCCAGGAGGAGTCGTCAGAGGCGAGAAAAACGACACCAGGAGCAATGTCCTGAGGTTGCCCTATGCGCCCCAGCGGAGTGGTCGATGCCACGGCATTACCATGGTCTGCGATCGCACTGGCCTGAAACCCTTCAGTCTCGATCAAGCCGGGATTGATCGAGTTCACGCGGATGTGCCGGGGCGCGAGTTCTTTCGCAAAAGATCGGGTGAGGCCGTCCACCGCCGATTTGGTGGAGTTGTAAACGGCAGATCCGGCGGGCGACAGCGTGCTGACCACCGAACTCATGTTGATGATCGATCCGCCGTCAGAGCCGATGTGTTTGACGGCTTCCTGAGTGGTGAGGATCAGCCCCAAAACGTTGAGGTCATACTGGCGGTGAAAGTGCTCCGGGGTGATCTCGGCCAGGGTCAGAAACTCGTAGACCCCGGCATTGTTGACCAGGATGTCGAGTTTGCCGTAGGTGCCAACGGTTTCTTTGAACAACCGGATGATGTCCGCCTGATCCGAGACATTCGCCTGCACCGCGACGGCCTTTCCTCCGGCTGCGGTGATCTCTGCAACGACGCGGTCGGCACCCTCCCGGCTGGAGGCGTAGTTGACAATCACGGACGCGCCCTCCGCTGCAAGGTGTTTGGCGATCGCCGCCCCGATACCTTTAGATGCTCCCGTGACGACGGCTACCTTTGCTTCAAGTTTCATAAGAGTCTCTGAGGGTTAGGATTTAGAATTCGGCAGCTAGTTTTGCGGCGAAGAGTTTCGCGGCCTCTACGGTCTCATCCTTAGTAGGGGAGAGCGTGGGTTCTACCAAAATCTCTCGGATGTCGGTGAAGCCGAGAAACCCGAAGATCTGCTTGATGTAGGCGCTTTGCTGGTCGTAGCTTTCTGCCCCGGAGCCTGGGCCATAGGCACCGCCACGAGCGTGGATCACGACCAGCGGTTTGCCGATGACCAGACCTTTGTAGCCCTCCTCCGGGCTAAAGCTAAACGTCAGCCCTGGCTGGGCAAGGATATCGATGTAGTGTTTCAGCTTGTAGGGGATGCTGAAATTCCACACCGGCAGCGACAGCAGGATCTTGTCTGCGGATTTGAACTGATCGGCGATTTTTACCACCGCATCCCAGGCTGCGACCTGTTCTGGGGTATGCTCCTGACCGTTCAAGACGGCGTATTTTGCGTTGATCGTATCGCCGTCGAACTCAGGCAGGGCGGCTTCCCAGAGATCGAGCGTTTCGATCCGGTCGCTGCCGTTCGTGGCTTGATAGGTGGCGATGAAATGCTTGGCGACAGCGATGGAGGCGGAGCGATCGCCCCGCGGCGAAGATTGGATGTGGAGTAGTGTTGCCATGATGGGGGAGTTGAGTGGGTCAGGATTTGAGAAATTCGAGCAGATCTTCGTTGAGCTGGTCTTTGCTGGTGTCGCCGAGGCTGTGGGAACCGCCCGGATAGATTTTCAAAACGGCGTTGGGGACAAGTTTGGAGGAAAGCAGAGCGGATGCGCCGATAGGGACGATCTGGTCGTCGTCGCCGTGGATAATCAGCGTGGGGACGTCGAATTTTTTGAGATCTTCAGTGAAGTCGGTTTCCGAAAATGCCTTGATGCAGTCATAGGCATTCTTGTGGCCAGACATCATGCCTTGGGTCCACCAGGATTGGATGGTGCCTTGGGAAACCTGTGCACCAGGGCGATTGAAGCCAAAGAACGGACCACTCGCCACATCCAGATAGAACTGCGCTCGGTTAGCGATGGAGGCAGCGCGGAAACCGTCGAACACCTCCATCGGCAGACCGCCGGGATTGGTTTCGGTCTGGAGCATGAGCGGTGGCACAGCTCCCATCAGCACGGCCTTGGCCACACGGCTGGTGCCGTGGCGTCCGATGTAACGCGCCACCTCACCGCCCCCCGTGGAATGCCCGATCAAGGTAACGTCTTTTAGGTCTAACGCCTCAAACAGCTGCGCCAGATCGTCGGCATAGGTATCCATGTCATTGCCGCCCCACGGCTGGCTAGAGCGCCCGTGACCACGGCGATCGTGGGCGATGCAGCGGTAGCCTTGGGAGGCGAGAAACAACATCTGCGATTCCCACGCATCTGCCGTAAGCGGCCAGCCGTGGCTAAAGGCAACAACGGGGCCGCTACCCCAGTCTTTGTAGTAAATACTCGTCCCGTCCTTTGTGGTGATCGTGCCCATGGCCTGATGATCGGTGGGTTGACAACAGACTCATCATTGCCAATTTCCTAGAGTTGGGTCTAGCCAGCGTCAGACCAGATTTTTTCTACTCCTTTTGAAGGAGAGAGAGTCAAGTTTCAGGGGTGCAGCAACCCACGTCGGCTGGCCTCAGAAATGGCCTCGGTGCGGCTAAGCACATTCAGCTTGGGGAAGATATTGCGTAGGTGAGACTTGACGGTGGTTTCGCTAATGAATAGACTCAGACCGATTTCTTTATTGCTTTTGCCTTGTGCCAATAGCGCCAAGACGCTCAGCTCGCGCGCGGTTAGCTCCGTGGTGCCGAGGCTAGCAGCCAGCTTTGCCACCAGCCCCGGCGCGATGCAGGTTTCACCCCCATGGACTTGCCGGATGCAGCTCAGCAACTCCTCGCGCTGCGCGTCCTTCAGCAGATAGGCTTTCGCCCCCGCTTTGACCGCCCTGGAAATGTCGTTGTCTGTGTCGAAGGTGGTGAGCACGATGATCCGCGCTGAGTTATCTCTCGTGCGGATGGCTTGGATCGCGCCGACCCCGTCGAGCAAAGGCATACGGAGATCCAACAGCGTCACGTCAGGACGGTGCTCGATCCAGGCGGTGACGGCTTCAAGACCGTTGGTCGCCTCGCCCACGACGGTCATGTCTTCCTGACGACCGATCATCGTCGCCAGCCCTTCACGCACCACGGCATGGTCATCCCCGATCAAAACACGGATTTTTCCAGGCGGGCGCAGGGTTGAGGAGGGTCTCATAGGGCAGGGTTATTTGAATGAAAGGTCGATGCGCACGCGAGTTCCTTCCCCCAGCGCACTGCGAATCAGCAGCTTCCCGGTCATTCTTTCGACCCGTTCCTGGATGCCGATCAGCCCAAAGCCGTCGTGGATTGCGTTGGGATTGAAGCCGCGACCGTCATCGCTAAGCTCCAAGAAAAATCCGTCTGGGGTGAAGGCGATCGCAGCGTCGAAGCGGGTGGCCTCCGAGTGACGAAGGGCATTGTGGAGAACTTCCTGGCCGATCCGCAGCAGGTTTTCCTCCCATTCCGGCGGCAGTTTTCGACTGGCACCGTGAACGGAGAAATTTAGCTGGAGTGAAGTGCCCACGGTCATTTTCAGGAACAGGGTTTCGAGGGCATCCGGTAGCGTTTTGTCCTCCAAGGCCAGGGGGCGGAGGGCGCGAACCGAGCGTCGGGCCTCGCCCAGGCTGTCGCGGGCGAGT
Source organism: Drouetiella sp. (assembly GCF_059504425.1). Lineage (NCBI taxonomy): Bacteria > Bacillati > Cyanobacteriota > Cyanophyceae > Oculatellales > Oculatellaceae > Drouetiella > Drouetiella sp. Next base: position 4,489 of record NZ_JCACIN010000104.1, read on the forward strand.
TCGCTGGCACGGGCGACATGGGCATCAGATTCTAACCGCATGCCCTTGGCTGTCGCGTCTTCGGCGGCATCGAGCTGAACGATGATGCCGGTAAAGCCTTGAGCCAGGGTATCGTGGATGTCACGGGCCAGGCGGTTGCGTTCTTCCATCACGGCGGCGTCGCGGCTTTGGGCGGTCAGACGGATGATCTGAATGGCCAGCATAGCTTGGTGAGCCAAGGCGCGGGCCAGCTCGATTTCCTGAAAATGGAAGGAACGTTTGCCCCGGAACCGGATACTGATCAGGCCAAGCACCTTTCCGGCTATGAGTATGGGAACGCAGAGAGTGGCGACGATGCCTTTCTGGACAATGCGGGCGATGATTTCCCGGACTTCTGGGTTGTCCACAGACTCGCCCATCCAGGGGTGCCAGGGCTGATCAGAGGGGGTATGCAGCTTTACGCGGGGCGGATCGGCTTCCAGATCGCCCAGCACACAGTGTTCACCACTTTTGAAAAAGACTGTCCAGATAGGATGATGTTCTGGAGGACCCATAGGTTGGGTCATTTTAGCCTGCTCAGGTGTGGCTAAATGAAAGGTCTCATCTTCATAGTTAGCCAACAGCTGAACTCTGCCGATTGTCTCGACCATTTCCCAGACCCCAAGGCCATGGGCACCCAATTGCCGATTGATGGTGTGAAGGACATGTTCGAGCAGTTTTTCTGGCTGCGTTTCCTGGGAGAGTTCGGCTAGGGTGTGGGTGAGGGCACTGAGCTGCCCGCGCGCGAGGTGCTCGGATGCCTGTAGGGCTGACGCTGCCCGGTCGCGTTCGATCGCAATGCTGGTGATGTCGGTGAGCTGATCGATGAGATGAAGCTGATGCGCGGTGGGCAGACACGGAGTGCGCGAGTAGGTGGCGAAAACGCCGATCACCTTGCCATCCTGAGCGAAAACGGGTGAGGACCAGCAGGCTTTCAAGCCATGGCTAAGGGGCAGATCGGGCAGCTCCTCCCACAGCGGGTCGGCGGCAATATCTGGGACGATCACCTGCTCACCCTGCCTGGCTGCCCTTGCACAGGCACCACTGCTAAACTCGAATACCCTGCCATCCATAGCGCGGTTGTAGCTGTCCGGCAGAGTGGGAGCCGCCCCGTGCCGAAATCGGTACTCATCCCAATCCAGCAGTAGGATCGAACATAGCGAGCCTGGCGACAATTCGCCGACCAAATGGCAAAGCGCGTCCAGTGTGCGGCAGAGCGGCTGGCTCTTGGCAATCATTTCGAAAATTTGCTTCTCGCCCGCCAGCAGCGCCTCTGCCCGTTTGCGATCCTCGATGTCGGTGTTCGTGCCATACCATTTGAGAACCGCTCCCGCAGCGTCCCGCAGGGGAATGGCACGGAACAAAAACCAGCGATAGTCCCCGTCATGGCGGCGCAAACGAGCCTCTGTTTCTCCTGGTTCGCCCGATGCTAATATTGAGTTCCAGTAGGTCAATAGCCTGACCAGATCTTGCGGCAGCACTGCCTGCTGCCAGCCCCAACCGCTGGCTTCCTCCAGATTTAGCCCTGTGTATTCCCGCCATCGCTGGTTGAGAAAATCGATGTGCCCGTCGGAACGCGAAGTCCACACTAGCTCCGGAATAGAGTCCACTGCAATCCGGAATGAATCCTCAACTGATGGGGAATTCGATAACCCGGCCGGATGCTGATGGTTCTCATGACGGGTGGTGGGGGTGGACATGATCTTAATTCTGGTAATACACCGTTTAGAGCCAGCTGCTAGTCCTGAGTTCGTGGCGTCCTGCCTCACATCAGATGTGAGGCAAGACGCTCACCGCTACACCAATGCTTATTGCAATTCAACCTTGAACTTGTTGTCAGACTGGGAACTCGATAACCGCTATTTGAAGGGGGCACGCGTCGCGCGCGCTTTTCAATTCAACCGATCGCCAATTTCTTAGTCTGCCTGAATCGATACAGTATCGTAAACTACCAAGCTTTAATATTACCTACGGCTATTTTCAGATGACTGCTAAAAGTCTAGCAGTAATGGTTCTATGCGATTGCTCAACAATTTCAGTATCAAATCAAAGCTTATTGTGATGCTGCTGGCAGTCAGCAGTTGCTCCATTTTATTGACGGCATACATAGGTTATCGCAGTGGGCAAACGAACTTGACTAATCGAGTTTTCAACCAGTTAACCAGCGTTCGAGCATCCAAGGCGTATCAAATCGAAGCCTACTTCAAAAACATTCAAAACCACACCCAAACCTTGAGTGAAGATCCATCAGTGATTGCTGCGATGCAAGAGTTTGACGCAGCGTATCGGCAGCTTCAATCTGCTAATGTGCCTGATTTATTTGACGAAAAGATTGCCACCTACTACCGCAACGATTTTTTGCCCCGGTTAGCAAAAGTAGATGAAGGTTCACCCATTCTTCAATCCTATACGCCAAAAGCGACAGCTTCGCGTTATCTCCAATATCACTATATTGCTGCGAATGCTAATCCAGTAGGCAAAAAACATTTCTTAAATGCTGCCAAGGATGGTAGTGAATATAGTGACACTCACGCCCGGTATCACCCAATTTTTCGCAAGCTCATTGAGAAGTTTGGTTACTATGACATGTTTTTGATTGATCCAGAGGGCACGATCGTCTACACCGTCTTTAAAGAGACCGACTTTGTTAGTAACTTTGAGACTGGTCCTTACAAAGATAGTAACTTGGCGGAACTTAGCGCGATCGTGCGGGAATCAAAAGAAAGGGACTTCTCAAAAATCGTCGATTTTGCTGCCTATTCTCCATCCTATGGCGCACCTGCTGCCTTCATTGCGGCTCCCATTTTCAATCAATCCAAACTCATTGGGATTCTGGCGTTTCAAATGCCAGTGGATGAGATTAACAATGTGATGACAGGCAATCGTAACTGGGAAAGCGATGGTCTGGGAAAAACAGGAGAAAGTTATCTGGTAGGACGTGACTTTTTAATGCGATCGATTTCTCGGTTCCTAGTGCAAGATCCGAAAGGATATGCTCAGGCATTGCGATCGATAGGCTTTAAAGAACCAGACATCAACCGCATTCAGCAATACAACACCTCAATTCTGCAACAAAATGTGCAAACAGAGGCAGTGGAAGAGTCTTTAGCGGGGAGTCAAGGAACGCAAATCATTGATAATTACCGGGGTATTCCGGTTCTCAGTTCCTATGCACCTCTCAAAATTGATGGATTAGATTGGGTGATTTTGTCAGAAATGGATCTGGCGGAAGCGTATGCCCCGATTTATTCTCTCCAAAACCAGATTCTAGTTTATGCAACCTTACTGATGTTGCTGGTCACTCTGATTGCGATGGCGATGGCGTATCTATTTGTCAAACCGATTAACAAACTGATTGAGAGTGCCCGCAAAGTTGCAGCAGGTGAACTCACCGCGATCGCTCCTCTGGAAACCGAAGATGAATTTGGGGAACTGGCGAGATCCTTTAATGCTATGGTTCGCAGTTTGCGGACTCAGACCAACCTAGTGGAACAGAAAAATCAGGAAAACGAGCAATTATTGCTGAGTGTGTTTCCGGCAGCGATCGCCAAACGGCTCAAACGAGGCGAGAAGGATATTGCCGAAGATGTGTCCAATGTGTCGGTTTTGTCCGCAGAACTGACCGGGTTTTCTAAACTATCGGCTTCGCTGACAGCTTACGAAATTGTCGCCATCTTGAATGATTTGGTGACCGCCTTTGATGAAGTCACAGAACGCTATGGTATGGAGAAAATAAAAACAATTGGCGATAGCTATCTGGCAGTGTGCGGGCTATCGGTGCCCTATCTGGATCATGACAGACGGGCAATCGATTTTGCCATGGAAATGCTTGCCATCATGCGCCGCTTTACCCATGAAAGGGACTTTAAGTTGAATATTCGGATTGGCATTAATTCGGGTGATGTGGTAGCTGGAATTGTTGGCAGGAATAAATTCATCTATGACGTTTGGGGCGACACGATTAACCTCGCCAATGCCCTGCGATCGGTTTGCCCCCCTGGGTCTATCCTCGTGGCACAAGCGGTTCACCATCGTTTACATGATCTCTACGAGTTTGAGGCAATGGGAGAACTGGTTGCGAACGGCAAAACGAAAGTGGATGCGTGGCGGTTGAAAAATACCCAGTTATCAGTGCAGCCGGAGGGAGTAAAAATTTCATGAACAGTGTGGCGCTACAAAACAACTTGCTGATCTGGGCGATCGCGCTGGTACTCGGATTTCCGCTGCTGGTGATCATCCTGGGAGAGGCGATTCATCGCTTAAAGCGGCGTGGCAAACCGATCGCCGCAACCCTACGGCTCGTTCGCAACTTGATTCTGCCCGTTCTCGTTTTTTTGCTGTTCATGCAGCATGTCCTCAAACTTGACACCGATGGCAGATGGGTGAAAAGTATTGAGACCTTACTTTGGGTCTGCGTGATTCACGCGGCGCTCTCCCTGCTCAACGTGATTTTGTTTGAACAGGCCGAAGCCGATACCTGGCGTTCTAGGGTGCCCAAACTACTGATCGATCTGGCTCGATTGTTTCTGATTTTGCTGGGCACCGCGATCGTGCTGGCAACGGTTTGGAATGCGGATCTGGCAGGATTAGCAACCGCTTTGGGCGTAAGTTCGATCGTGATTGGTTTGGCACTTCAGGACACGCTGGGTAGCGTCACCTCCGGCATTGCGCTCCTATTTGAGCGTCCCTTTTCGGTGGGAGATTGGTTAAATATTGGAGACATCGTGGGGCAGGTCACCGATATCAACTGGCGAGCGGTTCGCCTCCAAACCCTGGAACGCGAAATGGTGGTCATCCCCCACAAAGTCGTCGGCGGTGAAACGATCCGCAACTTCAGCCAACCGCAGCGCCTCCATGCAGAACGAATCCAGATTGGGTTTTCTTACAAGGACCCGCCCAATCTAGCAAAGCAAGTATTGAAAAGCACCGCATTGGAAACTCAGGGCATCTTAACCAATCCGGAGCCTCAAATTTTCACCCTTGCTTATGATGATTCTGCCGTGACCTATGAGGTGAAGTTTTTCATCCAGAACTATGGAGATTTGGAGGAAATTCGCGATCGCTTCATGACTCGCGTCTGGTACGCTGCCCAACGAAATAACTTATCTATTCCTTTCCCTATCCGCACGCTTTACCACTTTCACGGTCCCACCACTCAAGCTAAAGGGCTTTCCAAGAGAGTTGCTGATAGCCTGCAATCGATTCCAGCCTTTGTGCCCTTAGATAAAGAGGGAAATGGACAGAGTTTGTCTCAAGGAATTGTGCTTCAGCACTTTGGTGCAGGTGAAAAGGTTGTGCGACAGGGAGACCCCGATAGTCCCTTGTATATCATTGTTTCAGGACAGGCAATTCTCTCGGTTGTAGATGATCTACATAGAGAACACGAAGTATTGCTCCTCAAAGTAGGCGAGTTCTTTGGCGAAATGGCGCTCTTTTCCGGTGAAGCCAGCCCGGTATCAGTAACGGCTGCTGACGATCTAGAAGTGATGATGATTTCTTCCGGTGTTGTTAATCAGATGATTGAACGTCAACCAAGCTTTGCCCGTGAAATTGGTCAAATTCTAGAAATTCGGCGAAGAGCGATTCAATCAGTAGAATAAAATCCAGTTCAACATCGGGGCTGACAACAATTCGATACCGTTGGCGAATTGACTAGAGGAAAATAAAAGCTTCTGAATCCCATGTTCTCAGGTTAACTCAGCAACTAAAGTAACCAATGTTATGGCGCTCCGCGCGACTCTCAAAAAATAACTCATTGGATCTAAGCGCGTAGCGCTATATCATCACTCATGACACGTTTTAGCGTATCTACTCTCTGCAAAGTCTGTCGTGGTTCCAATTCAAATTGGTATAACTTTTTCTTGGAGAAGGTGCAGTTGTAGCCACTTTTTCTTCTTTTTATGAGTTATCTAGGCAGTAAACTTATACGCGTTTAACTTCACTTAGATATTAGAGCTTACTGGATAGGCGATCGCTGATAGAGGCTTAGAGTGAACTGATCCAAATCCATCGTCCCGGATAACGTCTCTGTACGTACCAATTTGTACTGAGACTGCAAAACATTTTTAGCGGCTTGAGTAAACTGTTGCTTCTCAATCTCAGTTGTGGGTTCATCCCAAACGGGACGTTCAGGGTCAAGCCAAAAGATACGGTCATAAGAAGCTGCCGATGCCAGAGTTTTATCTAGAGCAGGAGCAAACTGGTTAGGGGATGCAGCCAACAGGCTAACCGAAATCTTGGGATCAATGTAGTACGCTAGTCGAAGAATATGTCCCCAGGCTTTGGAGTTCATCACAATCAACGTAGACCGTCCCGCATCTGTTTGAATGGCAGCGCTGATGGTGTGAAACATTTGGCGAGTACGAAGTGTGTAGTCCCCGACCCCAATGCCAAGATACAGGGCTAACAAAATGGTGATTAAAGGCTTTTGCCATTGTCCAGTTGCTTGTTCTAACCATGACGCTAGCAGTAGTAAACAACCAGGGAGGACGAAAATTACGCTTCTTCCATGTCCCCAAGCCAGCGTTGACTTACTCGTGGCAAAATCTATTCCTACTACTAGCAGGAGTGGGAAAATTCCCAAAATAAGCGCAATTCCTAAAACCTGGCGATCGCCGCTCTGCCAAAGCCTAGTGGCAGCTATGAACAGGAACACAGCCGCGACCATACCCGTTGCAAGCGCAATACCATGGGGTACAGTGGTTGACCAACCGCCTGAAACAAGCTGAATTCCCAAGACTTCAAGGACATTCTGTACTTGCTTAACCAATCTATCAATCAGTCCTGCGGATTCAGAAAAACGGTTCAGATCCGCATTTCGCAGTTGCTGACGAGTTCCCCACAGTAGCCAGGGAACCGTCCCAGTAAGACCTAGACCCAGCAGAGCACCATATTGCCACCAGTGTCGTCGATCTAGGTAAAGCGCTAAAACGCCCAATACGATCACCCAGTAGACGAAGAAATAAAAGGTGAAAAAACCACCTGCTACCGAAATAACGAGCAAACTGCTCCACAACACCTGTTTGCGTCGATCGATTGCGGTGCGATCGCTGTTTATAGCCGACAAGCTGAGAATCGCCCAGGCACTGAGTGTCGTCCATAAAACGAGTGAACCATACATGCGGACATTGAGCGAATGAAATAGATAAAAAGGATTGGTTGCCAGTAAAGCGGATAAAATCAGCCCACCCCGATGTCCTAAGACAGCTCGACCCAGTCCGTAAGCACTAAAGATGGCGCCAAGGCTTAGAAAAATACCTAAACTCCGCACTTGAGCAACGGCATTGCCAAAAAGGCGCAGCCAGACATGCTGGGTTAGGTAGAAGAGAGGAGGATGTGGTTCACCTCCTGCAATACCTCTAAAAACTTGTTTAAGGGTAACCAGAACGTTATTAAGCCCAGATTCAAAGGGCAAATTTAGTAGGGATGTATAGTCAGAAAGCAAGACAGGCAAATCACCGGGTGTACGATAGGCAATTTTCTGTCCTCCTGAGATTAAGAGGGATAGAACTTCGTCATACCAAAATTCTTGGCTGCTCAGATTCAACACTCTTACGAAAACCGCAAATGCAATTGCGGCAACCAGGAAGATTTCTAGGGAAAAAGATAGCTTGATCTGTTTCATACTTGGGCTTAACAACATTAGGCATATGCCTATGAATCCCTCAGATCAGGCAATTAGTGTAATGCCCCCCAAATTTCAGACAAGTCTGTTTGAGCAAGACGCCCAAAGTAGCTAAGACCAGCAGCGGATTGCCGAGTTAGAGCGGCTAGTTGGACAGTTGCCCATGAAACTGGAGATAGCAAAAAAGGTATCGGCACTTGAGCGACAGTAAAAACAGGCGCTAGTGGAGCAGATGCAAGGTGAGTACCCCGAAGTGCCCCCCCTTGCTTTAGCCTTCACTGCGATCGAAGTAAGGGGGTTACTTCAGCGAAGCTTAGAGAGACTTCTGCTCTCAATTCCATGTCATGACTGAATAGCGGTACACTTAGTGGTTAGATACAGTTTTGAGAAATCAAGATTTTATTTGACACCCTATCCTGAATTTTATTGATAGTGCTGCGCAACGCCATTGAGCGCAGAGGCTTTAGTTGTGGTTCTCAGAGCTACTACTACCGTACTTAGCTAATACGCACGGCATTCTATAAAACAGGCAACAAAGGAAACCTGATGAATATGGGCTGGTCACCATATCAACCCATCAGGCAGATTCGTTCCAATGGAAACAGTGACGGATGTCCGGGTGTCTATCAACCCTCAAAACCCTCAAAAAGGTTAGGCGTATCTTTATGTCAATTGCTGTTGGAATGATTGAAACTCTGGGTTTCCCGGCGGTTGTCGAAGCGGCGGACGCCATGGTGAAAGCAGCTCAGGTTACCTTAGTCGGCTACGAAAAAATCGGCAGTGGTCGAGCTACCGTCATCGTCCGGGGCAATGTTTCCGAAGTTCAGGCCTCGATCGCTGCGGGCATTGAGTCGATCAAGCGGGTTAGTGGCGGCTCTGTGCTGTCAACTCACATCATTGCGCGCCCCAATGAGAACCTAGAGTATGTGCTGCCCATTCGCTACACCGAAGCAGTCGCGCAATTTAGAGCTGTGATGTAAAACGCTATTTTAAGAAAAGAGTGTAGCGTGAAGCGCCGCGCTCTTTTTCTCAACTGGGTGCGTTCTTTGATTCGCCTCAAGGGTGGACAAGTGAATTGCGATAGATGGCAAAACCCTGCGCCAATCCTACAGCAGTTTTCGGATTGGTAAGCCACAGAAGTAACCTTACACAACAGCTTTTTCTGGCAGTTCTTGTGGCTTATTCAAGCAGCAACCGCTGTAATACATTGAGATAACTCGTCACTCCAGGCGCTTGAGTCTTCCACAAAACGCCCCAGAACAGCAGTAACAACCACTCGAATGTTGCCTCGCGGTTAAAGACGGGACGCAACTCAAGCAGGATTTGCTCAATCCGTTGATAGAGTCTCATAATGGACTTGGCTGATTGTAGTTATTCAGCCAGTTTCCGGCATTCCGCCCACTTTGCGGTTGGAATGTCCTTTTTTATTCTTTAGCGTCTATCGCGACAAGAACTTCGCACTGTCCAGCTGAATGAGCTAATGACCAGAACTCCTTTTTGATGTCTCATGAGCTTATCTCAATCGCTCTCGATCGCCCCGCAGCCCCTTGGCTCCACTGGCTAGAGCAATGCCCTAGCACCAACACTTGGGCGATCGCTCGTTTCTCTACTCTTCAGCATGGCGATGTCGTGTTTACGCGCCAGCAAACTGCCGGACGCGGACAGCAGGGGCGTACATGGCAATCGCCCCCTGGAGTGCTAACGGCTAGCGTTGTGCTGTCCATTCCGACGGAGCATCTGCCGGGACTAAGTTTGGCTGCCGGATTGGCGGTGATTTATGCGATCGAAGATCTTACTGACCTCCAAGAAACCCTGCGTCTGAAGTGGCCAAACGACGTGATGTTACAGGAACGCAAGTTAGCCGGAATTTTATGTGAAAGCGTCGCAAATCACCGCAATAGTCAAGTCGCTGTGGGCATCGGACTCAATCGCTGTGCAGACTTCGCCCCATCTTGTTTGGAAGATAGCCTCATCCAGAAAGTGATTAGCCTCCATCAGGTTAGCGCAATCGTTCCCGATGAGATCGCGCTGCTGGAACGGCTGCGTCACTATCTTCTGGAAACAGCAGGACTCTGGCGATCGTCTGCTCCTAACTCTTGCCTGATGGCACTACTACCTGCCCTACGTCAGCGAGACTTTTTATGCAGTAAGCTCATTACTATTGAGTTGCTTGGAGAACAGATCACGGGCAAGGCGATGGGAATGAGCGATCGCGGTGAATTGCTGCTGCGGCTTGCAGATGGCAGCTTACGCGCCTTCACTTCAGGACATGTACTTTGGCAAAACCTAGAGCCATCTCAACTTTAGATCAGCAGCAAACGTTTGCCAGGGTTATAACAACCGCCAAGGCGGTTAGGACGGGGACATTTAGGGTGGGGCGCTTCGCACCCCACCCTAAATGTCCTCAGCAAACTGGCGACAGCTATAACTTAGAATTCAGGTGCCCAGATTTCTTCTAGCGGTAGCTCCCATCCAGGTAAAACATCTGGAACTGTGAGAATATCTTCTCCTTTGAGAAAGATGGCTTCCTGATTGTGACGGCGAATTTCTACCCACTTTTGCTGGGGATGAATCAGAATCCCTACGGTTGTTCCTTGCTCTAGGAAACTGTCTAGTTTCTCTCTAAGCTTGTCAAGTGAGTCCGTTGGGCTTTTGACCTCTACTGCAATATCTGGCGCAAGCGGGGCAAAGCTTTCTGGGCTGATGCGTAATCTTTCTGCTTTGACAAAGCTGACATCAGGCGATCGTGTGTCCTGATTGGGAAGGCTGAATCCTGCGCTAGATGCCGTCACTCGACCTAGCTTACGAGGCTTGACCCAGCTATAAATCTCTCCAACGAAATTGGCAGCAACTTCATCTGAGTTGTACCCTGACGGACTCATGACAATGATTTCTCCTTGAATTAACTCTAGGCGATGGTCAGGTATCTGAGTTTGTAGCTCTATTAGGTCTTTTGAGGTTAAAGATAGTCCAATCATTTTTGTAGACTCCTAAGATGACCTAATCAATTTGCTGCCTAATCAATTTGCTGATAGTGAGAGCAATCCTGACAAGAACCGCTGGGATTGACTGCACAGCGAATATAGCTCGATCGCGCATTAAATTTGCAGGTTAAATCGCCAATAATATAGCCGATGCCCTCGACGTAATGTTGATCGGGCGATCGGAGTGAATGCTGGAGAGAAGCCAGCCCCCTAGCTGCAAAAGAGTCGATCGCTAGCTGCAACCGCGCTTCTGCTCTAGCGCTAGTTTGTCGCGCAAACCACAGCGATAGCAGTGAGGGAGTCAAACCTAAGACAAGGATGAAAAACGTGATCATCACGGGATTCTCGACTGTCGATTAGCGTTGGCTTATTTTTAGAATGATGGGAACAGACCTGCTAGAGGCAAGCGAGTTGCTTGATCGGCTCACCCGTGAGGCTGAAGGGGCGAATGGTCGTGATTTTAACCGGGACAGTCTGACCCTTGAGCTGAGCAATATCCCCCTGAAAGAAGGTGAGGCGATTGCCTCTGGTTCGACCCATAACCTGAGTCGGATCTTTGAGATTTTGATCTTCTACCAAGACTTCCTCAATGCGACCCAGATAGCGCTGCGATCGCTCCCCTGCCTGCACAGACACCAAATGATTCAGGCGCTGAAGGCGATCGCTCTTCACTTCTTCACTCAGCTGATTATCCCAAAGGGCAGCCGGAGTGCCGGGACGCGGTGAATAGGCAGCGGTATTGATCAAGTCAAAGCCAATATCTTCTATCAGCTTCAGGGTATTTTCAAACTGAGCTTCAGTCTCGCCCGGAAAGCCAGCGATCGCATCGGCGCTAATGGACGCATCGGGCATATAGCGGCGAATCGTGTCAATAATCCGCAAATACTTCTCGCGAGTGTAGCCCCGCGACATCGCTTTTAGCACGTCATTGTCACCCGACTGAAACGGAATATGAAAATGCTCACAGACTTTAGGCAACTCTGCGCAAGCCCGAATCAGCCGTTCGGTGAAATAGCGAGGGTGACTGGTGGCAAATCGGAGGCGATCGATTCCCGGCACATCGTGGACATAGTACAGCAAGTCCGTCAAAGTATGCAGGTGACGACCATCCGCTGTTGACCCCGGTAAATCGCGTCCGTAGGCATCAATGTTTTGTCCCAGCAGCGTCACTTCTCTAAAGCCCTGCTGTCCTAGTCCTTCCATCTCGGCACGGATGGCTTCGGGTGTACGAGATTGTTCTACGCCTCGGACGTTAGGCACAACGCAATAGGTACAGCGCTCGTTGCAGCCGTAGATCACGTTGACCCAAGCCGTTACGGTGCTGTCTCGCCGAGGCTTAGTGATATCTTCAACAATCTGAATTGCCTCTTTAGCCACAACCTGATTGCCGCTAAAGACTTCCTCTAGCAGATCGCGCAGCCGATGAGCATGCTGTGGTCCCATGATCAGGTCAAGTTCGGGCACACGGCGCAGCAGCGTTTCACCTTCTTGTTGGGCGACACAACCCGCCACAATCAACGTTAGATTGGGCTGTTCGTGCTTTCGCTTAGCCTGTCTGCCCAGGTAAGAATAGACCTTTTGCTCGGCGCTGTCCCGAATGGTACAGGTGTTGTAAAGAATGACGTCTGCCTGATTGGGATCTTCTGACCACTGAAAGCCCATTTCTTCCAAAATTCCTCCCATGCGCTCAGAGTCGGCTTTATTCATCTGGCAGCCAAATGTGGTGATGTGATAGCGGCGAGGAGAGAGGGTCATGGATGGCTCAGGCTTAAAAAGATTAGGGTTAGAAGATACGATTCTTTCCGTAATTTATTATAGAAGTTATGGAAGGCTGATATAGAAGTTATAGAAGGCTGAATTGGCGGATCGTGCAGGGATTAAACCTTAATTGTCAGAAATCTGGGTAAAAAAAGCCCCCCAACTTTGCAGCCAGGAGGCACATCCCCTATCCGAAGGAACTAAGGTAGTGTGCCCGAATTTACTAAGGGGGGAACAGTGAAAGAGAGGAATAGCAGCACAATTCAGTAATTTACGACTTCGGGCATAGAGTAGATTTTCCTAGGGCTTGCTAATCTGTGCGAAGTACAGAGCCAGACAAATTTGGCAGGCAACTATGAACTCATCTACTGACCTGAGTACAGCTTCGGAAAATGCGATCGCTGGGGTCTTGTCTCCCACCATCCTTCGCTATTTTGAAACCCTCAATGCTGAAGCTTTTCAGCTCACTGCCCGCCTGTTTGCAGAAACAGGAAAGCTCTATCCTCCCTTTGAAGGGGCGATTGTGGGGCAAGAGGCAATCGCTGCTTACTTGGAGAAGGAAGCTAGAGGAATGAAGGTCTTGCCTCGTGAGGGGGTTCTCCAAACAGCCGAAGCCGGAACCACTGAGATCAAAGTCATGGGTAAAGTACAGACAGCACTCTTCAGCATCAATGTGTCTTGGCACTTTAAGCTGGATGCTCAGGCTAAAATCTTGACGGCTCAGGTCAAATTGCTGGCTGCCTTGGAAGAGCTGCTCAGCCTACAGAAATAGGACTCACAGAAATAAAATTTGCAGGGCTAGGCGTGAATCAAGCTTTGGCTTTAACGTTGAGCTTGCCGGGTCTGCGCCGTGCCATCCGCACTGAATAGGGTAACACTCCCACCAGTAGGGCAAACGCTTCATCCGGAATACGGGCGATCGTCTCCTGATCAAAATAGTTTTCAAACTGATTGAGAATCATTTGGGCACGCTGGAGCGGCACAGACTGGTCAGTAAACTGTTGAGTCAAACGAATCCATTGACGGCGAATTAGATAGGCATCATGCCGTTCTTCATGCGAGTTGGGCTGGATGATAGACAAATTGCCAACAGGAATTACCGCTTGGCAGTCCAAATCAAAAACTCCTCCTACGGCAGCTCCAGGCCCTGCAAACTCGGCATAGAAGGGTTTGTACAAGATTAATCCGTTGCGCCGACGGCTATTCACAACCCAGAGACGACCAGTTTGCAAGTACTTCAAAATCTGTGCAGCTTCCGCATCTTCAACGGTAGATGGGCAGTGAGTAGGCAAGGAATCAGGGGTCAAAGGGTCAGTGGGCAAGCATTCAGCAGTTTGAGGGTCGGCAGCAGGGCGATCAATCGAGGCTTCACTCTGGAGCTGGAGTTGGGGCGTATTCATCCGCTGAGGCATTACAGCCTCAGAAACCGTAGCCTCGGAAACTGTAGCCTCAGAGCCTGTAGTCTCAGAGCCTGTAGTCTCAGAAATAGCATCAGCAGGATGGGTGAAGGAAGTAACCGGATAATGCCACTGATTTTGACTAAGCATCTCAACCTAATTTGAGGGATTTCCTAGAGCACAGGGCGATCGATTACAGGAGTTCGAGAAGGCTGTAGGCACGTCTGAAAACTTGGGCAACTTATCTAAGAGGCTTTTACTTCAGGCAACATAGCTGCTTTTAA
>NZ_JCACIN010000105.1:0-17130 GCF_059504425.1 Drouetiella sp.
GTGGGCGCAGCCCACCACACACAACAAAAATGCGTAAGTCCTATGGTAGTGAATTATTTGTTGTGATACGGCTGTTGCCAGTTTGCTTGGGACATTTAGAGTAGGGCACGAAGCGCCCTACTCCAAATGTCCCTGTCATAAGACTTGTGTCTGTAGTTTGCGTTTGGGGAACAGCCAACAGCCTTGGGGGTCTCCCCCAAACCCCCGGTGGGGGACGGAGCGCCTCCCCCACGCCCCCTGCGCAAAGGATGGTAGATGAGATGGAGAGCGCGCTTTGCATGGGTCGGGATGCCAGGGAGTATAGATTTTCCAACTCCTAATCCCTAGTTTCAAAGCTCTAATCGCACAGTTGCCGATCGCTTTCGTCTAAATCGGGGGCATGGGTAAGGTAGGGTGTGAGCCAAGTGCAGCTTCGATTGAGTAGGCTGTTGAGGTCGCTGATTTGCCAGAGGCGAATGCGGCTGAGGCGATCGTTGTCGATGCTGGAGGGGGCTTTGAGGGCGGTGGCGATGTGCTGCCAGTTGGGGCTAAGGGCGGATTGGTAGCTGTCGTATTGGGCGATTTGCTGTCCTTGGAGGTTCCAGAGGCGGGTTGTGTTGTCTTCACCATGGGTGGCGAGGCGCTGGTTGTCGGCGTGAAACTGGAGGCTGAGGATGCTGCCCTGATGTCCGCGAAATTCGGCAATGGGTCGGCTGAGGGGGATGCCCTGGATGTTCTGTATGTCTTGCTCTATGTCTTGCTCTATGTCCCACAGTCGGGCTATGCCGTCGGCTCCGCCTGTGGCAAGGCGCTTTCCGTCAGGGCTAAACTGTACGGCTAAGACGTTGCCGCGATGTCCGGTGAAGGTGGCGAGGCGATCGCTTGATAGGTTCGCCAGAAGGTTCCCTGGTGCGGTTTGCAGGCTCCAGAGTTGCGCTGTGCCATCTGTGCTGCCTGTGGCAAAGCGTTTTCCGTCAGGGCTAAACTGTAGGTCGAGAATGCTGCCCTGCTGTTTGGGGAAGGCTTTAATTAGGTTGCCCTGACGATCCCATAGGTTGAGAGTGCCGTTGATGCTGCCTGTGGCAAGCTGCTGTCCATCAGGACTAAATTGCACGCTCAAAATTCCGTTTTGCGGCAAGGTTTTGATTTGATTGGTTTGTAGGTTCCATAGTCTGACAATATCTTGGGCTGGTGCGTTTCCTGTCGTCAAATCTCCTAGCACGGCTACCATCTGACCATTGGGACTGAGACGCAGGTCGTGCAGGTTGTCTTGATTAAACTGGGTGGTTTGAGATTCGGGATACTGGTGTAGAAGCGTACCTTGGCGATCCCAGATGCGGATTGTTGCGCCAAAGGCTCCGTAGCCCAGCACCGCTAGCTTTTGCCCGTCAGCGCTGAGCCGAATATCCTGAATGTTTTTGAGGCGATCGCTCAATTCCAATTGCAGGTTGCCCTGTAAGTCCCAGAGGCGAGTGATGCCGTCTTTGCCGCCTGAGATCAGCTGTTCTCCATTGGGGCTAAAGGTTAGGCTAAGGCGATCGCGGTAGTCGCCCTGCTGGTCGGGCAGTTCGGCGATCGGATTGCTGCGCAGGTTCCATAAACGAGCTGTGCCGTCGGCTCCACCCGTGAGCAATAGCTGCCCGCTGGGGCTAAACTGCATGGCTTCAATTTTGCCACGATGCCCTCGCAGAACGGCGATCGGGCTGCCGCGCCAATCCCACAGCCGAATGGTGTTGTCGTCGCTGCGAGTGGCAATTTGCCTAGCGCCAGTCTCCCCCAAGCTAAACTGAATGCCGCGCACTGCGCCCTGATGCCCTTGAAAAATGGCGAATTCGCTGCCTTGTCCTACCGTGCGAACGTTGGCGTTCCAGAGACGATCGCCCACTTCCCACAGCCGCATTGTTCCCTCTTCTCCCGCTGTCGCGAGGTATTGGCTGTCAGGGCTGAATTGGAGGCTTAGCAAATTGCCTATTTGTCCTGTGATTTTGGCGATCTGACGAGTTTCTAGGTTCCAGAGAGAAACGATCGCCTTGCCGTCATTCATTGCTAAATATCGCCCGTTGGGGCTGAATTGCAGGCTACCGCTAGTCTGCCCAATGTTTGCGACTGTTTCTATCAGCTTACCCTGAAGATCTAGCAGCCTTACTGTGCCGCTGTCATCCAGTAGGGCAAGTCGCTGGTTGTCGGGGCTGATTTGGAGGCTGACAATTCCTTCGGGCTGGGGTAAGGTGGCGATCGCCTCTCCCTGTCTCCAGATTTGCAGGGTGTTGTCGGCATCTACTGTCACAATTCGTCCATCGGTGCTGAATTGCAGACTGGTGATAGGGCTGCCAGTTAGACTAGCCAGTACTATGGAGTTGCCCTGCCGATCCCAAAGGCGAACGCTGCCATTGGTGGCGCGGATAGCGATCGCCTGTCCATTAGGGCTGAACTGCGCGTCTCGGATGCCGCTAGGATCGGTCACGATCGCCGTCCTGATCGGATTGCCCTGCAAATCCCATTGGGATACGCCTGTCGTTCCGGCTGCAAGAAAGCGATCGCCCTCCGGACTAAACTGCACAGCCTGAATTCTGCCCTGATTGTTACCGACTTGTACCTGTTCACGGATATTGTCTGCAAGCGTCTGTAACGCCAGCAGGGGGCTAACTGCCGGATATTGGTCTAGCGGACGACCGGGGGCAGACGCAGGCTGAACGATCGTTTTCAGGGCTTTCCCCGCTTTGACGGCTGCCACCAAAGCCTCAAGTTGGGAGAACTGAAACTGCTGAATGGCACCAGTCCCGGCTCTTTCTAGCCTTGTGCCTTCCACAGCTTCCTGTTGGGCTACGATCGCCCGCTGCTGCTCGGCTTGAGCTACTTCAACCGCCCTACTAGCCTGATTGAGCTGAATTTCTGCCTGCGTGAGCTTAGCCTCAGCTTCAGTCACCCGTCTTTCAGCCTGCTGGCGGGCGGCGGTGGTCTGAGCAGCTCCTTGCTGAAGCTGTCTTAAATAATTTTGGGCAGCGTTGAGCTGCTGTGTGGCGCGTTCTACTTCGGCTTGAGCTGCACGGCGCTGAAGATTAGCGGTCTTAAGGCGATCGCCTGCTGCCGCCGCCTGTCTCTGTGCCTCCTGTCGCCCTCTGTAGGCAGCCTCAGTTTCACGGCTGGCATCCTCCAGCTTTTGTCGGGCGAGGGTGGTATCCTGCTCGGCATTGCGAACTAGAACGGTAGATAGGACGGTGGCGGCGATCAGCAATGCTCCTGATGCTATGGCAGTCCGGTTTCTAACCCGTCGTTCCTGCTGTCGGATTTGACCTAGCTCTTGATTGGCTTTGCCCAAGTTTTGATTGGTCTGATCGAGTCTTTGGTTGGCTTCATCGAGGCTGCGGTTGGCGGCGGCAAGGCGATCGCGCTGTGCCTGGATTGATGCCATCTCGACCTGTGTGGCGGTCAGCTGCACCCGCAAGTCTGAGTCCGATTCTCGCGGGTCGCGGATGAATCGCACCAAATAATCATGCACTAGCTGATGCAGAGGAGCCGGATCTTCAGGAATTTTCAGCACTAGCCCAGAACCTACCAAAATCTCTAGCACCAGTTCGAGCTGTCCCTGCGTGTGGGGAATATTTGCCAGGGTCAGCTCTTCAGCCAGCTCGGTCTGGGTTTTCAGCGGACGGGTTTCTTCTTTGGTGGTCAACAAAAATAGCACCACCTCAGCGATCGCCTCATTGGGCGCACCACAGTCGTCAATCACTGCCTCTAGCGATCGCTCTACCAGAGTTTCTTTAGGAAAGTCGCCCAATTTCTCATACTGCTCTAGGGTCGTGATGCCCTCATCCTGCAACTGCGCGCCCACCACCTGTAGCTCGATCGGGCGCACTCCTCCCAACTGTCCCGCCAAATCATCCACGAGTCGATTGACTAGCGCTTCCTCTAGGGAAAACTGCGATCGAGCAGTCAGGCTACGAATCACGGTGCGGGCATCTTTAGGATTAAAGTCGCCCAGAGGATAGCGAATTTGCTTGCTGAGGATATCGTGATTGATTACCTCCAGGTCAGCAACGCGATCAATTTCCAATAAATAATGCAGATAATCTTCTCGCAGCGACAGCATCACCTTGACATAGGGAATGTTGAGGCATTCTTTAATAAACAGATAAAACGATCGGCGCTGCTGCACTTCGGGATAGGCGAAGAAGAATTCCTCGAACTGGTCAAAAATCAAGACAGTGTAGAGATTGCGATCGAAGTTTCGCTGAAGTTGTCGAATCAGAGAGGGCGGCGTAGGCGGCTGGGGCAATGGGGATGTGCTGACGTTGAGAGCAGATACTTCGCCTAATCTCTCCAGCTCTTGCATCATGGCGCGTTCTACGCTGCTCGCCCAACCGTTGTAGACCGACACCAGCACAGGTAAAATTTGCCGCGCCTCGATCGTCTGCTTTTGCCGTAGCGCCGGGATTAGCCCCACCGCAATGATCGAGCTTTTGCCCACGCCCGAAGCGCCATGAATGACGGTGAGTTTATCTTTGGGCAAGCTGACTCGTGCCACCAGCCGATTCACGTCCTGCTGACGACCCGAAGCCGCAATTTCTTGAATCACTACAGCTTCCACAACCGAGGGCGCTAATTCGCCGTGGCTAGCGATCTGTCGAGGCTCTAGCCGACTTGCCCCCACAAATGCCGTAAAGCCATACTGCTGCTTGACGATCCGCTGCTGCTGCTTCATTTGAAACGCATCCAGGTAGCGCGCCTGATCGAAGTAAAGCAACTGTAGTGCCTGCAAAATATGAATATATAGCGTGGGATCGGCTTGGGGGCTGGCATCGCGCCGCGCCAATTCCAAATGCTCGATCGCCGCCGATCGATCGCCCAGTTTTGCCAGCGATCGAGACAGCAGCAGCAAATACCAGCCGCGATGCACGGCTTCTGCCAATGCCAGACTGTCTTCCTCTCGAATACCGCTTGTATTATTGGCTACAGCGTGTTGGGCTGGTTTTGGTAAAGTTCTGTAACTTCCTTCCTGTGAATCTTGCCCAACTGCCACTGATAAAGGCGGTTGGGTCAGGATTCTTCCTGCGGTCTGCTCCGCCTGATCCAGGATTTCCAGCGCTTTTTCTGCATAGGTTTTGGCTTCTGTCCAGTCGGCGATCGCTTGGGTTGAGATCTGACTAGGTGCTTGAACCAGCAGGTTTTGCTCGGCTGGGTTTTGATCTGGCAAGTCTCGATCCGGAAAGTCTTGATCCGGAAAGTCTTGCGATCGCGCCAATGCCACTTCTGCCAAAAAGCCGTAGTCCTGAGCCAGACGCAGCGGATCGGCAAACTGTTCATGGAGTTCTAGTCCAGCACGGGCGATCGTCTCTAGCTCCTGCCAGTCTTCTAGCTTTTGCAGCGTTTGCCCCAGCGCCGTGATGAATCGGGCAACCAAATCGGGTCTGTCATCTTCTCGAAAAATCGTTAGACAGGCTTGAAAATACCGCTTTGCCTCTAACAACGCCATACGATACTCTGCCCGATGCATCCGCGCATAGCGCCGCCACCAGATGCCCAAGTGAAATAAAAGACAAGCCTGACGTTCACGGTAGTGGGTGTGACGATCGTCCCGATCGCGCTTCCCCGCCCAGAAAGCCAAACTCTGCTCATAAAATTCTTTGGCTCGATCCATCTCCAGCCGAGACTGGGCATCGCGTCCCCGCAGAAAGTCAATGCTGGCTTGCAGCTCTGGATCAAGCTCCTGTCCGCTATTGTGAATATCTTGCACCGCAAACTCTAGCTCCGTCCGCAGCCGCGATCCGGTATCCAGATCCAGGGCGCTGTTGGGTAAAAAGCGATCGCCTACCGCATACAACAATTTCTCAAAAAGCTGATCGGCGTGCTGTCGCAAAGAGCGAATTAGCTCATCCGTCGGGAATTTGAAGGCGATTGATCCGGCGGCAAAACTCCTGAGATCCTGCGCCACCTCGGTCAGGGTTTGAAACGACTGATCCGTTGTCCACAGCACGAGAGCAAACCGAAAGTTCTTGCGAAACTCGTCTCGCAATAGGTTTGCCCCTGCCAGCAGCGATTCCAAATGAACCACCGACTCCAGCCCTGTCACCATTAGCGCCTGACAGTCTATCTCGCCGTCTCGCAGACAGTCTTCTTCTACTGCCTGAATCAGTTTGTGGAGCGTTTGGGTGCTGGGAGACAGCCGCAGTTCCCGAATTGCCAGCGGCGAAGTCTGTTGTATTTCATCCAAAATCATTTGCCGCAGCCGTCCATAGTTGCAGCGCACCAAAATCAGCGAGAACTGTCCCAAATTTAGCCCCAGCGATCGCTCCAAAATTTCGAGCGATCGAGCATTGGCGGCAAGAATGGCGGCAGTGCGAACAGGATCGGGGTGAGGCATGAAGAACGATCGAGCAGTTCTGTCTCCACCTTAGCCCGTCCGGTTAGGGGTTGTCTGGTTAGGGATTGTCTGGTTGGGGGAATGGGGAATAAAAGGTTGGTTCCACGCCCCATTCCCTGTTCCCCCTTCTCCTAACGCACCAACACCGTCATAGCTGTATTCACAGCAGTTAGGACGGGGACATTTTTGAGGGCGCGCTCCGCGCGCCCTCAAAAATGTCCTAAGCCCGATGATTATGGCTATATTTGCCGCTAGCCAACGGTGAAGGCATGATAGGCGAGAACTTGGCGAGTTCACGAAGTGTTTCTGAAAGAAAATCGTCGGTTAATCGCTTGACGTAGCACTCGTTAATCAGATGATTCACTTGGTCACGCGTGCCGATGATCCAAATTTGCAGGCGATCGGCAGGGTGGTCTGTCAGCAGTTCATTGAACTCTGTCGTCATAATTTATTACCTCGCTAATGGGTTGTAGAGAAGAAAAGCTTAAGGCGTGGTTCACCAACCACTTGTTACATTAGCGAAGCATTCAATGATTTAAGGTCAACCTCAGCCGTGCCCCTGCTTACTCAGAGAATCAGTTAGCGGTTGAGGGGGATGGCAGCTTTGGCGAATCAAGTTGATTGGTCTATTATTCGAGCTGAGATCCGTAAAGCTGTTTCCCTGATCGTTCATCCTCCTGGCACATCAAACTTTACAGTTAATCCAGTTAGACACGGTAATGGAGTCAAGCCGATTAAAGAAGCTTGCATGATTGCTTTAAGAAATCGGTTTAGATGAGGATTGGAAACTCCGATTAACTATGAAGCGAGTTCGTTAGGAATTGTTTTTTTAATAATGGAGCTAAGCGGATTCGAACCGCTGACCTTCTCAATGCCATTGAGACGCGCTACCAACTGTGCTATAGCCCCTAGAGTCTGATTACATCCTAGGTTTATCCTAGACTGTCTTAAACATGTCATAAGAATAGCACTAGGCTAGTGCCTCTAGCAAGATACGACGACCTAAACCACGAGCCTAAGCCTTGTTCTTCACGGTTAGCCTTGAACAAAGCCACGGATCGCTCTAGTTAGCGCGGAGTGTAGTTCAGCCGAGGCTCCAGAGCCTGACTAGGTTAACTCTAGTGCCCCCTTAAAAGCACCCATCTGTCCTAGAAGCTTCAGGATCACATTATCGACTAGCCACACTAGGCGCTTTAACGTCTAAAGTCCGAACCCAGTTTGAGACTTTCTTTAACTGATCCTCATGTCTGTTAGCTAAGCCTGATCCTGAAAGTCCATTTGGGCAAACCGTAGCCCGACCCGTAGCGCGGCTCTAGCGATCGCTTTTACTCACTGGACAAAAGCCAGCGTTTCCGATGATCTGAGATTGCTTGAGATGTTGACGCTTAACATTGCCTATTTCAAGTCAAAGCCCGTTAACATTCCCAAGATTACTATCTTGATCGAACATGGCTATCACATTGGTGATTTGATTGAGCGGCTGGAGGAAATTTATCCTCAGATCATAGTGAAAATCAGGTTTGAGCGTTCGAGCAAACCCTCGAAACAAGAGAAGGCGGCACAAGGAAAATCTGGATTTTTCCCAGCTGTAGAAAGATAGGTCATCGACCAATCTAATGCTTGAATAGAGCGTTGTAAGAGTTTGGTTGAGAGCTTTGAGCGATCGCCATCTCATGCAGAAACTAAGATTAGCCTCTGCTTTGTCAGGCTAATACTGAAGCACTTGCAGCCACTTCTTGAAATCTCAAATGGGTTCTACAGAGCGGTTCCACTACTTGTAATAAACAAGCACTGATACAAACAAGTTGTTTGACGCGATCGAGAACAGCTTCATTCTCTTAAGAAATCACAATTTCATCTATTGTACATTTCATACCAATTTAAATTAGCCACCCGGTTTGGGTCTTAAATTGGTATCACTAGCATCACAGGCTGAACTTGAGTGATGATAGTTCTTACCACTTTACACCACTCTATAGGCTATCCCAGAGAGAGAACCAAAGACGTACGCCAACGCCAGATTGTAGCGAGATCTAGATTCCACCAAGATAGTGACCCTGATCGACCATTCCCACAATTTGGAAATTGCGATCGAATATTGCCAGGTTGGCTACATACCCTGGCGCAATTTGCCCTAGCCGATCGAGTCCCATCAACTTTGCCGGATAGGTGGAAGCCATGCGCAAGGCTTCTGGGAGTGGAATGTCTAGATGATTAACACAGTGGGCGATCGCCTCAATCATTGTCAGAGCTGAGCCGCCCAGCGTGCCGTCTGCTGAGACGCACCTGCCGTTTTTGTAGAATACCTGCTGTCCACCAATGGCGAAAGATTCCATCTCAGCGCCCACGGGCGGAGTGGCATCTGTCACCAAAATTAGCTTGTCTTGCTTCAGCTTTTTCGCTAGCCGCATAGATGCCCCATGCACATGCTGACCATCGGCAATCAGACCTGCATAGACTTCCTCTCGATCGAAAATAGCCCCCACCATGCCCGGTTTTCTGCCCTGCCAGGGCGACATAGCGTTGAACAGGTGAGTTGCCATCTGTACCCCCGCATCGAAACCTGCGATCGCCTCTTCGTAGCTAGCATCCGTATGTCCGGCAGAAGCAATGATGCCTCGTCCTGTTAATAGCTTGATATCTTCTGCGATCGCCAGTTCAGGGGCAATCGTCACCAACCTGACCACCTCTCGACCTGCCGCAACAATTTTTTCCAGCATGGAGCGATCGATCGGGCGAATATGATCAGCGTTATGAATGCCCTTGCGTTTCGGATTGAGGTAAGGTCCTTCTAGATGTAGACCTAGGACGCTTTGGGGATGAGTCTGTCGATAGGCTTTCACCACTTCCATTGCCGTCAGCATATCTTGATCAGACGTGGTAATCAGCGTGGGCAAATAGCTGGTTGTGCCGCTTTTCAGATTTGTCTGGTGCATGATGTCCAGCGTGGCAGGGGCGATCGCATCGTTAAACATTACCCCGCCGCAGCCGTTAAGCTGCATATCAATAAATCCGGGCGCAACACTGCTGCCGCTGAGATCAATCGTGGGTAGATTGAGATCAAAATCTTTTAGGGCGACTAAAGCGCTAATCTTGTCGCCTTCAATCACAAGGGCGTGATCGTGAAGGGGGCGATCGCCTGTGTAAATCGTGCCATTGACTAGAGCATACGTAGACAGAGCATCCATAGATCAACCCTATAATTTTTTTGGTTTTGCTGATTTCATAGCCGGATTAAGTAATGCCATTTTTTTGACAGCATTGCTATCATGCAGCCATCGGCGACTCAAATTTAAGCCCGATCGTTTTCTATGATTTCATCTTCCCCCCCTTCATCACCGCTGGTAATCGCCCAGCTTACGGATACTCACCTGTTTGCAGATGAAGACCAAACGATGAAAGATTGCCCTACGGTGCTTTCATTTCAAGCTGTGCTGGATACTGTGGCGCAGCTTCAGCCCCAGCCTAATCTACTTCTGCTCACGGGCGATCTCTCTCAAGATGAAACACTTTCCTCTTACCATCAGCTCCACAACCGCATCACGCCGCTTGGCATTCCCACTTACTGGATTCCTGGCAATCACGATCAGTCTCTTGCCGATATGGAACAAACGCTTTGCACTGCGCCTATTTCTTCTGAGAAATGCTTTCAGGCTGGGGGCTGGCAATTTATCTTGCTCAACTCCATGCTGCATCAACAGGTACAGGGAGAGCTATCGGCTGAGGCTCTGGCGACGCTGGATCAGCAGCTACAGGATTCAACTCTGCCGACTTTGATTGCGCTCCACCATCCGCCACTGGCGATCGCTTCTGCCTGGATGGATGCGATCGGGCTACAGAATCGGGAGGCTTTGTTTGCGATACTCGATCGCCATCCGCAGGTTAAGCTAGTCATTTTTGGGCATATTCATCAAGAATTCGATCGGGTGCGGCAAGGTGTCCGCTATCTGGGTGCGCCCTCAACCTGTGTCCAATTTTCCCCCAATGTCGATGAGTTTGCGATTGACGGCGATCGGCAGCCGGGATTTCGGTTAATCAGCCTCTATCCGGACGGTCAATTCACGACCACAGTGCAGCGAATCGGTGCAGCGAATCCCTGTATAGAATCTGGAGAGTAAGATAACTGAAGCCGAGGGACTAGAATGCGCCTTCGTTACAACCCAGTTTTCTTCTTAAGATTTCTTCCCTTTAAGAGAACTAAAATTTTTAGGCTCTCAGTTACACCTGCAAGAATAGAGACTATCTTGGTATTTGGATTGTACCGAAATACATGGACAGGCTGATATCCGTTTGAGTGCATTTGGCAGACTCTAATGTAAGCAAAAGATTGTTCTACCGTGGGGATATGCTGATACCAATTTAAAACCCAAACAGGGCAGATGGTTTTCGAGAGCCTCATCAATTTAAAGTGTTATAAGATTTACAGGATAGCGAGTGGCAGGACACCGCAAAAGCCGTACTCGTCTAACGTGCTTTGCTTGATCTCAAAATCATTTCTTCTCCATCTTGCAAAATTTTGCGCGCATGAAGCACACCAGCCTACTTCACCTAAAGCTTAAGGTACTCTGGCATACCGTGGGGACTTACCTGCTGCTAGGGGCGATCGCCTTCATTATGCTTTTACCGTTGCTGTGGCTGGTCAGCACTGCGTTTAAATCTCCTACAGAAGATATTTTTCAGTTTCCGCCGCAGTTGATGCCGCAGCAGCCAACACTGGGAAATTTCGTTAAGGTATGGCAAACGAATCCGTTTGGGCAGTACTTGTTCAATAGCGTACTGGTGGCAGGGCTAACCGTTGGGCTAAATTTGCTGTTTTGTGCTTTAGCAGCCTATCCTCTGGCGCGGCTGGAATTTCGCGGGCGGGAGGTGATTTTTTCCCTGATTGTCTCCACGATTCTGATCCCCTTTCAGATTGTGATGATTCCGCTCTACATCCTCACGGTGCAGTTGGGATTGCGCAACAGCTATCTGGGTCTAATTTTTCCGGCGATCGCCTCTGCCTTTGGCATTTTCCTACTGCGGCAGGCATTTCAGGGCGTGCCCAAAGAGTTAGAAGAGGCAGCCCGGATGGATGGCTGCTCAGAGCTGGGCATCTGGTGGTTTGTTATGCTGCCCTCCATTCGTCCGGCATTGGTAACGCTGGCAATCTTTGTGTTCATTGGCTCCTGGAGCGACTTTCTCTGGCCTCTGATTATTTTAGACAAGCCAGAATATTACACGCTGCCTCTGGGAGTTGCGAAGCTGGCAGGCGCGTTCTCGCTAGATTGGCGGCTCATTGCGGCGGGTTCTGTGATTTCGATCGCCCCTATCCTGCTGTTCTTTCTGATCATGCAGCGCTACATTGTACCCACAGAAGCCGGAAGTGGAGTTAAGGGTTAGCGCCAGGGTTAGCAATACAATAAAGAAATGAAGATATTGCTGATTGGCTTCCTAAAAGGGTATCAACTGCTGATTTCGCCGCTGCTTTTGCACACCTGTCGGTATTATCCGAGCTGCTCTCAGTATGGGCTTGAGGCGATCGAGCGATTTGGGGCAAGGCGGGGGGGCGGTATGGCGTTGCGGCGGCTGTTGCGCTGTCATCCTTTTCATCCGGGAGGTTACGATCCGGTGCCGCCGCTACAACCCAATGACTGTGGCTGCAAGACTTCAATTCAGACTGAAAGCGCTGAGAAACATTGAGAATACTGTAAGCTCAACCCACAAACTCTCAACAGCTGCACATACTTAAGACTGTTCAAAAGTCGCTACGACAAAAAACAGCAAAACTATAGGGCGATGTATAAAAAGTATCCTTTGGGGCATTATAGTAACCGGACATACTTGAAACTAAACATGCTTGCTCTAATGGCTCAGTAATTTTTGGGAAGAGTATAGGTAGGTGACCCTGAGGCGCTGAGATATCAAAGCTAGCCTCAGAATGCCAAATCCACTTTTCGTTTACGCGCCATTTTACAGCATCACCGAGCTTCTTCCAGGCATCATCCTCATAGCACACGTATGCTCGATTGGCTTTCTTACAAAATGTTAAATAGATATTTTTTTGGACGCTAAAACCGAATCTACCGTTACTGTACTTTACCCAGAGGTCATTAATAGTACACATATCAGTATGAGGAAGCTTACGCACATGGTTGTACTCTAGGTACCCATGATTTTTTCGCCTTGCTATTTGTAGCATTACATTCAAGGTTGTCTCGTTTGCTTCCCTCCATTTACCTGCTTTTAGTAAATCTCGTAAGCCGCAGTAATCTATCCCCTTATCTGAACGTAAGTTATCTTCAATGCTGAATGATTGAACGGTGAACGGAGAGAGCTTTGGCGTAGCTTGTGTTTTCTTACCGTAGAAGACGGGAGTAGAATGCTCTGGAATATTCTGCACCTGAATCTCAAAGCAACCAAATTTGTAGGCTTCTTCAACTGAGCTTCCTGCTCCTAACGCCTTATAAAAGCCGATAGCAAAAGCAATTGCAGCCTTGTCTCCGATAGATTGACTCATTCCAATAACGAAAGGAATATGTTCAGCAATGGCTTTTGCTTGGATTTCTGAATAACAAGCATTTAAGATTACACATCCAACTCGATCAGCTACTAATTCGAACAGAGTTGAAAGCGCATCAAGTGATACTGATTGCGTTTTACCTGAA
The DNA here is from genome assembly GCF_059504425.1 of Drouetiella sp. Classification (NCBI taxonomy): domain Bacteria; kingdom Bacillati; phylum Cyanobacteriota; class Cyanophyceae; order Oculatellales; family Oculatellaceae; genus Drouetiella; species Drouetiella sp. The sequence goes on from NZ_JCACIN010000105.1 coordinate 12,985, forward strand.
TCGCTCTCAAAACATAATTCTCCCGTGCCTAAGCCGTGCCCTGAAAAGTGAATAATTTGAGGCTCAACATCAAAAATCGCTTGGGTTAAGTCTTCTGGACGCACAGACTCGCGAGAATCTAGCGAGAAATTATCGCGATGCTTGGAAAGTTGCAATTTCTCACGTATGTCTCGTAACTCTTGACCCAACCGCAATCGAGCGGCATCGCTGGGATCGGCTGTTAGAAATAGAATTTTCACTTTATCCATCTGGAGGATTTTTACAGCGTGCTGTTTCCTAGAGTCAGTGCCTCACCTACAACATTCAAGTGCTGCCTTACCCGTCTTCTTCTTCATCGGCAAGCACAGAGTCATTAGCAAGCGTAGACTCTGGCGTAACCTTTTGTGTTGTCTGGTCTGCGGTTTCTTCAGTCCGCTTGGGACGTGATGATGCCGTATCGTCTTCTGGGTCGCCCGTCATGTTAGGGCTAATTAACGTAATGTCGTACTCATCAGGCGGAATCGTGGTGATGGCATCCCGCTTCAGCAAATAGTAGATTGCCTGTACCTGCGGCCCAAAAATGACCTGATCTTGATCATGCAGGTCATGAGCTTGCAGCTTGCGACCGTTAATCAACAGACCATTGGCGCTAGGCTTCCCCTTCAAGTTCCCATCTACAATTCGATAGTAATAGGTGCCATCCTCGTTGGGAAGCTGCACTAGCGTAGCGTGCCGCCGCGAGACAAACTGAGAAATCAGGCGAATATCACATTTTGGATCTCTGCCGATCGAATACACCGGACTATCAAGGGTGTACTCTCGCCGTCCCTTGTCGTCTTCAATGATGAGCAGGTGGCTTTGGTGAGGTGCGGAAGTCATCAGGCAAACGTTAAATGCGAATACTAAACAGCTTGAATGAGTCTTGAATGAGTAAATCCTAGACTGAGCCACTACTCATTAACCTTAGGCTCAAAGTTCTAAGAGGGGCTTCGACCTAATCCTAGCTCTCAATACCGTCGTTGCCGCAAAATCAGAGCAAGTTGTGGAGCACCACACAGGAAAGACTCGTCGTAAAAGGTAAATCCGACCAAAGCATAGCTAGTATGTGCGAACCGCTCAACCTACTAGCCCAACCTTTAGTAGCTTGATTGAGCAACAGATCAATTGGGCACCTTTGCGATCGACCCTCGTTCAGAGCTTCCTTAGTTTAAACCGTCTTGTTGGCAACTCAGCCGAGGAGTTCTTAAAAATTAGAGCAACGATGACACAAGGCATGTGTCCAACGAAAGCATATGCCAACTTTCGTAAAAGTGGCATAGACTATAGTGCAGCTTTAAAACGTAACGCTTTAGAAACGTGATTTTAAAAGTCCAGAGTACAGGTAAAGTCCAGGGTGCAGGAGTTGAACCCGCCTAACGCGAATTATGAGTTCGCTGCCTAAACCGATCGGCCAACCCTGGATAGATCTGTATGAATAGGTTTTATTGTATCCTGACGCAGTAAAGATGTGCAGCCATGCGACTTAACTCAACCGTAGTCTTGACCTTAATTTTATTATTTCTCATGGTCAGCGCCGGAATTGCAAGCGCTACTTGGGGATATCGGCTAGGGCGAGAGGCTCTGAAAGGAATCACGCAGCCCGATGCTCGTCCTGTCAATAACCTCACCGATGCTCAGGGAAAGCCCGTACGCCGAGATAGCGTTACTTTTCTCAAAGAAGAAAATATTCTTAAGGATGTGAAAGCTCGTGTGGATGGCACCGAGAAGCCCGTCCCCTAGTCCAAGATTTTCTAACAAATTGCTCTCGAAATGGGGCAATAGAAACCGATCTCAAAACCAATTTTTGTAAGGTAGGCAATGCCCATCCTACCTGCAATACTAGGCAACAATCGCTAGCCAGCGTTGAATAACAAGCAGTTTCGCTTTTCTTATTGCAGATGATTCCCTTTGCTCTCGGTGCCCTGGCAATCAATGTGCTGCCTCAACTCAATAGCTCAGATGTTTTCTTGCGGCTGCTAGCTGTTCTCTTGCTGATCGCAATCAACGCCTTTTTTGTCACGGCTGAGTTTTCCATTGTGTCAGTCCGGCGATCGCGTATTAACCAATTAGTTTCTGCTGGAGATGCCCAGGCTAAGACTGTTCAGGGTCTTCAAAGAGGACTCGATCGCCTGCTTTCAACCACGCAATTTGGCATTACCCTGTCTAGTCTGGCGCTAGGATGGATTGGCGAAAGCACCATGGCGATTCTAATAGCGGTGCTATTTGCCAAACTGCCGCTGCCTGAGACAACCCGTAACTTTCTGTCTCATTCGCTGGCAATTCCCATCGCTTTTATTCTGATTGCCTATCTGCAAATTGTTTTGGGAGAGCTGTGTCCTAAGGCGATGGCGCTCATGTATCCAGAGCAGTTGGCGCGGTTTTTGGGCGCACCTAGTCTGGCGATCGCTCGTCTGTTCAATCCCTTTATTTGGATACTGAATCAGTCTACAAGGCGGCTGTTGCAGCTTTTTGGCGTACGCTACACCGGACAGGGCTGGTACAACCGGGTGACACCCGAAGAGTTGCAGCTGATTATTGCCACCTCCACCGAATCGCCCGGTTTAGAAGAGGAAAGACGAGAGCTGCTGACCAACGTATTTGAATTTGCAGAGGTGTCTGCTGGAGAGGTCATGGTGCCGCGCACGAGCCTGCTGGCCGTTCCAAGCGATGCCACGCTAGAGAGCCTGCTGACCGAGGTGGCAAATTCAGGGCATTCTCGCTATCCGGTCATGGGGGAGTCGCTAGACGATATTTTGGGTCTGATTCACTTCAAGGAGTTAGCAGAGCCATTGGTGCGCCAGGGGTTAAAGCCCGAAGATTCGATTCAGCCGTGGATTCGTCCGGCGCAGTTTGTCTCAGAAAATATGCCGTTGAATGAGCTGCTGCCCTTAATGCGGCGATCGGGTCAAACCATGGTGATTGTAGTAGATGAGTTTGGCGGCACGGCGGGTCTAGTGACGCTGCAAGATTTGGCGGCAGAAATTATTGGGGAAACTAGCGAGCTGGAAAGTCAAGAAGAGCAATTCTTGCAGGTGATAGACGATCGAACCTTTTTGGTGCAGGCTCAGACTGATTTGGAGTCAGTGAATGAGCTGTTGAATCTAGATTTTCCTTTGGCTGAGGATTATCAGACTCTCGGAGGACTGATGATTTACCAGATGCAGAAAATTCCGGCTCAGGGTGAAACGTTACGCTATCTTGAGTACGAGATGACCGTGGAGTCGGCAGAAGGGCCTCGGCTCAATCAAATTCAGATTCGGCGCATGGATACAGCGATCGCTGACGATAATTTCCTCAGTAGCGATGATTTTTTAACCAGTGATGATTTTACATCTGAGGCGATCGAGCAAAATAGAGAACCTATTCCTGATCCCTGGGACTTGTCGCGCATTGATGAAGATCTGCTTCCAGAAGAGTCTAGAGAAACGGCTAAAAAACTGGGCGTTGAGAGATTGGGTAAGGAGCCGTCATGAACTACTGGCTGATGAAATCTGAACCTAACGCTTATGGCATTGCGGACTTGGCGCGCGACAAGCAAACCCTTTGGGACGGAGTGCGCAACTATCAGGCACGCAACTTTTTGCGCGATATGCAGCTTGGGGATCAGATCTTTTTTTATCACTCCAATACCGAGCCGCCCGGAATCGCGGGACTGATGCGGGTTGTGCAGTCAGGCGTAATTGACCCCACGCAATTTGATCCCGATAGTCCGTATTTTGATGCTAAATCGCTGCCCGATCAGCCCCGCTGGCAGACTGTCACGGTTGAATTTGTCCAGAAGTTTCCTAGCCTGATCTCACTAGAGCGTTTGCGGCAGACTTTCACGCCCGACCAGCTTTTGGTTGTGCGGCAGGGCAATCGCCTGTCAGTACTGCCTGTAGAGGAAGCGATCGCTGAAAAAATATTAGAGATGGCTAATTGACGCGATGTGCGACTTGAGCTGAAAGTCTTGTAGGATGGACATCTTGCCCGTCCGAATCTAGGCAGGCAAGATGCTTGCCCCACGTAGATCGAGAGCTTTTGAAAAGGAGTCGCACATCGCGTTGATTGTGCCTAAGCCCTTTATGGCAGTGCCAGGGCAAACGCATCTTAAATTTCATTGACATCTAAAAGCAGGATCGAGGTTTC
>NZ_JCACIN010000106.1:0-16775 GCF_059504425.1 Drouetiella sp.
TGAACGCTTCTCTACCTCTACAATAATGTCCTAACTCGTTCTCGTAGCGCTATATGACTTCAAGCATAAATTGAGCATTCAAAGGGCTGGAAGCCCCATTTTTGCGTTGAGCGATCGCCCCTTGTCAAACTGCCTTTAAAGCATAAAGTGGGGTTGAGCCGAGATATGGATACCGTTGGCGAATTGATCAGAGGAAAATAAAAGCCTCTGAGCCCCCTGTTCTTAGGCTGGCTCAGTAACCAAAGTAATCGATGTTACAATCCTTGCCATGACTGAAATTCAGCGATCGCTGAATTTCAGTCATGAATTCGCCAACGGTATCCGTATCTCGGCTCGACCCCTAGATAGCTCCGTTATCTTTGGCAAGAATAGCGTTGGCATAGCCTGTGCGAAGAGCGTATCGCCCCGAAGGTGAGTCCAGGATGTTGTGACCTCTACAACGTTAAACTCATCACTTTATTGGTTGCTTAGAAGGAGTTACTTTTGGCTGAACCTCTTAAGAACCAATTTGGTATTGAGATACCCCAGAAAATTGCTGCAATGATGGCTGGGGTAACTCCTAACTTCGCTACAGAAGCCTTTCTGAACAAGCTACTAGATGGATATGATGACCTGAACCTAATGGCACGAGGATGGAAAATCGCGGAGGCACTCCATCATCATTTACCCAGCAACTACAAAGAAGCTGCCGATGTTCTAATCGCCTCATTGGGCCCGAAACTCGAAGAGACAAAACAGTCTGAAATGGCTCCTTTCTTCTACCTTCCTCATGTTCTATTTGTCGCAAAATACGGGCTTGAGCATTTTGAGGCTTCGATGCGGGCTCAGTATGAGTTAACGCAGCGGTTTACCGCTGAATTTAGTATTCGCCCATTTCTAGAACGATATCCCGAAGCGACCCTAGCACGGCTGAAAACCTGGACACAAGATCCGAGCACTCATGTACGTCGCTTAGTCTCCGAAGGCACTCGCCCCCGCTTGCCTTGGGCACATCGTTTACGAGAATTCCAGAAAAATCCCTACCCCGTCCTGGAATTGCTGGAGCTGCTCAAAGATGATTCCGAACTCTATGTCCGCCGTTCTGTTGCCAATAATCTGAATGACATCGGCAAGGATCATCCGTCCTTACTGGTGGAAATCGCTCACCAATGGCTGGTTAATGCCACCGATGAACGGCGCTGGTTGATTCGCCACGCACTGCGATCGGCTGTAAAGCGAGCTGATCCCGGAGCGATCGCCGCTCTAGGCTTTCATGATGGCGTAACGGCATCAATTGGCAAGGTTAGCATTACTCCTAAACCAGTCGTCATTGGGAATTCTATCTTCATTGCCTTTGAAATCACCAACACAGGTTCTCAGCCTCAGCGACTTTTGGTTGATCTGCGAATTCATTTTGTCAAAGCGAATCGCAAGACCAGCCCCAAGGTTTTCAAGTTAAAGACCGTTGAACTTGCACCCAGGGAAACGATACAACTTGGTAAAGCAATTTCCCTGGCAGACATGACAACCCGTAAACACTACCCTGGAAGCCATTTGATAGAAATCCTATTGAATGGACAAACAGTTCCCTTAGGTTCCTTTGAGTTAATGAGGACACTGCCACCCAGCAATGCTCATGTCCTTAGCGTAGAAATTTGATGGACTTGTTTGCCATCCATCACACCACCTTTGCAGTTTCGTAACGTTCTGCAATTGAAGGAACAAAAGGATACTGCTGCACGACGTTACCACCCATTGAGGAGGAACCATGAACAAAACGATGTATCGATTTGCTGCTGGTGTCGCGATCGCAGCAGCACTCATCTTGGTCTGGCTCAGTCTGGGCGTCGGCATTATCGGGAGAGATGGCGACCCTGCCAACCTGATGTACTTTGGGGTGCTCGCTGTCGGGGTTATCGGCTCCTTCATCGCGCGCTTCCGCCCCCGTGGAATGTCCCGTGCGCTGTTCGCCACTGCACTCGCTCAGATCTCCGTTGCGACGATCGCGCTGACCGCCCAGTTGGGCTATCCCTGGAGCGGGCCACTAGAGCTTACAGTTCTGAATGGATTCTTTATCGCCCTGTTTGCCGGGGCGGCGTGGCTATTCCGTCGTGCCGCGCATGGATGATCCGAACGAGACGGGACATGCGGCGATCGCGCACCTTAAGCGTTAATTTTTCTCATCCTCCCCCTCGCCGATCGCCTTCAAATAAGCTTCAGCCGCCGCCTGCTTAAACACGCCCTGAGTATAGCGCTGGAAGACCCGGTCGCTCTTAATGCCCATCAACTCTTTGCCAAACAGCGGATCGACCCCTCGCCGCGTTACCTCCGTGCCAAACGAATGGCGAAACCGATGCGGATGGATGCCCTCTACCCCCGCGATGGCTCCCAACTTTTTCACCATCTTATGCAACCCCTGATAGCCCAGCCTTTGCCCTGCGCTCTTCGGGTCTTGTGCCAAGAACATCGGACTCTCCGGCGCTGGATCAAACCCTTCTCCCTGCTGCCCTCGCCACTCCAGATAAGCCTCCAGGTGAGATCGCGCCTCTCGACTGAGCGGCACTTGACTCACGTTCTGCCCCTTCGATCGATGCACTGTGAGAATCTTGCCATTCCAATGTTCCACATTTAATGCCGAAGCCTCCGATGCCCGCAAACCATGACTGAGCACCGCAATGATGGCCCGATCGCGCACCCTCGTCTTGTCATCCAGCTCTAGCACTGACCACAGATTCCCCAACTCGTCCGCCTCAATATGAGCGGCTTGCGGTTCCTCTTGCCGTTCCAAGTCGATTGCATCGGTGGGCAAAGGTTGATTCATCGGATAGCCATTGCTACGGCGTAACCAGTTGTAGAATGATCGCAGCGTATTGAGAGCATGATTAACTGAAGCAGGCTTCAAGCCCTTGAGCTTCAGATCCCGGCGATACTTACCGAGATCGCTGGGAGAGACATCCAGCCAAGATTTGTTAGACCAGGCAGCAAACCGTTTGAGTTGTCCCCGGTAGGTTCGCTGGGTATTATCGGCTTTTCCTGTCTGCCGTAGAAATTCCTCAATTTGCCAATCTCTCAGGTCAGGAGGACGATCGCCTCTTTCCCCACCCTCCGGCTTTCCGCCTTCGAGCGAGACAATCACGATGGGTAAAACGGGGTTAGGTGGAGAGGAGTTCATGGGCGATCGGGTTAATGCTTCAAATTAAGGTAAAGATAATTCTGAGAGATCCCCCCAGACAAACTTCTCCAAAGCGGCTTCGCTGATAAACTCCCAACCAGAAGGCTTCTGGCGTAGACTGACTTCACTTATGGGTTACGGACTCCAACGTGATAGCGTTGATTAAGCCATAGAATCACAAAGCATCAGTCCGGTGGATAGACTCAATCAACTCCTCAACCTCTTCATCGTTCGCGCACTGCTGCACCTGAGATCTAAACCACGTCAATTCTTCAGCCTCTACCTTCTGCATCTGGTAGACGAGCAGTGTTCCTGCCACCCGCGCTAGGGTAAGCGCTTCATAGGAGATGCGACTGAGCAGCTCACAGGACTCCTGATACAGCAGTGCTGCTGCCCCATCATTTAGCGGTTGCCCCATCTGCGCGGCAATATCCTGCAAGCTTTGCTGAATAGAGTGTTGGAGGGCTAAAGAAGAATCGTTCATGCTTTCAGTGTAGAGGATGCCAAAGCTTAGAATTCATCCCCGTTGCCGTACCTCTAATACTTTCCCCCTAGCACCATAAATATTAGCCGTGTGCAACAGGCAGGCTTCATTAATGCGGCAAGCGGTATGGAGACAGATGCCAAACAGCGATCGATCTCTAGGGGGCATAAGTCCTTGGCTGAAGAGTCGGTTAAGTTCACGAGAAGAGAGAATCTTCGCTTGGTCGTGACGGTTGACCTTCATGAGGAGAGGAAGATGAGCTGTCCGTATACCTATCTGAACAAATGTTAATTAGTTCATGTAAACGGCTCGAACCCTCATTTTCCATAGATCTAGCCCATCCCGACACAACGCATATCAGCTTATTGCAACTCACCCCTGTCTTATTGAGAACGACGATCGCCTACGCCAAACTGATGGCTGCGGGGGAGAGACACGAAAAAATCGATCGCCTTGTTCAAGAGCACCCATGCAAAGCGGCAAACAGCGTCGTCAAGACATCAAAGCCAAACGGCTGGCAAAACACAGCACGCCCCACAGGCACTAATACCCTGGAAAACAAGGAGAGCGCAAGGCTTGGCACTTGACCAGAACACTGGCTAGGATAGGCTCACTCAAAGACCTTGCTTCATCACTCTGGCAGAAAATGATCGTGTTCCGAACGATTGCATCATCTCATAGTACAATCGAACTAAATTCGACACTTTTGATAGACAGCGTTTTTGCAAACAGAGCGATTGAGCTTAAGCAGCAAACATTCAAGCATCCAACACAGCGCTATGGCTTCTGCACTCACCGTTTCGGGAAAAGTGATGGGTAAGACGCAGCCCGTCTTTGCCAATTGGGAACTGCGTTTGCCAGAGCGCGGAGAGCAGAGTCCGTTGACGCTGCGAGACTTGTTGACTCAAATCGTGCTGGCAGAAGTTGCAGGTTTTACCGATCGCCAACGCCAACGCCGCTTGCTACAGGTGCTCAGTCCTGACCAAATTAGCCTGGGTGTTGAGCAAGGAAAGGTGGAGTCCGGTGGCAGCGCTCTAGAGCAGGCGGTTGAAACGGAAGAGGCGATCGAAACTGCATTACAGGCGTTTGCCGATGGTTTGTATTTTGTGTTTTTGGACGAGCAGCAGCAGGAAGCGTTAGACGACGTTGTAACCTTGCAGCCGCATTCGGAACTGTTGTTCTTGCGATTGGTGCCGTTGGTGGGTGGGTAAGCTAGCAAAAGCTGGTCGTTAAAGGATGAAACGATGCTGAACCGCGAAGTTGCACAGGCTCAATTGCTTCTTGTCCATACGGCTGATTGGCGATCGCAGCGCCTTCAACGCATGGGCAGTCTCCCCCAACCATTGCAAGCGATCAGCTATGGCATTTTAGGCTATGGCGACAACGCTAAACGGTTAGACACGTCCGAGTCGTATCAGGTGCAGGAGCGATCGTTTCGTGAACTCGATGCACTGACACCCAGCGATCGGCTCCAAATTCTCAGCGTCATCTTTCCTAAGTTTGCGCCGATTGTGGAAGCCGCATGGCAACTAATCGCGCAATTGCCCTATCAAACGGGCTACAGTCGGCGATCGTTTCGCAGTCCGGCACATCCAGAGTTAAGCGCAGACAGACGACGCAGTTGGCTTCAGCAACTCATTGGCGTTGTGGAAGGCTACGACCAGGATTTGGAGTGGTTCGCTGCCTGGACACCTTACCTGAGTTACTATGCGGCCGATGTGCTGGGCATTTTGTTTGCAGCGGCGATTAATCAGAATGATGCACTGGGACAAGCAATCTTCGATAGCCTGATCGCCTCAGCCAATGGCAATCATGAGATTGGGGCAATGGGGCGACACGTCACCCGCGCCTTACTGGTTGCCAACCGGGAAGATGGTTGGGACTTCATCGAACGCTTACTGCTGGCGGCACAACGGCAAGAAGGGCTGCGGCAAACCATTTTAGAGACAATCGACGAGGCACATCCGATCGCCTTTCGGCGCATGGTACGGCTGATCGTCGAGCAAAATCTGACTCGCTTCAGTGCCACTATTCGCGCCCTTGATGTCTGGTTTGGCTTTGGGCTGGAGGCACTCAACGAAAAACTTGCCAAGCAAATGCTGAGTCAAATTTTAGAACTACTGGAACCTGATGCTCAAGCGGCTGCACTGCACAGTGACGATCCCAAAACCGTTTATCTGGCGCTGTGGGCCGTTGGCTTTGAGGATGCCATTGCCGCGATCGCCCGTGCCGTGCCATTGCTCGACCATCCCCAATCAACGCATCGGTTTGTCGCTGTGCATTTTCTGGCTCAGTTAGACAGCACACCTGCCAGATCGCTGCTGCTGCCTGCGGTGGGCGATCGCGATTTGGGAGTTGCGACCTGTGCGGTGCAAGCCCTCTCTTACAGTGGCGATCCAACGATTCAAAACGATTCGGATGCCTTTGAGCGACTGGAGCAGGTTTTACCCCACTTTCCCGCTAAACCAAAGGCGCTGTCGTTGGTTTGGGGGTGGATCAAGCTTGAACCCAGCCAGAACTTAGTCGCGTCGGCACTGGTGCAAAATTTGGGGCAGCGATCGCCTAAGCAGTTAATTCCCTATCTGCCCTATCTTGATGCCTCTGGTCGCAGTCGCGTTGCCAGACTGTTGGCAGAAATCAAGCCCTGGGACAGCGAGATTCGCGCCGTGATGTTTGATCTGGTGGGCGATGCCAGCAGTTGGGTGCGCGAACAGGTGATGCAGCTTTTGCAACAGCATGGCACGATCGCCGTTGAAGAAGGCATTCAGCTCGAACAATTGTTGACACGCAAGGCAAGCGATCTGCGACGAGGCATTTTGGGCTTATTGCTCAAGCAACCGGATGAAGCGGCGATCGCGTCGGCACAACGCCTGGTGGAAGCCAAACAAGCCCCTCAACGACAGGCAGGGCTGGAACTCCTGCGAGAACTGGTGCAGCAAGATCGCTTGCTCGATCGCGCCCGGAGTCTCGCAACCGCCTACCAAGCCAAACGCCCAAAACTCACCGTTACCGAAACGCAGTTGCTCAACGGCATTTTGCAAACCGAAACCGAAGCCACGCTGACGGATGCGTTGGGTTTGGTCAAGCTTGACGACCTCACTCCGATCGCCCCTCCACAGGTCTTGGCAGCAACGCAGGTGGTAACGCTTCCTGCCGTGAGCTGTTTGTTAGCGCTGGATGAGCTGATCCACGACCATTGCCAAACGCCCGTTAAAATCGACTGGAACGGCGAATCAGAAGAATTGTTAGGCAATCTCTCCTGGAAATTTCCTCGCGTTGATTTTCGCTTGTCATCGGATGAAAATTTGGCGCGCTTGCCGTTGAGTGATGTGTGGGAAAACTGGTGGGAAAATCGCACGGATGCCTTTCGTGATGCTGATGGGTTGGAACTGCTGCGGGCGATCGTCCCACGCTTCGATTACCGTGCTGATTCGTTTGGGTCAAAAGTGGTATCGCGTGAATCAGCTCAGCCCAACCGGATCGATCGAGTCGTTACTGATCTGCAAGCACTCACAGGGCAAACGATGCAATCCCTGCGCTATCCCCAACAGATTGACAGCGTGATTCGCTGGCTCCTGTACCTGCATCCGCCTGATCACATTGTCGCGTTCTTGCTCGATGCGATCGGTGAAATTCTCAACACTATTCCCCTCGCTGAACTCCACTCTGATCCGCAGTGGCATGACTCTGGCTATTGGGGTGTGCGATCGCAGGTCAGTAATTTTGTGGGCAATTGGATTACGTTTGCCCGCTCGTATCAAGCCCTAGCGGATGCCGATCAGCACATTCGCTGGTGGCATCTGGTGCAATGGATCGATCGCACTCTGCCTATATATCGTGGGCATCGGGATACGACAACGCTCTGGGATGTCTTCAACGCCTATCAAGCGGGGGGCGCAAATGAGTCCGACGTGATGTTTTACCTGCTGGGTGCGGAGGCACTCCCGGTTGAAAGCAATCAAACGGAAAGCGACCAAACGTCTGGAACGGCAGAGGCAAAAGCCAATCTCAGAACCTCGTTTCAAGATCTGTCGCACCTGACGCGCCGCAATGTGGCTGAGGGTTACGCGAACTATCCCTTCTTGCTAGAACTGGGCGATCGTGCCAGACAGCGCATTCTGGCGATCGAACTGCAACGGGGCGATCTCCCAACCGCCGCCTCGAATGCCGCTCGTGCCTTGAAGTCGATCGCGGGAATGTCCACGGTCATTCAACTGCTTCAAGGGTTTGACCACAACAAGCTAGTGCGCCACTACTCGTACAACAGTCTCAGTAAAGCCTCAGTGTTCAGTCATTTGATGCGGATTAGCTTTCCTGCCGCAGACGACACCCCGGCTGAGTTTGCGCTGCGCGTCCAGTCTGCCAACATCAAGCCAGAAAACCTGATTCAGTTTGCCTTCTACGCGCCGCAATGGGTCAGCTACATCGAACAGGCGCTCGGCTGGGATGGGTTTGCCGAAGCCGTTTGGTGGTTTCACGCCCATACCAAAGATACTGGCTGGACGGTCGAAGCTGATGTTCGCGAAACCTGGGTGGCGCAAATCAGCGAACGTACGCCCCTTCCGGCTGCCAGTCTGGTTGATGGCGCGGTAGATGTCGCCTGGTTTCATTGCCTCTACAAAACCTTGCAAGCCGATCGCTGGCAGCAACTTTATGAAGCGGCGCAATACGCCTCCAGCGGAGCCGGACACCAACGCGCCAAACTCTTTGCCGATGCCATGTTGGGCAATCTGGAAGCGGAGAGTTTGCGCGATCGCATTACCCAAAAACGCCATCAGGATTCTGTCCGAGCGTTGGGGCTGCTGCCATTGGCAAAAGGTAAACCACGTGATCGGGATATTCTTGATCGCTATCGCCTCCTGCAAGACTTTCTTCGCACCAGCAAGAAGTTCGGCTCCCAGCGACAGGCAAGTGAAAAATTAGCCGTTACAATCGGCATGGAAAACCTGGCGCGGACGGCTGGCTTCGTTGATCCCCAGCGGCTTCAGTGGGCAATGGAAGCGGAGGCAATCGCCGATTTGGTCGGGCAGGCGCAGGTCGTGACCATTGATGCGGTCAGCGTCAGTCTGGCGATTACCACCGAGGGCAACCCAGAAATCACGGTGACGAAAGCGGGCAAACCGCTGAAAGCCGTTCCCGCCAAGCTCAAAAAGCAGCCTGAAATTCAGCTATTGACCGCTCGTAAGCAAGAGATTACCCAGCAAACCTCCCGCATCCGGCTCTCGTTGGAACAAGCCATGTGTCGCGGCGATCGCTTCACGGCACCCGAATTGCTGCAACTGGCAAAACATCCTGTGCTGTTTCCCATGCTGAGTCAGTTAGTGTTGATGGGCGATCAGGAAAGCGGCTATCTCGTTGAGCAAGGAACCGCCCTGCAAAATCACAGCAACGTTGTCACGCCAATCCAATCTAGTGAACTCCGGATTGCCCATCCCCACGACTTGCTGCTAACGCAAGAATGGCATTTGTGGCAACAGGATTGTTTTAATGGCGATCGCATCCAGCCCTTCAAGCAAATCTTTCGCGAACTCTACCTGCCCACCGCTGCCGAACAGACCGATTCCGCCTGTCGTCGCTATGAAGGGCATCAGGTCAACCCGAAGCAGGCGTTGGCACTATGGGGACAGCGCGGCTGGATCGCTGCCCCCGAAGAAGGCGTGAGGCGCACCTTTCACACGGAAGGGTTGATCGCTGCGGTAGAGTTTCTCAACGGCTTTTACACGCCTCTGGAAGTCGAAGGGCTGACGATCGCCAGTGTCCGATTCCATCGCCGCGAAGACTGGAAAGCACTGCCGCTCCACGAAATCCCGCCACGCCTGTTTAGCGAAGTCATGCGCGATCTCGATCTAGTAGTGAGTGTGGCACATCAAGGCGGTGTTGATCCAGAGGCGACCGCTTCTACCGTCGAAATGCGATCGGCACTGGTACGCGAAACCTGTCGCCTGCTGAAGCTGCACAATGTTCAACTGCAAAAAGCCCATGCACTGATTGAAGGACAGTTGGGCAGTTATTCCGTGCATTTGGGCAGTGCGATCGTCCATCGTCAACCAGGCGGCGCACTCTGCATCGTGCCCGTTCACTCCCAACATCGCGGCAGACTCTTTCTGCCCTTCGTTGATAATGACCCCAAAACCGCTGAAGTCGTCTCTAAAGTGCTGCTGCTGGCGCGAGACAAAGAGATTCAAGACCCGACAATTTTAGAGCAGCTTTTGTAGGGGTCGAGCCGAGATACGTGTAAAATAGTGCCACGGATCTTGAGAAGCATTGCTCAGTCTAGCTTTCACCGATCTCTACAGGCAGATTTATAGCCGATTCTAACGGTTGTGGAATATTCTGCAAATCCAGCACATAATCCCCGAATCGCTTCAAATGCTTCGTCATGTAGGGACTCAGTACCGCTAGCGCCTCTCGGTCTACTGGATAACCTTCTGCGCTCAAAGTTTGCACCACCCAAGAAATGTCCACCGCATTTTGGAGAATGACCGCAGAAGAGACTACATCTAAATACTTGAGCCGCTTCTCTTGCTCCTCTGGATCGTTCTCAGTGATGATGCCGTCTTTACCAAAAAACATCCAACTGAGGAACTGATTAAATCCTTCTACAACGTTCGTGCAAGCGGTAATCTGCTGTCGCAAATCTCGCTTAGAGATATACTGCAACAGAAACACCGTTCGCACCACCTGTCCTAATTCTCGAAATGCCTGGTAGAGCTTGTTCTTGCGGCTGTAGCTGCTAAGTTTACGTAGGATTGTGGACGGCATTAATTTACCGGCTTGAATCGACAGTACCACTCGCATCAAGTCCTGCCAATGCGTTCGGATCAACTGCCAATCCACAACGCCTTTGAAAAGCGGCTCAATGTATTCATAAACCGCCTCTTGATCTGGACGGAAGAAGGTGTACTCTTTCCAGTTGCGAATGCGTGGCATCAACTGAATCCCCAACAAATAAGCCAATCCAAAGACCGGAGCAGATTGTCCCTGCGTATCGGCATGAAGGGTATCAGGCTGGATATTAGACGTGTTTTTGAGCAGTCCGTCCAGAATGTAGACGGCTTCCCAGACACCACAGGCAATGAAATGAGTGAAGAGGGCAATGTAGGTATCCGAGACGTGGTGATAGGCTATGCCACCATTGCCGCCATAGCGAATGTGGTATTCTGACAACAAATTGTTCTCATAGGTCTCAAACTTGCAGCCATCTGCTGCCGCCCGTTTTCCCGTGCCCCAGACTTTCGGTAAGCTGAGCCGAGAGTAGGCATTGATCATATCGGTCATCGCCGCTTGCAGCTTTTTGGCATTAATATGACGACGATGAACATAGGACAACTGATGAGAAATAACTCGTCCCTTGGTGTGCCGAGCAGTCTGATTGGGACCCAGGTTACATCCCAAGCCAAAGACCGTCAGAATGTAGCGTTCTAACGGGTCATTCAGTTTGGGTTCAGATCCAGATTCTGGACCAAAGTGCCTTGTCCAATGCAGCCAGTGCTCAACATTGGCAAGAATATCGAGAAGGCTACGTTCTGGTAATCGCTGGTGGATCAACGCTTCCAATTCTGCCGCTCCAGGAGGTTGAGGCAGTGCTAGGATTCGCTTGAGTACTGGTTCTCCTTCCTGTGAGAAAGTCACCTGTGTTCCGTCTTTGCAAATCTGATCCACTGCCACTGCTGTTTGAGTCAGCCAAGTGGTCAAGTGTGTGATAAATTCATCGGGTTCAGAGGGAATTCCCAATTCCTGACAGAAGGACGCTAGCTGAGGTTGACACTCCTGCCAACTCAGCAGTTGTTCGCCAAAATCAGCATACGACTCTGAGCCAATGACGCAGACATCGCCTGTCCTCAGTTCAGCAGCTAGATAGGTAAAGATACAAATTTCTAGCTGTTGACGCACCACAACTTCCGTGTCATCTTCTTTGACGATCACTAAGCGCCGCCATTGATCGCTGGCAAAACTGAGATCAAGGGTTTGAGCAGGCAGCCACTGAACCCGGCGGTGCTCATGTTCTAGCACAAACGCTAATACTTCTACCAAGGACTGATCTTGAGTTGTGGAACGAATGTCAAGAGAACGAACTAGCGTAAAGAGAAGTTTGCGGTAGCGACTGTAAAACCGCCACAGCAAAGGCAAGTAATTGTCGCTGTTGTAAGCAGCGATCTCTTCACACTGCTCTAAGAGTGCTTCTGCACCACCATTGAGACTGAGAACGAGCTGGACTTGTTCACCCAAGCTAGCAGAGTCTTGGGGCGCACTGGAAACGGCCAAGACATCGGCAAAGACTTTCAAGAGTGCTTCTGTTTGAGCACGGTGACGGTCTCGCAGTTCGACCAACCGGGCTTTGGCTCGATGATGCAACTTTCGCATTCGTTTGAGAAACATCTCCACAAGGTGGTCGCGGGTTTTGACCTGTGCCTGGTAGAGCAAGCACAACAGCAGTGTCCGGCGCTTGGCAGGCTTCACATCTCCGAGTTCCGTCACATCCAGGATTTTGGCTTGTGCGGCAAAAGATTTGACTTTACTGGGTGCGATATCTACTAACAGCCGCTGAGCATCGCCAAATGACATCAATTGGTCAAATTTAATTTGCAACTGCTGCATATGCGATAATGTGGCACTTTTGGCAGGAGCTTTGAGCAAATTGAGAGTCGCTTGTGTTTCTGAAGTTGCAGGCAAAAGCAATTGATCCAGATAAGTGCGCTCGGCAGACGATAAATGGTCAGAGACGCGTGCAAACAACCGAGTATTGGTAATCGAACGAATGTTGCTGGCTAAGCGATCTAGGGTACTGAAAGCAGGGAGTTCATAGCGTTGTTTGACCAATTCCTCAATGGACACATTGATTAAATCAGCAGGATGATCCATGACTTCAGCGGCTTTAACAATCGCAGCAGCGACGAGCTGTTGGGCAACCCCATCATAGGGTTTGATGTTCAGATAAGTCCGAATCGCTTGCTGATAACGACGACGAGTGCGAAGTGGTGGAATAGCTGAGATTGTAGACGGTAGTTTCAGATGAGACCGCAAATACTGAATCACTGGCGTTGGCACAAACTCGGAATGGGGAAAATAGCCTAAGCGTTGGAGCGACTTCAGTAGAACTAAAATTCGCAATCGCCCAATTTTACTGACCGATTGGGACTGGGCAAATGCCATCTCATCGGGGGTTGGAGTATAAAATTCGGCCAGTTCGCTACCAGTGGGCTGCTGCTTGAAGCGGGGATAAGCAGTGCGTTCAATTGCAGTCATACAGACAGAAGTGAAACCTCGTTCAAGCGTGGTTCCAGTTTATCGTTCTCCAGCAACGCGACTGCTGCTGTCTTGTGATGAGATTTACCGTCTCAAATCCAGGTGGACTGAACTTGGACTCAAACCACAGTCCGTAGTATGCCAGGATGGCGAAATCTCATGAGACTGACAACAAGGCTAAGAACAAGTATAAGTTTTCCAAACCCGCGCGTAGACCGGATTTTACTCTAATCTCATTTGTCGGAGCAGTTGCCTTGCCGAGCAACTAGCCAAGATATTAGTTGCTAGAGGAGTTGATGGCTAGAATGCAGACACAGTGAGCGTTTTCAAGATCCGTGGCACTAAATTACACGTATCTCGGCTCGACCCCAAGTAATGCGCTTAAGCGATTAGTATCCGATCGAGGTAACGCTTTCTGCCTGACCCAATCCTGGCGTTGAGCTTCTGCATCTACTATCTGCTGAAATACTCTGAGCAATTCGTCCCTAATGCAGGGATATTTTAGCTGGAATTCGTCCCTAATACAGGGATATTTTAGCTGGAAGCATGGACTAGATTTTTGATACATCACATTGACTCATTCAGTTAGTTTGGTACATTCAAACGTCTGAACTGATTTTTGGCAATCCACCACAAACCATCTTGGCAAGGTAGATTCTAGTCCGCGATCGTAGTCTCCGGGTTATCCGCCAAGCGACCATCTTCCATGTAGACAATGCGATCGGCGATGTCTAAAATACGATTGTCGTGTGTAACTAATAAGATAGTGCAACCCTGTTCTTTAGCAAGTTTTTGCATAATCTCTACAGCATCGCGACCTGACTTTTTATCAAGTGCTGCTGTCGGTTCATCAGCTAAAACGATCTTGGGTTGACTCACTAAGGCACGGGCGATCGCGACTCGCTGTTTTTGCCCGCCCGACAGGCTATCGGCATAATAGTCTACCCGTTGTTGCAGCCCTACTGCGTTCAGCATGGCAACGCTCATTCCATCAATGTCGCGATCGAACATTTCCTCATGCAGTTCTAGGGACATCCGCACATTTTGTTTGGCAGTCAGAAAGGTCAATAGATTATGTGCCTGAAAAATATAGCCAATGTTGCAACGAAGTTGAGTCAATTGTTGTTTGCTAGCATCATGTAATTCTTGACCGAGAATCTTGAGGCTGCCTTCTTGAGCCGATCGCAATCCGCCCATTAGCGTTAGCAGGGTAGTTTTGCCAGAGCCAGAGGGACCCGTCATGATAATGATTTCGCCTGCGTAAATATCTAAATTGATGTCAAATAAGGCTTGTTTGCGGAGTTCGCCACTGCCAAAGTAGTGATTAAGCTGCCGAGCAGAAATAACTGGTTCTGCTGCTGTTGAGTGAGATTGATCTGACTGCCAAGTTTGAATCATTGCATTTGTTCTTGTATGTGAGTAAGCAATCAAAAAATTGGATGACCTAGAGCAAAAGCAATACAGTCTGCAATTAGGAGGATACCTAATCCAATCAGCAAAACTCGTAATATTCTGGGTCCCCACTTCTGAATTGATCGGTTAAACCTATGCATTAAACTAGTGCTGTGTTCGCCTAGATAGATATAGAGTCCCAATAGCACAATCAGCGGTAGAACGAAGATTATGTTGTAGATTGCTAGAATACCCATTGTGGTGAAGAGATCAAACTGCGATCGCACAATTCGCTCGATCGCTGCCAGGTAAGGCAACGCTGTCGGGAAGTCCCAAAGCGTTGCAGCGCTGCCAAATAGAAAGGTTTGAGCGATCGTTAATTGAGCAGGGCGTTTAGCTTCTTGGGAATCACCAGCAAACTTGTTAAGGTTCCAACCTACCAAGAGTAGAACGATGCCAATGATCAGTTGCAACGTGTACATCAGTAAAGGTGGCAGACCTGGTAAATTGATGGTCAACTGACTTGCTCCAAGTGTCACTGCCAATCCAGCTATCCAATAGGTGATAAACACTCCCGCAATGAATGAAACTGAGCGAGGAACTGGCTTGGGCGTACTGAGCAGATAAATTTGGATTGCTGTAGTAGTGGGGTTGAGGCTGTCTAGTGCCGCGATCGCAACAAGATAAGCAAGCAAGGATGGCATCTGATTACACCAGGTAAGAACTAGAAAATATCAGCCGGATCAGCAGATTGCAGTTTACGCATTGCAATTCCTCCTGATGCTGCACACATGACAATCGTTAACGTCAACACAAGCAGTGCGCGGCTGATTGTCATACCAATCGGTAGAAAAGTTGCAGCGGCAGCGACGGAATACAGCCCGATCGAAATGACAAATCCTGGAATGAATCCTAGAACTGCCATAATCAGCGCTTCCTGGATGAGTACGCCAACCAAGTAACCGTCGCTGTAGCCCATTGCTTTCAACGTGGCATATTCTGGCAGATGGTCTGATACATCGGAATAGAGAATTTGATAGACGATAATGGTGCCAACGATAAAACCAATGACTGCGCCAAAGCCAAACAAAATTCCGATCGGGCTGGTGGCTTCCCAGTATTTCTTTTCGTGTGCCATAAACTCTTCATGCGTCAGGATCAGCACGCTTTTAAGCTCCGATTGCATCGCGGCTTGAACTTGCTTAACATCGGTGCCCGGTTTCAACTGGATGGCTCCAATATCAATTTCATTGGGCTTGCGGGCTGGAAAGAGCCGGAGGAAAGTTGAATGACTCGTAATGACATTCCCATTGGCAGCGAATGATGCTCCCATGACAAACGTTCCAACTACCTCGACTTGAAAGTTATTAAATTGAATTGGCACCGAGCCAGACTGCTGAAGTTCTTGAACGACATTGCCAAAAAAATGTTCTGCACCAGCGCGATCGTAGAGCATTCGGTTCAGCAACTTCAGTTCATTCTGGTGTGCTTGTACATCTGACAGCGTGATCGCTGAGTTATGGGGATTAATAGCAAAGACCATTGTGGGCTGATTCGTTCGGGTTTGAGCATTCCGCCACTCGCCCTGACCCACATAGAGATAGTTAATCGATTCAACTTCTTTAGCTCCTGCCGCTTGATAAAGTTGCTTTCTGGGAAAGCTTCTGACCACATTTAAGCTCTCAAACAACGGGTTAATCAGAAATAGATCCCCTTGCAGCGAGGTGTAGGGTTTTACGACAGACTCAAACAGGGCATCCAGCAATCCCAGTTGAAAAAACATCAAAATATCGGCGAAGGCAATCCCTGCTAAAGCCACTGCAAGACGGTTTTTTTCCCGTTTTAGCTGAAACCATGCTAGGGGTGTTTTGCGAAATAGGTTACGAAACATAGGTGACTCTTTTCCACGCTTTAAACTAAACCATGACGGAGAGCAACAACAACCGCTTGAACGCGATTATCGACTCCAAATTTGCTCAAAATACTTCTGACGTGCGTTTTGACAGTATTGGGACTGACATACAACACCCCAGCAATTTCAGGGTTACTTTGTCCTTCAACCAGTAACTTGAGAACTTCCATTTCACAGCTTGAAAGTCTCTCTAGGTTTGTTGTGTACAATGTCTGCACCATCTTCTTTGCTCTGTTACAGAAAGGTGTGAGTCAACTGATTAGTTATCAGCGAGAATCTGAGCATCTAGGGTTGAATGGCGACCTGCACCTGTAAATTTGTCAATCCTGCAACACGATCGCTGCTGGCTGCATTGAGCCGAATCCTGACTTTAACTACCCGCTGATCCAGATTCTCGCCCGGTTGATTATTGAAGATCTCCTGCTGACTCACTTGCAGCCCAATTTCCTCGACTGTGCCGCGCAGTTCTTCAGAGAAAGGTTCACCTGTAATCAGCGCCTGTTGCCCGATGCGAATTTTTTTGATGTCACTTTGATAAGGCTCTTCCCAACTTTTGGTGATCCTGAAATCCTTTTTCAGAAGGTTTGTTA
>NZ_JCACIN010000107.1:0-16572 GCF_059504425.1 Drouetiella sp.
TCGTTTGGATTGCCATCATTGTCATTAGAGTACAGTGAAGGTTAAGGAGCGCACGTCAAAGTTGCCAAACACGCGCTCTCAGGAGCAGCTTACCCCAGTCATGCGGCGCGATCGGTTCAGCAAAGTCGGCTTTTGCGAACAGAAGGTGACCAGATTTATATTCTGGAGCTGCAAGGCTTCCTGTTCTTTGGCACGGCCAATAAGTTGCTAAATCAAATCCGTCAACGGCTCAGCCATCCTGACTTGTTGCCTCTAAAATTTTTAGTCTTTAGCTTCCGTGCCGTCACCGGACTGGACTCCTCAGCCGTTCTCAGCTTCACCAAGCTTAAGCAAATTGCCCAGCAACAGCAGCTCACTCTGGTGTTCACGCACCTGTCGCCCACAATTCAGCAGCAGCTACAGCAGGGTAGCGTTTTACAGGCCGAAGACGCGCTGTGCCAAGTCTTTCCTGACCTTGATCGCGGCATTGAGTGGTGTGAAGAAAAGATTTTAGAGGATATTCCTCAGCGGCGACGGCGCGCGCTGCCCCTGGCTCTACAGCTCGACAACTTGTTTACAAATACTGCTCATATCTCAGGGTTTATGGATTACCTGGAAGAGCTAGACTTGGAAGCCGGACAGCTTTTGTTTGGTCAAGGAGACTCGGCTGACTTTCTTTACTTGATTGAGGTAGGAGAAGTAACCCTCTCGTCAGCCCTGGAAACAAACCAAACTCGCCGTCTGCAAAGTCTGGGGGCTGGCAACCTGGTGGGTGAAATGGAATTTTATCTTCGCGCTCCTCACCCGACATCAGCCGTTGTTGACCAACCCAGCACGCTCTATCGGCTGTCTCAAGATGCGGCACAGGATATGCGGCAAAAGCATCCTGAAATAGCGGCTACCTTTCAAGAGTTTGTGATTGGTACGCTCAGCGATCGCCTAACTCTCACCTACAGGCAAGTCGGAGAGCTACTTCAGTAGGACGGTCTTTGCTGAATATCTACTGGCATCTCTGGCGACTCAGCTCAATCAGGCAATACAAGAAATCACGATGCTTCTGCAAGAGCGAACTGAAATTATTGAGCGACTCATCGCTTCGCAACCTGAGTAAATGGAGGCAATTTAAAGTGTCTGATAAGCCTAGCATCAGCCTACTGATCAGCCAGTTATTACTTCAATTAGTACCTAGCGCTTTGGTCAGTTTAGTCGTCGGCATAATTGGGGCAATGTTCTCAGTTTCGTTTGTCATGCTGATTTTCACAGGAGATTTGGCTGACTATCTGCCTGCTGGTATTGCGATTGCCCTACTCAGCGGCATGGTTCTCAGAGCGATCATTGGATTCATGAGTTCCTATCCCGGCATGGTTGCCGATATTGATGCCCTACCCTGTGCCATTTTGGGGTTGAGTGCTGCTGCGATCGCTGCCCAAATGCCGCCCTCATCCACGCCAGAAGATTTATTCGTCACGGTGATGGGAACGATCGCCCTCACCTCTTTAGTTACGGGTGCCTTCCTGTTTCTCCTGGGCTTTTTCAAGGTTGGTGAATTGATTCGGTTTATTCCCTACCCAGTAATTGGCGGATTTCTGGCGGGTGCAGGTTGGCTATTGGTGCATGGAGCGATCCAAGTCATGACCAATATTGCTCTCAATTTCTCTAACCTCGCTGACTTGTTTCAGCTCCGACCTTTAAGTCAATGCTTAGTAGGGGTAACCCTTGCAGTCATCTTGCTAATCATTTCGTCTCGTTCCACCCATGCTTTAGCAATTCCTATCACCTTGATAGCGGCGATCGGGCTGTTCTCTCTAGGATTGCTTCTCACCCAGACTTCAATGGACGCAGCCATTGCCCAAGGTTGGTTACTCAAATCGTCAGCTCAGGGAGAATGGCGGTTTTTCAACCTGACAGCCTTGACGCAGATTAATGGAGGAATTGTATTGGCGCAGTGGGGGAACATAGCGACGATCGCCATACTTTCAGCTATCTCTGTTCTGCTCAACTCAACCGGAATTGAATTAACCACAGCCCAAGATATCAACCTCAATCGTGAATTAAAGGCTACCGGGAGCGCCAACTTAATTTTAGGAATGGTGGGCGGCATTGCGGGCTATCCAGTGCTGTCTGACACCATCCTTGCCTACAAGATGGGCGCTAGAAACCGCCTGGCTAGCTTACTTTCAGTCATATTGTATGCGGCAATTCTGATTTGGGGTTTCTCGCTGCTGTCTTTATTTCCTCTGCCGATTATGGGGAGCCTGCTGCTATTTCTGGGGCTATCTTTACTCAAAGAATGGCTATACGATGCCTGGTTCACGCTGCCTAAAGCCGATTATGGCTTAGTCGTGCTGATTTTGGGGGTTATGGTGACGATCGGCTTTTTGCAGGGTGTAGGGTTTGGCTTGGGGGTAGCGATCGTCCTTTTTGTGATCAACTACAGCCAGATTAGTGTCACCAGGCACGTACTTTCTGGAGCTAATCATCCCAGCCATGCGGCAAGATCACTACAGCAATCTCGGCTGCTACGGACAGAAGGCAACCAGATTTATATTCTGGAACTGCAAGGCTTTCTGTTTTTTGGCACTGCTCATAAATTGCTCAATCGCATCCGGCAGCAGTTAGGCAATGTGCCCCCCAAGTTTATCATCCTTAACTTTCGATCGGTCACAGGGCTAGACTCTTCAGCCGTGCTTAGCTTCACCAAGCTGAAGCAAATTGCCCAACAGCATCAGTTCACGCTGGTCTTTACGCATTTATCGACAACTGCTCAGCAACAGCTTCAACAGGACGGTATTTTGTCAGCCAAAGACAATCTCTGTCAGGTGTTCCCTAATCTCGATCGCGGCGTTGAATGGTGCGAGAACCAGATTCTAGAGGCGATTCCTCAGAGGCGACGGCGCGCTTTACCCTTAGCGCTGCAGCTCGATAGCCTGTTTACAAATGCCGATCATGTCTCAGAATTTATCGACTATTTAGAAGAACTAGACCTGGAATCTGGACAGGTTTTGTTCCATCCAGGGGATGCGGCTGATGCAATTTATCTGATTGAATTAGGACAAGTCACGCTCTGGTCAGAATCGGCAGAGGGACAGGTTCTTCAAAGTCTTGGAGCTGGCAATCTCTTGGGTGAAATGGCTTTTTACCTGCGAACTCCTCACTCTACTGCAGCGATCGTCGATCAGCCTAGCACCTTATATCGCCTGTCTTGGGATGCAGCACAGCGAATGCGGCAGGAAAAACCAGCGGTGGCGGTTACCTTTCAAGAGTTCGTGATTCGAGTAGTAAGCGATCGCCTCTCTTCTACGTACAAAGAAATCACGGATTTACTCAGGTGATAGCACAACATCTGAACCGCTAAATGGTAACGTTAAGCTACACAATTTTGACAGGTCGATGCATCCTTCTTCTAAAATGCAACTGCAGGATAAACAGCTCATTAGGCAGCTACGCGAGGAATTTCAGCTAAGGCGACTGTTGCCTAACCTGACGATGGGTTTAGTCGCTACGATTATCGATGCCATCTATGCGATCTCCTTTGCCGCCCTAATTTTTTCAGGCGTGCTGTCTCCTTACGCCTCGACAGGGATTGGATTAGCGCTGCTGTCAGTGGCAATCACTAGCATTGTTATTGCCCTCACGTCTTCTTTGTCTGGCATGTTAACTTCGCTGCAAGAAGCCCCCACCGCGATCGTCGCTTTGACAGCTAGCCAGATTGTCACTCAAATGCCCGCCGCTTCGATCTCCGAAACTCTGTTTACCGTTATGGCAGCGATCGTTTTAATCAACCTGCTAACGGGCATTTTCTGTTTTGTCTTTGGCAGGTTGAAACTCGGCAATTTCCCCCGGTTTATTCCCTATCCCGTTGTGGGCGGCTTTTTGGCAGGGACAGGCTGGCTTCTGACTCAGGGCGCGATCAGCCTCATGACCGATTTTCCCCTAGACATGGCGCATCTGCCGCAGTTGTTTCAGCCCAATCACCTGATTCAATGGCTGCCGGGACTGGGTTTCGCCATCCTGGTTTTGCTGATTCTGCGTCGCTACAGCCATGCTCTGATCATGCCGGGATTGATATTGAGTGCGATTGCCCTCTTCTATCTCATCCTGGCAGTGACGCATACCTCGATCGCCACCGCCCGCACCTCTGGATTGTTTTTAGATCCCTTTCCAGAGGGAGGTCTCTGGCAACCGCTGCCTCTTTCGGGTTTCTTGCAGACTAACTGGCAGGCGATCGGGGCACAAACGGGCCAGATCTTGACGGTTCCCTTGATCACTGTTTTGGCAGTGTTGCTGAAGGCAACGGGCATTGAATTGGCGACGAAACAAGACCTGGATCTGAACTGTGAACTGCAAGCTGCTGGCGCTGCTAATCTTGCTTCTGGACTGGCAGGTGGGCTGATTATCGGGTTTCAATCCTTGAGCCTTTCGACGCTGAGCTACGCCAAGATTGGGATCAAAAGCCGCATGGTGGGTCTGTTCAAGGCACTGCTGTGCATCCTGCTGCTGTTTGCAGGCGGAGCGATTATTTCCTATTTTCCTAAGCCTGTGCTGGGGGGGATGCTGTTATTTCTGGGACTTGATTACTTGGTGGAGTGGCTATACGATGCCTGGTTCAAGCTGCCTAAAATTGATTACCTCATGGTTGTCCTGATCCTGATGGTCATTGGTGCGGTGGGTTTGCTAGAAGGAGTAGCGGTGGGATTGGTCGTAGCGATCGTCCTCTTCGTGATCAACTACAGCCAGGTTAAAGTCACCAAGCATGTTCTCTCCGGCGCAACTTACCCCAGCCATGCAGCTCGCTCTTGGCAACAGCGTCGGTTCTTGCAAACAGAGGGCAACCAAATTTATATCCTGGAGCTGCAAGGCTTTCTCTTCTTTGGCACAGCAAATAAGCTAGTTGAGCAGATTCGCCTCCGCCTGCGCCAGTTACCTTCCGTGAAATCTGTGGTTCTCAGCTTTCAGGCTGTAACTGGATTGGACTCCTCAGCCGTCCTCAGCTTCAGCAAGCTCCAACAAGTGGCTCAACAGCAGCAGTTCGATCTTGTTTTCACCAACGTTTCGCCAACCATCCAGCGACAGTTGCAGCAGGGCAACTGCTTACAAGAACGCTTTTGCCAGCTTTTCCCTGACCTCGATCGCGGCATTGAATGGTGCGAAAACCAGATTTTAGAGGAGATTCCTCAGCGCCGTCGTCGCGCTCTGCCGCTTGCCCTCCAGCTTGACGAGCTATTTCCCAATGCCGATTATATTCCAGTGTTCATGGACTACTTGGAAGAGCTGACTGTAGAAGCAGGACAGGTACTGTTTCAATCAGGAGATGCCGCCCATGCGCTTTATCTGATTGAAACGGGAGAAGTGACGGTTTTGCTGCAACTTGAATCAGGTCAAACGCACCGCATCCAAAGTCTAGGGGCTGGAAATTTGGTGGGTGAAACTGACTTCTTCTCACAGGCTTTGTACCAGACTTCAGCGATCGTCAATCAGCCCAGCGCTCTCTATTGCCTCTCTCAAACCGCCCTGCAACAGCTCCAGCAAGACCATCTCGAAGTGGCTGCAATGTTTCAGCAATTCGTGATTCGATGGGTGAGCGAGCGCCTCTCTTCTACCTACAAAGAAATTACAGACCTGCTGAAATGACGCTACGTTTTTTTAACGGCAGACAGCTTACGCCCGCGCCAAGTCCAGCCCCAGCCCGTTTCAGTTTTAATGATGGAGGCGATCGCTAATACGGCAATGATGGCTCCACCCGCACCTTGCAGCCACCAATATTTCATAGAAGTTCCTAATGCCTGCGACCCCCAATGTCTTACCCAAAACTGAAGCAGAATGGCTAAACTCGTCAGTCCTGTCATAGCCAGATGAAATAAAGTGAGATGTGTGAGAACTTTCCCGATCGCTATCATAAATCCAAGCCAAGGAACCGTGTAGATCATCAGCATGACGGTTGCCAACAGCAGCATTAGCGGCACGCTCCGGTCTGCGCCGACGTATAAAACTTTTGTCCAGCCTTCCCACAAAGTCCGCCAGTTACGGTACATTCGCAATGTCGCAAGGTTTCTTCCTAAAATCTGCTGCATTCTAAATCCATTGTGCTTTAATTTACGGGCAAAAGCGACGTCTTCAGCAACTTCAGCAGCAATGGCTCTGTGACCGCCGATCGTATGATAAGCATCTGCTCGAAACAACAGAAATGGTCCTAACGCATAAGTGGTTTTTGTTCTTGGATCTTTAACGGCTTTGGAATTGAATGTGACTAGTACATTGATGAACATTAAAGGCTGAACTAACCACTCGATCAATGAGCCAGAAACGATCGCGGGAATACAGGTGAGAAAATCAAGCTGCTGATCGATCGCAGTTTGAACCACGGCTGAAACTGCCTTGGGCTTCAGGCGAACATCTGCGTCAATAAACAGTAAAAAGTCACCTCTGGCTTGTTCTGCCCCCTGATGGCAAGCCCAGTTTTTGCCGTTCCAGAGCTGATCTTTGGGGCGAGGCAAACCTGCAATAATTTTAAATCTAGGTTCTGACTCTTGCGCTTGTAAGGTTTGAAGAATCTCTAACGTGCGATCGGTTGATTGATCATCAATCAACCAAACCTCCAGTAGCTCTGGAGAAAGCCTTGTACTGATTAGAACGGATTTAACGCAATCTTCAATATTTTCTTCTTCATTAAAGGCTGGGATAATAACTGAAATGACTGGAAATTCAGACCTAGAGAGATTTTTTTCTTCAGGTATTTGTGCCAAGTCAATTCGAGGCATCTGATTGACCGCTTGATAGACACTTACCAGATATCCTATGAGGGTACAAGTAGATATCAACAAAATTATGGGGAAGATCCAATTCTTATAACTTAAGAGCATCAGCATTATTATCAGGCGAACTCAGGAAAACCTCAATAGACTTGTCCGAAATATAAATAGTGGTAAAAAAAGATGGTAGAACGGGATTTTACCGCTCTACCAAAGATGAAAAATCCACTCGATCATATTCAAAAATATCCTCAACGGACTAAAGGAACCTTGGGAATTAACTACTCCGCCTTCATTTAGCAACGGATGTTGTCGGCGAATTGTACTATCCAGATTTAGCGGGGGCTAAGGACGCAAACCCATTCTGTCGATTGCCGAGCAGGTCTGTCTGTGCATACTTTATCTGAGACATTACCCCACCTTTGAAGTCTTGGAACTCCAGTTTGGAGCCTCGAAGGCAGGGGGTCACTTCAGCGATCGCACTTAGATACATAAGTGAGAGAGCACTACATGGTTATTTTGGACTGATCTGTATCTCCAGGAATGAGGCAGCTACTCTCTCCTCACAAGGATATTATCAAAATTGCTATAAGGAAAAATCCTATCAATTCGGGAAGCTGTGGTATTTCTTCCATAACCGATCGCAGGTCATTATGAGCGCTAGTGGGTCATTTGACGTGTAGATAGCCATTCTTAAAATAGCTGGCTAAGGTGGTAATTTTGGCTTTAGTGATCTAGTAATGGCTATTTTCTAGGCAAACGACCCACTAGAGTTTGAACCAAACGATCTTCTTTGAAGAATGTTAACTAGCAATTGATGGAGCAAATCAACGCTTGATTATTTTAATGCTCTCTAAAATTTCAGGCAGGTTTGAGTTGGACGATCCTTGCTGGAGATGTTGGCTGCAGAACAAATTTAGGACAATCCTTGCTGGAGATGTTGGCTGCAGAACAAATTTAGGACACTACAGTCGAGATCCCCGATAGGAACAGCATCAATCAAAAGTTTTAGGGTACATTTAACGGCATATCTTTGCGAAAAACCTCATTTAAGTTCATTAAATGTACCCTAACTAGAATTTATCTCTCACCCTAAATCTCCTTACTCTTTTACCTTGCCCAGGTAAACACTTTTATGGGTCCTGCCATACCAGTATCGTAAGTAGCGATAAGGACCATAGCCATTAATTATCTTGTCCTCAAAGCTGCCACTGCCACCGCGAATGCCACGACGATTCAGTGCCTCTTCCTTGCGTTGTTCTCGCTCTACCTCCGTTAAATGAGCCTCTGCTTCAGCGTCATTATAAGCTTGCAGTATTGCAATCAACTCAGCCCGATCTTCAGTTGACAGCTGTAGCGCTTGAGCAGCGATCGATTGCAGGTTGGAAGAAAGACTAGGAGTATTAGCGCGTCGAGGCATAATTAGCTTAGGAAAAACTTAGGGTTTACTTAAAATCCTTTCAGCTGCAATAAAAGATAAAAACGAGGTTGTAATGTACCCTAATTCATGGTTGATTCTCCTGTTCTAACTGCTCTAACCACTCCAGCCACTGCAACAGTTCCAAGTCATCCAACAGAGACTGTCTTGATTTACCCAATCGCACCATCATTCGCTTTCGCATCTGTTCTGGTGTCCACTGCAATCGTCGTACCTGCACTGCAATCGCCACCAAGATATCTGAAAGGTCATGCGCGAAAGTATGCTCCGAATGAGGCTTCTCTTCAGTTCTATGGGAGGGAGATGTGAAAAACACATCTAGGTTAAGAACTCCTAAATTCACCTGATCCCAAGCCAAAGCTTCCGCTATCAGAATCGGGTCACCTGAAGTTAGATACTGCTGCATTCGCTCAACGTGGTTAGTGTGCTGCGCTTCAGCACGAAGACGATCAACTGCCTGCTGAGCGCTTTTTGAGGCTTCCTGAGTCACTTCCAACCAGCATTGAGAATCAAAGAGCAACGGTTGAATGTAGGGCGCGACTGTTGCTCTTTGAGAGGAGTGTAGTTGCTTTCTTTTATGTTTGTCTAAAGGGGGAGTAGCGGAATGAGATGAATCTAAATCTCTGGAACCCTCATCAGCGCGAGTATTATCCCCTTTAGTCTGAGAATCAAGGGGATAGAGATAGCTCAAAGCTGCATCAGTACTAGGGTTATCTCCTGTTGTATGTAATAAGCTTGTAGGACTGATGTTATTTGATGTGCCCTCAGCACAATCAAATAACACAGCATTTGAGATCGGGGGGTCTGGGGGGTTTTCCACAAGATACTGGGGATGCCATAGGTCACGATGACGATATAGCGATCTCCCACTGATATGAAAGCTGGTCAATGCATGAAATCTAGCTGTCGCACCACTGGGTAAGCCATTGATTTCTAACATCTGAGCGATTGCACTTCTAATTCGCTCTCGTGCTGCTTGAGACTGCTGCTGATTCCAGCTAGGCAGTTCAGCAATTGTAGATTCTAGGGCAGTGACTTCTTCTTTCGTTTTGTATTTACCTTTTGAGTCACCATAGTGAAAGTAGTGGCTGTTTTGGATGCAATGTGCCCATTCTTCTGCTCGTTCTTCAATTTCATGCTGGTGATTACACCACTCGCTATAGCCAGGTAGTGCTTTGGCAGTGCTAACAATTTCCTTAACAAGCTCTTCTCCCTCTAAGGGGTTGCTGCCTGAGAATAAGTGTTGAAAAATATAGGCTCGCATGGTAATGCGACCCAGCAGACGATTTGTTTGTCCTGCTCCTGTCCAACCCGTTTCAATCTCGGCGTTTAGGTCATTGATAAACTTATCTGCTTTACCAGAAATGCGATAGTGCTTGCGCTTGGCTTGTTTGAGTATCTGTTTAATAGTTTTGGCATCAACATTATTATTTTTCTGAGCCAGATACCACTGGGTGACAAAAGTTTTCTGGTCGCCCCAAATAGGCTGAAAATCTTCGTTAAGTAGATAAGAGCCTGCTTGTATGGGCAAGCGATGGGCATTGAAAAGGCTAGGAGTACCTTCGACAAGGTAAGGTTTGGAGTTAGGGAAAACCTCTAGTTGTCCAGGTTTGAGGATAAATCCTGAATTTTCCAGCAGGGTACTAACAATAGTTGCCAGTTCCCAAGAGCTTTGGACTGTAGCTAGAGGGAAGTAAAGATGCAGACCGCCACTGTAAGAGCTAGTACAGGTGATGTGGGTAACAATACCAATGGCTTCAAGTGCTGTTAGGATACGACCGATTGCCAGCTGATCTTGCTGCGGATGGTAGAGGCTACCGATGTCTATATCGAGTAAACAGTACTGTGTCTGCGCTCCAAAGCGAACACCGAACAAGTGAGAACCTTGGCGGAGGACGCGATCGGATAAGGGATGACGACTCTCAGTCTGCCACTGAGGATGTTGACCAAGTTCTGAGTGTGACGCGTAAATATAGTCAAACCGATGTGGAAAGAGAGCAAGGAATTCGTCATCCCACTCTTGAACGTATTGCAATTGTTTCAAGCCAGCAAAAACTACCACGCTGCTCTCCCTAAGCCTAGTTCTGAAAGGAAAGCAGCACAGAATTTTTTGGAAAGAGAATTTGTAATGAGCAGCATCCTTGGCTCCTGTAGGGCGGAGCCGGAAGAACTCTAGCTAGCTGAATTTAGTAACTCAGGTTAACTTTTAGTGACCTTAGCCGAATCAATTAGAGCAAATTCATAAACTTGAACGCATTTGTGATGCCCAAGTTTATGGGTTTGCCCAGACCTAGCTGCCTTTGCTAGGATGTAGCAAAGTAAAGTAATGCTGCGATTGAGTAGTTTCATTGCAAGAAACTACTTCTCTTAAAGCAGACATTAACTAACTAGGGAGTCGGGGGGAAACTTTGGCGAGTTGAGATCCCGGCTCTCTGTCACTTTAAAGATATAGATCAACAGAACTATTAATGCCTTCCTCCAATAATTAGGAAATTAGATATTGACTGAGGCTACCCAGAATATCTTGCAAGAATTATGACAAAGTTCATTTTTTCCCGCTTGAGGCTTGATCAGTCTTGATCAGACTGATCAAGATGTCATAAAGTCCTGAAACCCTTGTATAGAGCACTCTGATAAAAAAATTCATGGGAGCATACGGGTCAGTTTATGGGAGCATACGGAGATTCTATGGGAGCATTTGGAGCAATCTGTCATAACCCCTAAATCCTTGCTAGATCGGCGTTTGAGCTTGATTTGAGAAGGAGATTTAGATTATGACAAGGGATTTATGACAAGCAAACCCTAAAAATTGACGCTATCAAAAGCCTGAAATTTTTACGCAACGCTGTTTCTGGGCTGGCTAAATATTCAAAGTGCGCCGGAGCATAGGTTCTAGCTCACTGCTGATCGGGCGATCGCCTGATTCAATCTTGGCAATTAGGCTTTGGTGAATCCCTAAAGTTCCAGCCAACTTAGCCTGTGTCCAACTTTTTAACTTACGAGCCTCTTTAACTTGTACACCAGTCAATTCTCCACCTTGCAAAGGTTTCAGCTTCTTTTGCTGTTGTTTTTTAGTAGCAGTTAAAGAAGCCATGCGTTCAGGAATCGGGTCGGGGGGTATAATGACTAGCTTCTGCTCTAGCCATTGATTAATCCAGCCTCTCGGTTTTTTGACCTTGCTATCTGGCTCTAACCATTCTGGATAGGGCTTAACATAAAAAATGGGTTCCTCTTCAGCAACTGGCGCAACAGCTTCATGAGGGTGCCACCCTAAGCCTGCTAGCAGCTTTAAGGCATGGTGCCAACGGTTGAAGAGCGATCGAGCCTTCTCACTATTCTGGCGAGCGTCCTGTATGGCAGCCTCAGGCATAGCTGCTTCTAACAAGGTCTTAACTCGATATTCATGAGGGCTACGGTCTCTAGCACGAATGCGGACATCTAACGTCAAGTGAATTGCCAGCCTTAGCGTCAACTCGTCGTGATAGGGGTCTAGTTTAAGAATATTCAGCGCCAGATAGCCAAACTGATAAAGTGCTTCTTTGGCTTTGCTACCTGCTTGATTAAGAAAATGAGCTGTCCACAATCCTGGTCTGACAGTGATGTAAATCTCATCTGGTTTATCAATCCTGCCAGTTGTCCAATCAAATTGCCCATGTGGATCAACTAAAACTTCCCACATTCTGCCCACCGGCGTACTTGCATCCACTTGAATTTTGCCGCGCCCTTCTACCCACACTGCTTTAACCAGCAAGCAGGACAAAGCATAGGCAATACTAGCAACCTCATTCCGCTTTTCTGACAAAGTAGAGCTATGATTTTTGTCCCAACCTAACTCGTCAATAATATCTGTTGCCTTGAGAGTAAAGGCGCTTTCCCAAGGTCTGGATTGCCGCATTGCGTGTGCTGCTAGGATAAATTGCAGCTTAACTGTGTTGAATCCAAATTTATTGATGATTTGCTCAGCAGCTTCCCAGGGAAGTGTCTCGATGTCTCCAGGGCTTGTAATATAGTGTTCTAAGTAGTTGTTGAGGTTATTCTTAGAGCGGTAGCGAAAATGAGCAACGCCGCTGTCGTCGGGCTTCCATAGCTCAGTTTGTAGCTGAGCTGAAATACTGCTGACTATAGGTAAACCAGTTGGGATAGCAACGATTGCGTCCATGTTAGCCAGTTTAACTTCGGATGCTGGAACTGTTTTCTTATTGCCGCTTGGTACAATCCCTAGTAATGTTTCTAAGCCAAGTATTGGGTAGTTAGGCAGGTCTAAATCCTGGATAATGCGTCGGGTAATGCTTTGAGAATAAAATTCTTCAAGAAATGTAATTTTGTCTTGGACTAGTTTAGATTCTCGCTCTAGCAAATAGCGATACAGAGCCTGATTAAATGTCTCCTGATTAAATGCTGCAAAAGCAGATTCACCCAGATCTGCTTTCATCTCTTCTATAGCCCAGAAGATAAGATTAGACCATATTTCCTTAGCACCCTTTTCCCAAAAATTATTCTTCTCAAATAATTCCTTAATAAAATCTTGAATACGGTTTAGTAGAACTTCTGAGTCTAAGTTAGTTTTTAGCTGAGTAACACTATCTTCGTGACTCGCTGTAATTTCAAAATAGGGAAGATTTTTCTCAACTGGTTTTTTCCCTGATTTATGCCCCTGCTCTACAAGCTTCTGTCGGTAAGAAACCACCAAATGCTGGGCAACTTGGGTGGTGACCCGATTCAGCAGTCTTGATTCATGCTGTAGATAGTGTGCAGTAGCAGCAATATGTTGGGGGTTGAGATTATCTCTCGCCTCTTGAATAAAAGGATGGCTATCCTCGATTCCCTTAAAGATTTGGCTTCTATGCTCGCTTACAGGACTCAGATAGTTGGAGAATTGTGACACTGTTCCCGATGATTCACTCTGTTGAGGAAAGGCATACTCCATGATGCCATCCCAAAAGTTGGCGCGATCGATTCCTTGTTTGATAAGGGATTTTGCTTTGTGATCTGCCTTGAGTTTGTATTGAGAATCGTCTGTGCTCATAACTGCTTCTCCAACTATCGATCTCTATCTCTCAAAACAGTGACTTCGAAGATATTACTACTAACCTTATCAAACAAAACTGTCGCTGGTTTAAAGATGAAGCTGCGTGAAACCGATCGTTAGACAGATAACTCACAGTAGAGATCGAGAGAATGTGCTTAGTAGGAAAGGGAGTCCAAAAATAATTAGGGTACACTTAAACCCTCAAATCTTAACTTTTACTCATTTATATGTACCCTAAGTAGAAAAAGAAGGACTAGCTAAAAATTAAATCATCTTTGGTTTTTTAAGCGTTCTTGCTCTTCACGTAGCCACTGCCTAAGTCTCTCCTCTGAGGGAAGCACGACAAGATAGCGTGAAACGAATAACTGGGAATCCATGCCTGCCGTTGCATAGTGAACTTCTTCTGCATCCTTATCAGAGCAAAGGATAATTCCGACTGGGGGATTTTCATCAGGTAGTGCAACTTCTCGCTTAAGGTAGTTGAGATATAAATTCATTTGTCCTGCATAGGCAGCTTCAAAAGCACCCAACTTCAGATCAATCCCAACCAAGCAGCGCAATCGACGATGGTAAAACAGGAGATCTAAAAAATAGTGTTTGTTCGCAACTGTAATTCTAAACTGCCGCTCAATAAAGCAAAAATCCCGACCTAGCTCATGAATAAAATCTTGTAAATGATTGATAAGTGCCTGTTCCAACTCAGACTCTGAATAGGTAACTCTTCCCTCTAAACCCAGGAATTCCAGCACATAGGGGTCGCGTAGAATCATAGAGGGACTATCGACTAAACGCCCCTCTTGAGCAAGAACCATTACTGCATCTTGATCGCGAGACAGTCCTATCCGTTCGTAGAGTAAGCTATTTATTTGTCGCTTAAGCTCTCGATTTGACCATCCACTTTTGAGGCATTCTAATTCATAGAACGTTCGCTTGAGAGGATCTTCGAGCCGACAAAGCTCCATCAAATTAGACCAGATCATGGTACGAAAAAGCTTAAGGTAGTAACTTTCATCTTTCCAGCCAAAAGGATCTGTCTCTGGAATACGAGCTTCTAATGATGGGAATTGTACTTTTATGCCTGTAGAAGAAGCTTCTTCAGCATTCTGCTCAGGTTTCAAAAAGATTTCAGAAAAGCTAGACACTGTCTGGCTTTTTCCAGTTGCTGTATCTGTAAGAAGCTCAAATAGGACAGACAGCGTCTGGCTTTTTGCCAAGACTGGATAAGTGAAAGCAAATTTGCGAAAGCTGATTAAATTGCTGCGAGAAAGACCTTGATGCCCTTTTTTTGTTAGGTCTGTTGCGAGACTCCTGACTAATTTATCACCATAATTTGCTCGATCTTCACCGTGTTGCTCATACTCAATGATATAAGCACCGATCAGCCAATTTCTAATGGTTAACGCCTGATTTACCGATCGTGCAACTATGGCTTGAGTTGAAGCACTGACATGACTAATGTCGCTGAGCAAACTGCTATATTCCACGTTATGCTCTCCAACTGCTTAACTGAATTAAAAATCAAACTGCCAGCTATACCTTTTAAAAACTGTCGCTAGCCAAGACCTTAATTAGACCTACTATTCTCAAAACTGCGAACAGCCCTACTTTTCCATTAAAGATTCTATTTGAGCCAGCAGCTTTTCCACCTGCCTCTGTTTTTTAGGGTCATCCCAAACTTTGGCTTTTCTGAACCTCTGTAAAACATCTTCAATCTTTTGCTTCAAAGGCAGACTCTCTGTCTCTAGACGCAGTGGCTGCTGAAGCGTTTTAACTCTCTGTTTAATCTCGCTCAAGGACAGCCCTTCAGAGATAGCATGCTCAAGTAAGGTCTGTTGGTACTGCTCATTCTTAACTTTAGCTATTTCCATAGCTTTGGTATATTCAATTTTCCCTTCTCTGAGAGCATCCAAAATCTCTGGAGGCTTCTTCAAAAGCGGTAGACGACTAGAAACAAAAGATTTCCAGGATAGCCGTCCTAGAAACTTAAAAACCATTTCGACTTTCTGACCTTCTGGGCTAACCAAAACGTTTTGGTTAACCATCCCTTTGGAAGCGTTATTCATCTGGTAGAGCAAGCTAATGACTTGCTCCACTGAGTAATCTAATTCCATTGCCAATGCTTCTAGAGTCCCCTCTGTCTCTTCAAGAGGGCTTAAATCCTGGCGTTGCATATTTTCGACAAGCGATGCCATCAAGGCTTGCTTATCATCTAATGGAAAGACTCTAATAGGAACATCAGGCAAACCTAAAAATTCAGCTGCTCGATAACGACGTTCGCCAGCAATTAATTCATACTCGCCAGAGCCTCCCCCCGGCAGAGGACGTACCCATAGGGGCGATCGAATACCATTTGCTTTAATTTCAGTGCTTGCCCACTCTTCTATTTTTGCTTGATCGAAGTAGCGCCGTTTTTGCAATGTGGTTCGATGAATCGCTGACAAAATCGCCCGTTGCTCCAAACCTTCTGTCTCAATCTTTTGCACAACCCTTTCGCCGAATACAAAATTAGATAACTCGGAGTCAGCTTGAATTGCATCTTTTAAGCTACGTCTACTTGTCATTAAAAAACTTTAACGCCTCATTGAACAGTGACTCATAATTAGCAGCAGCGTCTTTAGCAGGTTTGCCGCGCATGTGAAATACCGTGCTTCCCTGACCTGGTGCATCTTTAATACACTGACGATCGTAGACTACTGTTTCTAGTAGAGGGACTAAGCTATCTCCTAAAGCATCTTGAGCTTCCCGTAGCAATACTGAACCTTTACTTACTGCATTGAGAAAAATAGCTGCCTTAGGAGACCCCTTGCGCAGCTCTTTAGCATGACGAATGAATTGGAGAATTTTTCCTGTACTCCGTAAGTCAATAATGGATTCGCGAGATGGAACTAGTACCAAGTCGCACCGAGCCAGAATCGCCTTGGTCACTTCGGACAGAGATCCAGGACCATCTACGACGACAACATCGTACTCCTTTGCCAGTTTTGGCAAGGACTCAAATAAGGTTTCCGGGTCACTAATAATCTTATAAGGCAAACCAAGCTCCTGTAGCCAAGCGGAACTGCTCTGCTGCCCATCTGCATCCACTAAAACAACTGATGCACCTTTTTGAGAGAACCAATCTGCTGCATGAGCCGACCCAGTAGATTTTCCTGCTCCACCTTTTTGATTTGCAAAAGCAAGAACTTTAGGTGACTTCATAAAATCCTCTTAACGCTCTCTTGGAGCTAATCTAACCAATGAAAAAGATTTTAGCGCGATTTAAGCATCTGAAACTGATTAATAAATCAATTGCTCCCAGGTTACAGTTACGTCATTTGAGAATGGATATAGCGCTACGCACATACGTTAGGACACTCTTTAAAGGCAGCATCAACGCA
>NZ_JCACIN010000108.1:0-12162 GCF_059504425.1 Drouetiella sp.
CTGCGGGTGAAGCGGCTCCTGTGGCTATCACTGCTCCTGCCATCAACGGCTAGAGACGAGTCAGTCTACCTCCTGAGTTAGATTTCGAAGCGCTCTCCCAAAGGAGGGCGCTTTTTGATTTGGCAATTTTGTTTCTATTGCAGAGAAGCTTTGCAATAGCCTTCGATCGCTAGTTTTCCTTGCTCCCAAATCCCTCTTCCAGAATGGCATCAATAGCAGTCATTACTATTTCCTGTCATTAAAGCCAGAATAAGATAGCCCCCAAGTAGCGAACTTGGTCTATGTTGATGAACCAGGTATGGCTGGCGATTGCCAGCCAGCATCTGTGCAGCTTTGAGTAGGGGCAGCTTTGAGTGGGGGTAGACAAACATCTACCCCTGCGTTTTTTCTACTTTTTCTAAAGGCTATGCTAAATCTTAGTCAGCCTTGAATTTAGAGGTGATCCGCTTCATTGCTTCATCGACATTGGCGCGGCTGTTGAATGCCGAAATGCGGAAATAGCCTTCCCCGGCAGCACCAAATCCTGAGCCAGGGGTACCAACCACGTTGCAGCCATGCAGCAACTTGTCGAAAAAGTCCCAGCTTGTCAACCCATGAGGCGTTTGTACCCAAGCATAGGGCGCATCGACTCCGCCATAAACCTGGAATCCGGCGGCAGTGAGCTGTTCGCGGATAATTCTGGCGTTTTCCATATAAAAGCTGACCAGCGCGTTGATTTGTGCTTGCCCTGCCGGAGAGTAGACCGCCTCTGCGCCGCGCTGAACAATGTAAGATACACCGTTAAACTTAGTAGACTGACGGCGGTTCCAGAGTTTCCATACCTCCACCTCAGAGCCGTCGGCAGCTTTGCCCATTAGCGTTTTGGGCACGACCGTCAGGGCACAGCGGGTACCCGTAAATCCGGCGTTCTTAGAGAAAGAGCGAAACTCGATCGCACAATCTCTGGCTCCCTCAATTTCATAAATCGAGTGGGGCAGGTCAGAGTTGGTGATGAAAGCCTCGTAAGCTGCGTCAAAGAAGATGATAGAGCCATGGGTTTTAGCATAATCTACCCAAGCTTGCAGATGGGCGCGGCTGGCGGTGGCTCCGGTAGGATT
Organism: Drouetiella sp.; assembly: GCF_059504425.1. NCBI lineage: Bacteria > Bacillati > Cyanobacteriota > Cyanophyceae > Oculatellales > Oculatellaceae > Drouetiella > Drouetiella sp. The sequence goes on from NZ_JCACIN010000108.1 coordinate 1,098, forward strand.
GTTGGGGAAACAGAGGTAGATGAGGTCTACCTTTTGGCTAGGAATTTCTGCCGTAAAACCGTTTTCAGCAGAGATAGGGAGATAGACTAAACCGCCATATTCGCCGCGATCGTTTGCTTCTCCAGTATGTCCTGCCATAACATTGGTATCGACATAGACGGGATAGACCGGATCGGTGACGGCGATCGTATTATTTGCCCCAAAGATATCGAGAATATTGCCGCAGTCGCACTTAGAGCCGTCAGAAATGAAAATCTCTGAGGCATCAATATCGCAGCCGCGAGCTTGAAAGTCGTGACGGGCGATTGCTTCCCGCAGCCACGCATAGCCCTGCTCTGGCCCATAGCCCTGGAAGGTGGCGCGATCGCCCATCTCCTCAACGGCTTTGATCATGGCAGTCCGGCAGGCTTCTGGCAAAGGCTCGGTGACATCACCAATGCCGAGACGAATAATGTTTGCCTCTGGGTTGGCGGCAGCGAAGGCGTTGACTCGGCGGGCAATTTCGGGAAATAGGTAGCCTGCTTTGAGCTTAAGGTAGTTGTCGTTAATAGTTGCCATGGAGGAATCTCGGAGAAATCTCGCGTGAGTGGATATGAGCGATATGAGCGACGTATAGCAAACGCCAAGGCGATTAGGACGGGGACATTGATGGTGGGGCGCGAAGCGCCCCACCATCAATGTCCCAAGCAAGCTGGCGATAGCCATAACACTGGGCGACGTAACATAGTTTATCTCTATCCGCTCTAATCATCTTTTCTTTACGATCGCATTAAAACTCATCGCAGGTTGGTAAACTGTTTCCAGTGCAAATCCCAGTGCGAATGCCAATTCTCTAGATGCCTATGCCCCCCCTTGTTGCTAATTACTACCTGACCTACCGCTGCAATGCCCGTTGCCACTTTTGCGATATTTGGGCGCTAGAACCGAAGCAAGAAGCAAGCTTTGAAACCATTCAGCACAACTTGCGCGACCTCAAACGTTTGGGCGTGAAGTACATAGACTTTACGGGGGGTGAGCCGCTGCTGCGATCGGACGTAGACAAAATTTTTGCCGAGGCTAAGCGTCAGGGATTTTTGACCAGCATGACCACCAACACGATTCTTTACCCTAAGCGGGCAAAAGAGATGCAGGGTTTGGTGGATTTCCTCAATTTCTCGCTAGATGGGGGCGATGCCGAAACCCACGACCAGTCGCGAGGCGTAAAAATCTTTGACACACTGGTAGAATCCGTCGAGATTGCTCAGTCCTTGGGCGAATTCCCGGTGTTGAATCACACCGTCACTGCACAAAATTTTACCCGCATCGGCGAAGTGGCAGAGCTGGGTGAGAAGCTGGGCGCACGGATCTGGCTCAATCCGGCATTTACGGCTCACGAGCATTACAACAACAAGAAAAATCCCACGCCCGAACTGGTAAAGGCGATCGAGGCTTCCGCCAGACAGTATCGGAATGTTGGCTACAATAAGGCTGCCCTTGCATTTATTGAAGCGGGTGGCAACGATACCCAAAATCCCCGATGCAAAGCGGTAGATGCAGTAATTGCAATTTCGCCCAACGATGAGCTGCTGCTGCCCTGCTATCACTTTGCCCAAGCCGGACTTGCCATTGAAGGAAAGCTGTACGATATGTACCGCGAATCGGAAGTGGTAGAGAGCTACCGCCAATCTCAGGGAAAACTGTCAGTCTGCGAAGGCTGTACGGTGTGGTGCTACCTCATCCCTAGCTTCTTCAAGGGTTTAGACAAATACTGGTTCCTTAATCAAATGACCTATGCCGGAGAATTCCTGGCGCGAAAGCGATTTATCCAACGATCCGCTAAGCAACGTTCCAAACAGTCCGCTGAACAGTCCGATAAACAGCTCACTCCGGTCTGAGTTTCTCTCTGATCCAGAAAGTGAGATAGATAACAGCCCTTATCTACAGGGGCTAGAGGGGCGCAGACGCAAAGCCGCGATCGCCCTTACCGCTATCTGGAGCAGCACGATCGCTCTGCACCTATTTGCCTGGGGCTATTGGCTCGTGCTGGGGTTAACAACAGTCATGGGCATTCATGCGCTGCGGCTGATTTTTGCCCGCTCTCTGCTGCCGATCGATCCGCTGTCGGGCGACCCAGAAGACTATCCCTATGTCTCGCTGATGGTTGCCGCAAAGAACGAGGAGGCAGTGGTGCGATCGCTGGTGCAAGACCTCTGCAATTTGGATTATCCCACCAGCCGCTACGACTTTTGGATCATTGACGATGCCAGCACTGACCGCACGGCGCTGCTACTCGATCGTTTGGCTCAAGAATATCAGCAGCTTAACGTTGTTCACCGTCTGCCCAGCTCCGGTGGCGGCAAGTCGGGGGCACTTAATCAGGTGCTGCCCCTAACGCAGGGTGAAATCATTGCTGTGTTTGATGCCGATGCCCATGTGCCCAGTAATTTGCTGCGGCAGGTGGTGCCGATGTTCCAGCGATCGCAGCTTGGAGCAGTACAGGTGCGAAAGGCGATCGCCAATGCTTCTACCAATCTCTGGACACGCGGACAGGAAGCCGAGATGGCGCTGGATAGCTTTATTCAGCAGCGGCGGATTGCTCTGGGCGGCATTGGTGAATTGCGCGGCAACGGCCAATTTGTCCGGCGATCGGCGTTAGAGCGTTGCGGCGGCTGGAATGAGGAAACCATCACAGATGATCTAGATCTAACGCTACGGCTGCACCTCGATCAGTGGGATATTGATTTGCTGCTGCACCCGGCAGTGGGCGAGGAAGGCGTGACGCGGGGCATAGGACTGTGGCACCAGCGCAATCGCTGGGCAGAGGGTGGCTACCAGCGCTATCTCGACTACTGGCGGCTAATTGTCCGTAACCGTCTGGGAACGCGCAAAACTACCGATCTATTTCTGTTTTGGCTGACGCAGTATGCGCTGCCCACGGCTGCTGTGCCAGATTTTGTGATGGCGATCGCTCGGAGTTCTTCGCCGATGCTGCTGCCTGTCACCAGCCTCACGGTGACGCTCTCGATGCTGGGTATGTTTGTCGGCATGAGGCGTACCCGGATTGTAGGACAGGAGAGTCGCCGCAAACGCATCCCGCTATCGGTATTGATGACGCTGATCCACACGCTGTTTGGCGCGTTCTATATGCTGCACTGGATGCCCGTGATTGCCAGTACCACTGCCCGGATGTCTATTCGTCCAAAACGCTTGAAATGGGTAAAAACAGTGCATCAGGGCAGCAATGAAGTCTGGCTAGATGTGTTGCCAGACGAGGGTTAGCACCCTTATCTCCGAGCGGCTAGGATACGACCGGGCGACATTCAGACAGGGTTTCATGCAGACTCACCACAGAGCCAATCACCGCGATCGCCGGAGCCTCAAAGCCTGACTCTTCGATCTGATGGAGAATACTGCCCAGTGTTCCGACTAATTCCTGCTGATCGGCGCGGGTACCCCACCGCACTAAGGCGATCGGCGTATTGGTCGCCAGCCCTGCCAGCAAGAGCTGGGCAGTAATATAGGACATATTGTGGATGCCCATGTAGATGACGATCGTTTCAGAACCTTGGGCGATCGCTTTCCAGTTGACCGCAGGGCGATATTTGCCCGCCGACTCATGCCCGGTTACAAAGGTTACAGACGAGCTATGGGCACGATGGGTTAGGGGAATTCCGGCATAGGCAGGAGCAGCAATACCAGAGGTGATGCCTGGAATGACTTCGACTGGGACACCTGCCCTGACCAAATCCTCCATTTCTTCACCTCCCCGCCCGAAGACAAACGGATCGCCACCCTTAAGCCGTACAACGATCGCATGAGTCTGAGCTTTCTCAATCAAAAGCTGAGTCGTTTCATCTTGTACCAGCGAGTGTCGTCCCCGCCGCTTTCCCGCATGAATCTGCTCTGCATGGGGATTAATCATTGCCACAATTTGAGGGCTAACCAGCGCATCATAAATTACGACATCGGCGCATTCTAGAAGCGTTTTCCCTTTAACGGTCATTAAGCCCGGATCGCCCGGTCCTGCCCCCAGCAGGTACACCTTCCCTAAAAAATGCTGCATGTAAAACTCTGGAATAGACTGAAGACTTCTAATATAGGCTACGTCCTAGCAGATTCGCGAACCGTATTGAAGGCTTCATTTGATTTGGCGATCGCCTCAACCACAAAGCTAGCTAGCTTTACCGTCGCACCCCTAGGCGGAGTCCACCGTAGATCAACGTTAGGCAACTGCTGAGCTAGTTCTTGAACAGATTGAGCAATTGCATCAGTGATGCCGCCTTCAAACAGGAAGTACGGCAGAATATCGATTTGAGTACAGCTTTGACCCACCAGAAGATGAATCTGATCCGGCAAGCTGGGAGCAACAGACCAGTAGGCAGGTAAAGCCCCTAGCTGAGCTGCGATCGCTTCCATGGCCTGATTTCCACCCACGCGGCGGCTTCCATGTCCCAGCAAAACTCGTCCTTGCTCAGGAATGCCAAAACCAGAAGCGAAATCAAGCCAAAACTCTTGCAAATGGGGATGGCTACCGAGATAGGGACAGATTTCAAGCGCGATCTTGCCCTCCAACTTCTGCTCAGCGATCGCCACTTCTGCCGGAATATCTTCCACCACATGTACTCCTGGCAGCAAAAAAATAGGCACAATGTATAGGTGCTGGCAGCCCAGAGTAACGGCACGCTCGGCAAACTGCTGAATTTGCTGATGAAGAGGCGAAGCTAGCTCTAAGACGGCTGCTTCCACAATCGAGGCTGTAGGCAATTGCCCTCCAGCCTTCATCAAGTCGTTTTGCGAAAGCTGCTGCGCCACCATCTCTGCCAAACGTGCCATCTCAACTTGAGGTCGCGGATCGCGGCTGCCATGAGACACTAAAAGATATGCTGAAGGAAAATGTGTCAATGCCATTTCTTTTAAGTGCCATCCAGAGGTATGAATCATTGATTTACAAGAATCAAGCTTCTTCCTATTCTCTAACTTCTTAAGCTCTGCTAAGTATAAAGCAGCGATTCTTGTCTAACTCAGGATTCTTCCGACTTCTCAAGCGATGCAGGCTTGTGTGCCGCTTCTTTGCCCGTCTTTTCACTCTCTACAAGATATTGCGGATTTTCTTCAGAGGCAGCAACATGATGACTTTTAATGTCTGTTGGCTGCGTCAGCTTCTTCTTGATTTCTCCAACGGTCTTGCCATTCGATGTCTCCCACTCAACGCGATCGCCCTTCTTAAATTCTTCTGTCATATTTTTTCTCAAATTCAGCTCATTTCAAATTTGTTTACCAAAGCATTTAGCGCAAGCTTTGGCTTAAATACTTGAATACTTCGGCTCAATTATTAGTCAGCCACATTTAATCCTAAAGTTTATCTATCTCAAGGTAGGGTTGATAACCTTTGTTGAGAAACAACGATCACGCTACATACTCTCTAATTCAAATAGTAAGCCCTGTTGAATACAGCTTTAGCTAGAGGGAAAAGTGGAGGGCGATCGTTAACGTAAGAGAAAGACATCCTATAAAAGTCTGTGTTTGCACAGATAAGGAGCTTTTGAACTTCATTCCTTGACTCTAACTGAGACATTTTAGATGACAGAAGATAAGCCCGACTTGGGAGAAAAAGCGCTAGGCAAAGTTGTAGAGTTAGGCATCAATAGCCAACTTGATGAAGCAGAGAAGCTAGATGTAGTGATCCGGACTGATCCAGCTAAATTAGTTCAGGGTAAAGTTGACTCTGTGGCTATTTCGGGTGCGGGTCTAGTGATGAAGCAAGACCTGCGCATGGAATCGGTGGAGGTAAGCACAAGTAGCGTTGAGATAAACCCGATTAGCCTAGCATTTGGCAAAGTTGAGTTGACACAATCTACAGATGCCCAAGCTCAACTCGTCCTGACAGAAACTGATCTAAATCGTGCACTAGCATCAGAGTACTTGCATAGCAGAATGCAAAATGTAGAGATACACATAGATGGAGAATCAAGGGCGATCGATATTCAACAAGTCCAAGTAAGTTTGTTGGATGATAATGCTTTATCTATCAAAGCTGATCTTTTTCAGCAGAATTCTTCAGAGAAGATAAGCTTCTCAGCGATTGCAAAACCTTCCCTTCAAGACAATGGACAGCGGATTGCGCTAGAAATTCTTTCTGCAGAAGGTCAAGGTCTTTCTTTGGTGCTTGCGAAAGCTCTGTTTGAACGAATTATGGAGCTGCTAGAGTTCCGCAATTTTGATATTCAAGGCGTGACGTTTTGGCTTAAAGAACTGCATGTCAGGAAGGGCAAATTAGTAATTCAGGCAACGTCGGTTATTGATCAGTTTCCAGCGCTTTAGGCTTGCCTTTTCAAGAAAAAATTTGCTCAAATGGATCAGTAGTTATCAAGGAGAAAATCTATATCAATTCTCTTCTTTGATTTTTGATATGCTGCTATTTTTCGATAATTCTCAAGCGATTACCCCTTGGGAGAGATGTAGAAATTCTCTGTTTCTTGGAGAATTCAGTCAACTTAATATCTGGGGCAAGACCATGACACAGACTCCTAACATACCACCGTTGATTGAGAGTAACGAAGAGGAATATCGAGATAGCGGCATTCCCAGCACTGTTGCAGTTGCAGGTCATCCCCTCCATCCCCTAATTGTTACTTTCCCGCTTGCATTTTTAGTGGGAGCTTTGGGTACGGATTTAGGCTATTGGTTAACAGCAGACGCTTTTTGGGCAAGAGCATCGCTTTGGTTGCTTGGGTCAGGGTTTGTTAGCGGTCTTGTAGCTGCTCTCTCTGGAATGCTAGATTTTGTAAAAATCGATCGCGTTCGCAAACGGCGTGCAGGTTGGGCGCATATGATCGGTAATGTTGCTGCCTTAACTTTAACTTTGATCAATTGGCTGCTGCGTTGGAATGATCCAGCTGATGCAATAGTTCCTATTGGCTTAGTTCTCTCTTTAATTGTGGCATCTCTACTAGGAATTACAGGATGGTATGGAGCAGAATTAGTTTATCGCCATAAGGTGGCAGTTATTGGCTATAGCGATCGCCGAGAGGCTTAGGAGCAAAAGATAGCATTACAAGAAAGGGGGCAATTAATCTGCCTCCTTTTTTGTAAACGTGAGCATCGATAAACATAAATCAATTCTAAAAAGCAGGTCTGATATGAGAGGTTGACACTCTGCTCACAAAAATTATTCAAATTCAAATACGCACTCGATCGTTTTTTGACGCTGTTGCTTGCAGGTATCAAATCGAGATTGAGCATGCCCCACAAGTAGTACTACACCAGCAACAAAGGCGATGAGAAAAACAGTGTTCCCTTTCATAAAACTCTAATTCTTACGAACAACGATAGGCACCAGAAGGCTCATACTTTTAGCTAATCACAGATTCGATGAAGAAATCGTTCATTCTATCTTGAAGTTTTGATGAACTGATTGCTCAAGCAATATGATGATCGTTGTAACGGCACTTATTTTTTGCGATCGCCCTATCCTTTAAAAATGCTATAAAGCCTCTAAAATGCTGTGCTATGTCCAGCATTTTAGAGGCTTTATAAAGAACTTATACCAATTTAAATTGATGAGGCGGCAGATAATTTTTGAGAGCCGCGCACTGCGCGGCTCTCAAAAATTATCTGCCCTGTTTGGGTCTTAAATTGGTATTAATAGAAGTCTATGTCAGATAGAGCTGCGTTAGGCAAAGCTACATCAGATAATGACAAACTGTGTAGAGCTGATGGTATCCATAGACTTGTTTTGCAATGTCACCAGCGTCGCAAACTGATCACCTTTACCACTGCCGTCTGCATCAACTTGCACTTCTGTACTGCTGCCAACCTGTACCAGTTTCGTGAACTGATGGAAGCGCGCAAACGGTGTGCCACCTGCAAAAGCAGGCTGGGCAAAGATTTTTCTTAGATCAATGCGATCGCTACTCTCAAAATCAGTGATTAGATCTGTGCCATCTGCCACGCTATTGAAGACGAAAGTATCCTTGCCAGCACCGCCCACTAGGGTATCAGTACCCGCGCCACCCACCAACACATCGTCACCTCCTTGACCTAGCAGACGATCGTTGCCTATACCGCCCGATAGCTGATCATTATCTTTTCCAGCGTACAGGGCATCATCGCCGCTGCCGCCATTCAGGATATCTCGACCTGCGCCAGAATAGAGCTGATCATTTCCTGCGCCACCGTCTAAAATATCTCGCCCAAACTTCGCGGCACCGTAGCCACTGAAGATACGATCGTTGCCATCTCCGCCCCGAAGAACATCGTTGTCATAGCTGCCTTTGATAGTCTCCGATCGCTTGGAGCCTTTGTGTCGCAGACCAAGCTTGCCGCCCTTAAATTGAATCACGGGTAGCGCGATGCCAGTTTTGCCCTTAATCCAGCCAGTGTCGGTGTCAGATGTCAGAGTATTACCCGCTATGTCGATGATATTGCTGGAAGTGAGTAAGAGGCTGTATTTGCCGTCCGATACAGTCAGAGGCTGCAAATTACCCAATGTCCAAGTGATGTTATCGAGAGTCGTCAGCGTAGCTCCAGTCAGAGGAATAGAACTTCCGTCACGACTAAATTTCAGGTCGCTGAGGTCAAAATTAGCAACGGCTTCACTAAAGCGTAAAGTCAGGGTACCGACCAATGGATCGATCGTGCTATCGCGGGCATCCGGGCTGACGCTTAGCACTAAGCTAGTAGCAGGTTTAGTATCAATCTGTAGATTCAAGTCGCCAGAAGTTGGGCTAACATTCCCAGCCTTATCCGTTGCTTTAACGCTGAGCTTATAGCTGCCGTCTGCCAACGGAGTTTTGGGTGTAAAGCTCCAGTTGCCTAAACTATCTACTTGAGTGGTACCTAAAGAGACTGTTCCAGTAAAGATTTCGATCGTGCTGCCTGCTTCTCCGGTACCCATGACGGTAGGAGCATTGTTCTTCGTAATACCATCGCTGTTCGAGAATCCGGTATCGCTGCTAATCGCCAAAGACGTGACAGGCGCTGTAGGCGGTGTGCTATCAAAAGTGCGGCTAAGCTGAGCAGCAGCAGTATTATCATTCCCTGCAATGTCTTGAGCGGCTCCGGCTCCCACATCGACCGTGATACCTCCATTGCCTGCCGGAGTCACCGTAAAGGTATAGGTGGTATTAGAAACAGGGGTAAAGTTGCTGACGCTACCGTTGCCGATCGCCAGATCTGCTGCCGTAAAATCTGTTACCCCCTGGCTGAAGGTCGCTGTGACCGTGAAAGGCGCGTTGACATCGGCGGGTGCAGGTGAACTTAAGGCGATCGTGGGCAATGTCGTGTCAATTTCTACTGTCAGTGCCGGACTGCTAGCCACATTGCCAGCCACATCCAGGGTCGTTGCCGTGAAACCATAGATGCCGTCTGCCAAGGGGGTGCTGGCGTAATCAAATAGCCAGTCTCCAGCTCCATCTGCTGTGGTTGTGCCGATAGCTGTGCCACCTTGAAGAATGGCGATCGTACTGTTAGCAACGGCTGTTCCACTGAATAATAGGGTGTTGTCACGGGTAATACCATCGCCTATTATGCCGCTATCGGTATCAAACCCAGAAATAATGGGAGAGCTGGGGGGTGTTGTGTCAATCTCGACATCAAAGGCAGTAGAGAAGACGCTGACATTGCCCACTGAATCGGCTGTTGTCGCAGTAAAACTATAGGCACCGTCGGCTAACACCGTGCCTGTGTAGTCAAATGCCCAACTGCCGCTAGCGTCGGTTGGGGCAGTGCCTATAGCAATGCTGCCTTGGAAAATCGTAATGGTGCTATCGGCTTCGGCAGTACCGTTCAGGATGAGCGTATTGTCGTTGGTGATGCGATCGCCAGAAATGCCACTATCGGCGCTAAGGCTGACAATCACAGGTGAAGCGGGTGGAGTCGTATCGACAGTAATGGTAAACGCAGCAGAATCCAGACTGATATTTCCTGCTGTGTCGGTGGCAGTGGCGGTGAGGTCATGAGAGCCATCAGCCAAGGGAATGGTAGTGTAGTCAAACGCCCAGTTGCCACTGACATCGGCTGTGGTTGTGCCCAGAGAAAAACTATTGCGGTAGACTCGAACGGTCGTATTAGCCTCAGCTGTTCCACTGATGATAAGTCGGTTATCGTTCGTAATCCGATCTCCGGGAGTGCCTGTGTCATCGGTAATAGCCGTTACCACAGGGGCAGCTGGGGCGGCTGCATCAACTTTGATGAGGAATGCCGTAGAAGCCGCGCTGATATTGCCAGCCGCATCCATGGTTTTGCTGGTGAAACTATAGGTACCGTCGGCTAAAGGCGTACTGGTGTGGTCGAATAGCCAGTCTCCAGCGCCATCAGCAATTGTGGTGCCCATGGACACTCCATCTTGAAAGACTTCCACCTGACTATTGGCTTCAGCAGTACCGCCCAAAATTAGGGTGTTGTCATTGGTAATGCCGTCTCCAGGTATGTCGCTGTCGGTCGTGATATCGATAATAGTGGGAGCCACAGGAACAACCGTGTCGATCGTGACATCAAAGACGGTACTGATCGGGCTGACATTGCCAGCAACATCCGTAGTTGTCGTGGTAAAAGCATAAGTGCCATCTGTCAGAAGCGTGCCTGTGTAGTCAAATGACCATTTGCCTGTCGCGTCAGTGATAGTAGTGCCAATGGATGTACTGTCTCGAAAGACCTCGATTAGGCTGTTGGCTTCGGCTGTACCGTTGAGGATCAGGGTGTTGTCATTGGTAATGCCGTCATCCGCCACACCTGCATCCGTGCTGATACCGCTCACGATCGCCTCACCAGGAGCCAGTGTGTCAATTGTGGCATTCAGTGCCGCAGAAGCCACGCTAGTGTTGCCTGTAGCATCGGTGGCGGTGGCGGTGAAGGCATAGCTGCCGTCGGCTAAGGGGGTTGAGGTGTAATCAAACGACCAGTTTCCAGTGGCATCAGCCGTAGCCGTACCAATCGCCCCTCCATCAAGAAAAACTTGAATGGCGCTGTTGGCTTCGGCCGTGCCATCGAGGATAAGCGTATTATCTTGGGTGATAAAGTCGTTGGGCGCACCGCTGTCGTCGGTAATGGCAGCTACAACAGGAGCGGCAGGCAAGGCAGTGTCGAT
>NZ_JCACIN010000108.1:12262-16223 GCF_059504425.1 Drouetiella sp.
CGCTGTCGTCGGTAATGGCAGCTACAACAGGAGCGGCAGGCAAGGCAGTGTCGATCGTGATATTCAGTGCCGCAGAAACAGCGCTGAGATTTCCGGCAGCATCGGTGGCCGTGGCAGTCAGGGCGTGATTGCCATCCGCGATCGCCGTGCCCGTGTAATCAAATGTCCAGTTGCCTGTACCGTTCGTGGTGGCAATCCCGATCGCATTGCCATCTAGCAACACCTGAACTTGGCTATTGGCTTCCGCAGTGCCCGAAATGACCAGCGTATTGTCATTGGTAATACCATCTGCCGGGGTGGCGCTGTCGTCGGTAATGGCAGCTACAACAGGAGCGGCAGGCAAGGCAGTGTCGATCGTGATATTCAGTGCCGCAGAAACAGCGCTGAGATTTCCGGCAGCATCGGTGGCCGTGGCAGTCAGGGCGTGATTGCCATCCGCGATCGCCGTGCCCGTGTAATCAAATGTCCAGTTGCCTGTACCGTTCGTGGTGGCAATCCCGATCGCATTGCCATCTAGCAACACCTGAACTTGGCTATTGGCTTCAGCAGTGCCCGAAATGACCAGCATGTTGTCATTGGTAATGCCGTCTGCCGGGGTGGCGCTGTCAGTCGTGATAGCACTCACAACGGGTGCAGGAGGCGCGATCGTATCCACCACAACCGCCAGCGGAGTAGAGGCAGCACTGAGATTTCCGGCAGCATCGGTGGCCGTGGCAGTCAGGGCGTGATTGCCATCCGCGATCGCCGTGCCCGTGTAATCAAATGTCCAGTTGCCTGTACCGTTCGTGGTGGCAATCCCGATCGCATTGCCATCTAGCAACACCTGAACTTGGCTATTGGCTTCAGCAGTGCCCGAAATGACCAGCATGTTGTCATTGGTAATGCCGTCTGCCGGGGTGGCGCTGTCAGTCGTGATAGCACTCACAACGGGTGCAGGAGGCGCGATCGTATCCACCACAACCGCCAGCGGAGTAGAGGCAGCACTGAGATTTCCGGCGGCATCTGTCGCCGTTGCCGTGAAACTGTGATTGCCGTCCGTGAGGAGGGTGCCGCTATAGTCAAACGTCCAGTTTCCCGCTGCATCTGCTGTAACCGTGCCAATGGCGGTACCGCCATCAGAGACTTGAACGGTGCCATTGGCTTCGGCAGTACCCGTCAAAACCAAAGTATTGTCACCAGTGACACCATCTCCCGCTACGCCTGTATCAGCGCTGAAGCTAATGATCAGAGGAGCAGCAGGGGCGATCGTATCTACTGTGACATTGAAAGGTGCGGAAACTATGCCAATATTCCCGGCAATATCGGTGGCAGAAGCCGTGAAGACATAGTTGCTATCCACCAGAACCGTACCCGTATAATCAAACGACCAGTTGCCCGTCGCATTCGCGATCGTCGTACCCAGGGCAGCGCCGTTGCGGAAAACCCTAACAGTGCTGTTGGCTTCGGCAGTGCCACCTATCACCAGAGTTTTGTCGCTGGTAATGCCGTCAGGCAGGTTCGTGTCGGTGGTAATGCTAGTGACAGCGGGCGCAGGAGGGGCGATCGCATCCACTATGACGTTAAAGGGTGCGGAAGCTGCCCCGGTATTGCCTGCCGCATCGGTAGCGGTGGCAGTCAGAGCGTAGCTTCCGTCAGCTAGAGTTGTCCCTGTATAGTTAAAAGACCATTTGCCGACTGCATCAGCAGTGGTAGTGCCAATGACAGCGCCATTGAGCAGCACGGTTACCAGACTTGTCGCTTCGGCAGCGCCACCTATCACCAGAGTTTTGTCGCTAGTGATGCCGTCTGTGGGCAGGTTGGTATCGGTGGTGATGCTAGTGACCGTCGGTGTCGCGGGCAGCGTTGTGTCGATCGTAACGTTAAAGGCGGCTGAGGCAGCGCTCGTGTTTCCCGCTATGTCAATGGCTCTGGCGGTAAAGGCATAGGTTCCATCTGCTAGAGCAGTGCCCGTATAGTCAAACGTCCAGGCACCCGTACCGTTAGTGACAGCAGTGCCAACGGCGGTGCTATTTAGGAAAACTTGGACAGTGCTATTGGCTTCAGCAGTGCCATTGAAAATCAGAGTCGTGTCGCTAGTAATGCGATCGCCAGGCAGGTTGGTATCGGCGGTAATGGCTGCAATTGCAGGGGCAGCAGGCGGGATTGTGTCAATGGTGACATTAAAGGTGGCTGAGGTGGCGCTGACGTTACCCACGGCATCGGTTGAGCGAGCCGTAAAGCTGTAATTGCCGTTCGCCAGCGGAATCCCGGTATCAAGGCTCCAGTTGCCGCTGGCGTTGGTAGAAGTGATGCCAATAGCCGTACCACCCAGGAAAACCTGAACGCTGCTGTTGGCTTCGGCAGTGCCGCTAATCAGAAGGATGGTATCGGTGGTAATGCGATCGGTGGGATTACCCGTATCATCCGTGATGGTGGTGATAACGGGGGCAGCTGGGGCGATCGTGTCAATGGTGACCGTCAGGGCTGGTGAAAGTCCACTAACGTTGTTCGCTAGATCTCTAGCTGTAGCCGTAAAATTATGGACACCATCGGCGATCGGGGTAGCGGTGTAGTTAAAAGTCCAGTTGCCTGTGGCATTGGCATTAATGGTGCCAAGAGAGACGCTGTCCAGAAAGACCTCAACGGTTCGGTTGGCTTCAGCAGTGCCCGAAACGATTAGCGTGTTGTCGCTCGTCAGCCTATCGGGGCTACCTGTGTCGGTGCTAAAGCCTGTAATTGAAGGAATGGATGGGGCGATCGTGTCAACAGTAACCGCAAAGTTTGCCGAAGCGGCGCTGACATTGCCCGCGACATCGGTTGCCCTGGCGGTGAATGTGTAAGCGCCATCCGTCAGAGTCGTGCCCGTATAGTCAAACGTCCAATTGCCTGTGCCATTGGTTGATGTGAAGCCAATGGCAGTGCCATTTTGGAATAGCTCAACGCTGCTGTTGGCTTCGGCGGTACCTGCCATTAGCAAGGTGTTGTCATTAGTGACACGATCGCCCGCAATACCGCTGTCGGTCGTGATAGTGGCGATCGTAGGTGCAGCCGGAACTGTTGTATCGATCGTGACATTGAAAGCGGCAGAAATAGCGCTGACGTTTCCGGCGGCATCGGTGGCTTGAGCGGTAAAGGCATAAGCACCGTTGGCGAGGGAGGTTGCTGTTGCATCAAAAGCCCAATTGCCAGATGCATTCGTGGTAGCTGTACCGATCGCAACACCGTTTCGCAACACCTGCACTTTACTGTTGGCTTCAGCAGTGCCGTTGATGATAAGTGTAGAATCCTTTGTGATGCCATCTCCTGCAATACCCGTATCAGTCGTAACACCCGTTACGATAGGAGTTGTGGGAACTGCTGTGTCTACAGTAACAACAAAATTTGCTGAAGGATTGCCAATGTTTCCAGCGACATCGGTAGCAGTTGCAGTAAAGGTATAGCTGCCATCCGTCAAAGTTGTGCCTGTGTGGTTAAAAGACCAGATGCCTACCGCGTTCGTAGCAGCGATACCAATTCCTGTTCCATTTTGAGACACCTGAACGGTACTGTTAGCTTCAGCAGTGCCGCTTAAAATCAGCGTATTGTCGTTGGTGATGCTGTCGCCTACTATGCCACTATCGTTACTGAAGCTAGTAATGGCAGGAGCGATCGGAGCTACTGTATCCACCGTCACCAGAAAGTTAGCCGAGGCAGGGCTGACATTTCCCGCCGCATCGGTGGCGGTGGCGGTGTAGGTGTAATTGCCATCCGCTAGCACTGTGGCAGAGCGATCGAGCGTCCAGTTTCCCGTGCCGTTGGCGGTAGCTGTACCGACCACCGTGCCGTTTTGAGAAATCGTGACGGTGCTGTTGGCTTCAGCCGTGCCCGTCAAAATCAGGGTATTGTCGTTGGTGATGCCATCCGCACTTCCGCTGTCCGTGGTAATGGTCACAACAGCCGGAGCCGCAGGCAGACCCGTATCCACCGTCACCAGAAAGTTAGC
>NZ_JCACIN010000109.1:0-16033 GCF_059504425.1 Drouetiella sp.
CAAAACTTTATTAGTGCCATTCCCTATTCTATCCTGCCCTTCAGGGCACTACCAAAACTTGAATAAAAAACTTAGATAAAAACTGACTCAAAGCAATGAGCAACACCTTCTAAAGTTCTCTTTGCCGATATTATTTCTATATCTTTTTAAGATACAAAAAGCTGAGACTCAATGCGTAATAATGCCCCAAGCCTTAAATTTGTTAAGGTTTGGTTGCGCAAAAGTTGAGTGACTGCGTCTCTACTGTAGAATTTTGAAACTTCAGTAGAACCACAGAGACCTAGCGATTGTTTCTTTGGCTCAAAGCGCTGAATTGAGACAGCTAGTGAATAGCCCCCTCTCGAATGCCATGTCTGATATCACTTCACCTCGATCCCTGTTAAGGAGTTAATAAAATGCCACTTACAAAGCGCTGTATTGCTGAATTTATCGGCACATTTTGGCTGGTGCTTGGCGGTTGCGGTAGCGCCGTATTTGCGGCTGGTTTCCCCTATGCTGCGGCACCTGATGGAGCTTCTAATTTCTTCGGTTTAGGTTTCTTGGGCGTATCTCTCGCTTTCGGTCTAACGGTTTTGACCATGGCCTATGCGATCGGTCATATCTCCGGTTGCCATCTCAATCCGGCGGTATCTTTTGGGCTGTGGGCAGGCAAGCGCTTTCCCGGATCTGAGCTTTTGCCTTACATCATTGCTCAAGTTTTGGGCGCAACTTTGGCGGGTGGACTCATCTTCCTGGTTGCTAACGGTAGGGAAGGATTTGCCCTGACAGGAAGCAATCCGCTGGCTACTAATGGCTTTGGCGTGCATTCTCCAGGTGGCTATGCGCTGGTAGCCTGCTTCATTGCTGAAGTTGTTTTCACCTTCATGTTCTTGATGATCATCTTGGGCGCAACCGATCGTCGGGCACCTCAAGGTTTTGCTCCGATTGCGATCGGCATGGCTCTAACTCTGATTCACTTGATCAGCATTCCCATCACCAACACCTCGGTTAACCCTGCACGTAGCACAGGCGTCGCTTTGTTTGCGGGCGTCGAGCTGATTAGTCAACTCTGGTTGTTCTGGTTAGCTCCAATCCTGGGTGCGATTCTGGCGGGTTTCCTCTACAATTCGGTGTTTGAAACCAGCATCATTGAAGAGCGTGTTAGAGAACATGTCTAGACTCAATTGACGTCTTGATACGTAAAAGAAGAGGGTTGCGGCAACATGGCGCAACCCTCTTCTTTTAGTTATGTAGAGCCACAGGTGTTAAGACGCTTTGCACTTGATTAAGTAGTGGCTATGACTAGAGCAATGCTTTGAGCGATGCTTTAGAGATGCAGTGCTGGTCTATAAATTTCGCTGAAACTCTTCTAGAACATCCATCAGATGCACCTGAGACTGCATCGGCAGCAGGTCAGATAAAGGAACTTCTCGCTTGCCACCCCCCAGCTTAATAGAAATTCCTTTGAGCACCTCTGAAACTTGTTCTTCTGAGATACTGCCTTGGCTTAATAGAGGATAAAACTGCTCGGCTAGGGGAGTCGATAAATGAGCGTCATTCAGATAAAGATGCCACTTCGCTACGTCTATATAGACGTTCTCACCGATCGCTCCAGCCAATTTTTCGATCGATTCACTTGAGTTAGCCATAAGATTTGACTCCAAAAAAGTTAACCCTGACGGGAAGAGGCAGCGGGATCAGAATAGTCGGCGATCGCAAAAATATAGACCGCGTGGCTGACTAAAATTGCCAGCGAAATACCTGTAAACCATATAGTCCATGTCCAGTCTGCCTCTTGAATAATGCGAGCAAACCAGGCTCCAGAATTAAAGCAACCAAAAGCAGCCACATGTACCGCAAAAGTCATCCGGTCGTCGAGCTTGCGGAAGTCAGCGTCTTTGCGATCGGGCTTACGAGACCAACGGGGAGGCATAGATTGTGCGGGGTAAGGAACGGGCGAAGATGAGAGTTTCCTGTCTTGATCTTCTCTCTTTATTTCTTATCTTCTCTCTCCATTGTATAGTAACCGCCTTGGCGGTTAGGACGGGGACATTTTTGGTGGGGCGCTCGCGCCCCACCAAAAATGTCCTAAGCAAACTGGCGACAGCTATAGAAGGGAATAGTCGCCAGATTTGCCGCCTGTCTTCTGCAATAGGTAGATAGCTTCAATCTGAATGGATTTTTCCAACGCCTTCGCCATGTCATACAGCGTGAGCGCCGCGATCGAAACCGCCGTCAGCGCCTCCATTTCCACTCCGGTTTCGGCTTTAATTTTCACCTCAGCCTGAATTTGATAGCCCGGTAGCTCAGCATCCGGCGTAATTTTCACCTCTACCTTGTGAATCGGCAAAGGATGGCAGAGCGGAATCAGGTTTGCGGTTTGTTTAGCCGCCATAATGCCAGCCAGCCGCGCCGTACCCAAAACATCTCCCTTGGGCGCATTGCCCGACTGAATGGCAGTGAATGTTTCTGGCAGCATTCGCACCCGACCTACGGCGATCGCCGTTCTCACGGTCTGCCCCTTTGCAGAAACATCCACCATTTGAGCCTGCCCTTGAGCATCTAGGTGGGTGAGAGATTCAGAAGAAGGATTTTGTGACATGAGATTTTGCGGCAGAGAATTTTGTATGCTACGATGTGAATCGTTACAAGAAATTGTACGCTACAAGGGTGTGTAGCTCAGTGGACCAGAGCACGTGGCTACGAACCACGGTGTCGGGGGTTCGAATCCCTCCTCGCCCGTTAGTAAAAAGTAAAAAAAGCAGCAGAGGGTTAGTCCTCTGCTGCTTTTTTCAAGTCTCTCTGAACCTTACAGGGCGATCGTCTTGGGTCGTAAAGGGTTCATTAGCACTCTCAAAGAATCCGCGTCGGTCAGCTTCAATTAGGCGTGGAATTACCCTGGTTGGAGGGTAGCAACAAACCTGATTCAATCAGTTCAATTGGCATATGAGTTTGTGAGAGGTGGAGTAGGCTACGCCCCACTTCTCACAAACTCTTTGGGATCGCCATAGCATCTTTATTCACACTTTATAAGCTTCTTCCTGGAGAGGATTCGGAATTCAGAAATTTACAGTAGGTACGCCTACGAAAGGATAGTAATTTCTATGATTCATTACTTCTCGATTCAGGAAACTGAAAGCATTAAAGATTATTACAGCGAGAACGGATATGTAGTCGTAAAGGACGTTATTTCTGAAGCCGAGCTTGACTCCTTCTCCAAAAGCTATGAACATCTCAAATCTTCTAAGGGATACTACTTCAGGTCTCAAGATACTAACCGAGCTGAACGCTTACAGATCAATGAAAAAGGATTTATAGAGCGATCGATTCTTCATCCTAACGAGCTTGTTTTTCAAAAAGGATTTAAATCGCTCACTGAAAAGATTGTCTATTCAAACCGCATTTCTCAGCTCCTGTCGCTCATTGGCAGCTACGAGAAATATATTGTTTGGCAAACTATGTTTTTTGATAAGTCGACTGGAACAGTACCCCATCAAGATCATTACTACCTGGACAGTACGCCTCCCGGAAATTTGATTGCCTGCTGGTTTGCGCTTGAAACGATTCATGAAGATTCGGGAGCCTTCTTTGTGGTGCCTAAGAGCCACAGAGGCCCATTAATTAGTAAGCAAGCTGAAAATTTTGAAGATCATGAAGAATATGTTGTCAAAATAAAAAAACTGATTGATGAGCAGAAGTACGAATTCCAGCCAATGCCGCTTCAGAAGGGTTCGGTACTGTTGTGGCATCCGTTTTTAATTCATGGAGCTTTTTCTAATCAAAATCCAAATTATTCTAGAAAGTCCTTTACAGCTCACTATGTGCCCAGCGCTTGCAGCCCTCGTGCCTCCGCTCCGACAGCCTCTACGTTTAACCCCAATATTTTGACCTGGAAAAAGAGCAATCTAGAGCAGGCTAAGGCTTATCTTAACTATGTCCGCTATTGGGCAGAAGTTAATTTCAGAAGCAAAAATATCCGTCCAAAAATGGAAATGCGGTCATCAGAGTACTAGAGTGTGCTTCAGATCGCACCTTCCTCTCTTCTTTCCTTATTGCTGTATGGTTTCAGTTCAGGTTGGTTCTCTAATCATTTTTTTGAGAGGGGTTCTCTATGCTCCTCTCAAAACACTACACCCCTCTCAAAAAGTGATCGGGTTTAGAACCTGACTTTAAGTTTGAATGAGGCAATCCTTTAGGGTATAGACTACTTGCTCCTGCTGCACGAGCGATAGTTCTGGGAACATCGGTAAGCTAAGAACTTCGCGCGCCATCTGTTCAGCAATGGGCAGATCGCCAGACCTGTAGCCTAACTCAGCATAGACGGGCTGAAGGTGCAGAGGTATCGGATAGTACACCATTGAGCCAATTCCCTGCTGCTGAAGCTGTTGGCGAACTTGGTCTCTGCGGTGCTGACTCAAATCTTTGGCACGATCGCCTGAATCTAGCACTTGCCCTGAGTCTATTAACCGATCTGTATCCAATAAGCGAATCGTGTATTGATTCCAAACGCTTGTGCCACCCGCGATTGCCTGAGGGGTCACTATTCCAGGTAGCGGCTGAAGCATGGAGTCATAGCGATCGGCAATGGCTTGTCGTTGGGCGTTCCAGATATCGAGATGGCGCAGTTTGATGCTGAGAATGACGGCTTGCAGGGCATCTAAGCGGCTGTTGACTCCGATCGTTTCACAGGCATAGCGTTGCCGCTGCCCATGGTCTCGCAGCATTCGCAGCTTGGCATCGATTGTGGCATCGTGAGTTGTCATTGCGCCGCCATCTCCGCAGGCTCCCAGATTTTTAGTGGGGTAGAAGCTGAAGCAGCCAATGTGCCCGATGCTGCCGAGCTTTTTGCCTTGCCAGGTGCCTCCGGCAGACTGGGCACAATCTTCGACCACCCAGAGGTTATGGGAATGGGCGATCGCCATCAGTCGAGTCATGTCTACGGGCTGCCCAAAGAGATGAACCGGAATAATTGCCTTAGTGCGCGGGGTAATTGCCGCTTCAATTTGGTTCAGATCTAAATTAAACGTCTGGGGATCAATGTCTATGAAGACAGGCTTAGCACCTACCGCGCTGATCACGCCTGCCGTGGAAATGAAGGTAAAGGGCGAGGTAATCACCTCATCTCCTGCCCCAATGTCAAGCGATCGGAGCGCCAAAAACAGAGCGTCAGTTCCAGAATTGCAGCCAATGGCGTGGCTTGTGCCAATGTATTGGGCAAACTGCTGCTCAAACTGATCGACCGGAGCACCACCAATGTACCGACCTGAAGCCAGGATCTCTAGCGCGGCAGCGCCAACCTCTTCACCAATTAGCTTAAATTGTTCGTTGAGATCGAAAGGGGGGATGAAATTCACTCGCTTACACCACACAATCTTGTTGATACGATCGAAACAGCATTATCTTCTCTTATCTCCTTAGAATGGTGAAGCCTTAGGAGAGTTTCTTTCTAGGGCTTATGAGGATTGGTTGCAACTTTTCTCCTGGTTCTCCTGTCCTGATGTCTAGAGAAGCTTCTGGAAACTGAAAGAGAGTGTGCATGAGCAGTTGACAATCGGGCATTGCTGATTTCATGAGCGATTTTTTCTGAAAGGAGCGCTCCGCGACCCTTTCAGAAAAAATCGCCCTCAGGTTAAGCAGTGCGGATTGAGCAATGCCGACAAGTGTTGTGCTGATTCAGCCCAAACTTCGCTACTCTGATCATAGGATTTTTAAGAATTGCGGTTGATGAGATCGGATTTATGCCAGCTTTACAGATCACAGCGCTTCCCCCAGCCCTTCATCGATTTGCACAGAATCCTTCAGCCATTGCGGCGATCGCCTCTTTCGGCGCTCATGCCCTGCTGTTTGCGCTGCTTCCTCTTCTGCCCAGCGCCAGCCTGAGCACTCAAGAGCCAGAAATTAAGCGATCGGTGGGCGTGGTTGAGCTAACGCCCGCAGAGCAAAATCGTTTGCCCGAAATTTCCAATTCGCTGATAGAGTTGCCGTCGATCGCCCGTCAGCCGTTGCCCTCATTACCCTATTCACTGAATCCTTTACCTGACCCACCTGCGCCTTCTGAACTACCGCCCTATCCTGGATATTCTTCTTCCACCTCCGATCCAATTCTCGATATTTTGCGGCAATACTCTGATGCTTCTAAGCCAGTCCTTGTTGCGCCGCTTGCGCCGCCTCAGCCCGCTGCGCCTCCATCTAAGCCCGCTGAGAGTTTAGCCCCGCGCCCCAATGGCGAGACGCAACCCGCTCCTAGTGTCCCCAATGCTACACAGACTAACCCCAGCAGCCCTTCAGATACTTCCCAGACAGATACTTCCCAGACAGCAGACGCTGGTTTGCCTTTGCCGCGATCGCTAGATGAGGTTCGTCAGGCTCAGGTTGAGCGGATTCGGCAGCGACGCGAGCAGCTTGCTCAGCTCTCAACCGACGATACAGGCATCGGCGATGGTGCGGTTGCTGCCAATATGGGAACTTGGTCACAGGCGGCTGGGGCTTGGCTAGGCGGTGACGAGCAGAAATTTAACCAAATTAATTTCAAGGAGCCGACCCAGATTGTGGCAGTTTATCCAGAGGCGGCTTGTCCCCTTCAGGAGACGCGATCGGTCTGGGTGGGCGTGCTAGTGGGCGTTGACGGCAAAGTCGTGAATGAAGCGGGAAATCGTCCGCAGATTCTGCAAGGCTCCAGTTATCGTATTTTCAACCAGAAGGCGATCGAAGATGCGATCGCCCACTCATTTGAGGCAACGGGAGAGAAGAAGGCTGCTATCCTCCAGGTGAACTACGAGTACACTCCAGAAGCCTGTCCAGATAAGGCTTCACCTCAACCCAATCAATAAATCGGCGTTGCTGATTTTAGGGATGAATTTTGTGTGAGAGGGGCGCGGAGCGCCCCTCTCACACAAAATTCATCCCCCGAATGTAATGAAGCCAATACCCAGTCCTTTAAGGTGATTCTGGACTTGCTTCAGGTGCAGCGCTAGGAGCTGGGGCTGCTGTCTCTGCGCTGGGCGAAGGGGCAGGTTCACCTGTACTTGGTGAAGGTACAACACTCGCCGCAGGGCTAGGTGACTCTCCAGCAGCAAGCTGGTTGATCTGATCCTTAAACTGCGCAGGTGCTAGAGCCGCTGCAGATGTGAAGAGCGGCTGAGCTTCTTCGGTTTTGCCCTGATCTTGCAGAACTAGCGCTTTACCTAGCAGCGGGCGAAAATCTTCCTTGTTGCTCTGAGCTGCTTTGTCGTAGGTGGCGATCGCTTCGTCATAGCGCTGCTGCACGGCGTAAACCTGCCCCAAGAGCATCTCTACCGAAATCACATCTACGCTTCCAGGTTTGGCTTTATTAACCTCATCTGCGCTCTTGAGGGTGTCTTGGAGCAGCCCAATCGCCGCTTCGGGACGCTGTTGCTGCATGAGCAGGTCAACTAACCCTTTGAGGGCATTCATGTCGCCGCGATTGAGTTCTAGTACGGCACGGTAGGCTTGAGCTGCGCCTTCGCGATCGCCTGTTTGTTGTTTTGCCTGTGCCAGCAACACGCTGTAATTGGACTGATCGGGGTTGAGTTTCGCCAGTTTTTCGAGCGGCGCAATAATGGAGTTAATTTTGCTGGGGTCAGTTCGGCTCTGGGCAATGCGCGTATCAACCAGACCCCGTAGGGCAATTTGGTTGTCTGGCTCGCGTTGAAGCACCAGCTCATAGCCCCTTGCCTGGGCTTCTAAATCTTCTTTGGGCGAGGCGCTGGGGCTGAGACTGGGCGAGGGACTGGCGATCGGATTGTTATTTTGCAGCGCCTTCGTAAACGGCACAATGACGGACACTCCAACAAAAGCCAGCGTGGCAATAGACAAGACTGCAATGACAACCCAACGATTACGCTGCTTAGACACAAGACAACCCCAAACTTAACTGCCACTAACCTCACCTATTATTAACCACATCTGCCGGGACACACCCTCTATTGCAAAATTGGTGCAAAATCAGGAATTAATTTTTTGGAAGAGCTTGGAGCTTCATAGCGCCACGCGTTTAGATCCAATGCGCTATTTTTCGAGAACCGCGCTCAGCGCTGTACCTGTTCGATCGCCCCGAAACAAGTCGTCGCGCAAATCGTCATGCAAATTGTCACAAAGCATGGGGCAAGTGTGTGGCTATGATGAATCTCAGCCGAGTCTGGCGGGGAAATCCCTGATTGAGGCAAGTTGGAGACGTATAAACAGATTGGATGAATGCCGTGTGAGCCATAGCCCATAGCCCCTTTGCAGACCGATCGCAGAGTAGCTTGAGCCTGAATGTTAACCTAGTGTTTGATCCTGCATTAGGATTGGATGGTCGGTTGATGAGATGACCAGAGGGTCTGGTGATCCTGTTCGAGCTGCTGTGTTGATTGGCGGTCAGCCTTTGACTGCTGCACCCTGAAGGAGGTTTTATGAGTTCTGCCGAGAGCAAATCCCCTCGATCGCCCAAAACGAGTCCGTCCTCTAACGTCCCCGTAAACGTCCCTATATCAGTAGAACCGTCGTCAGCAGAACCAATGGATCAGCATCCAGATTCACCGACCATCGCACCGCCTCCCGCTCTTCCTACCTCACCAGAAGTCATGTCATCTACAGTTCCCGATCCATCAGATACCGTGAGCCTTTCTCAACCCTCTCCTGCCATCTCTCCAGGCAATTCTGAAGATTCTGACAGTTCAACGTCAGAATCTTCAGAATTGCCCAAAGCGCAGAAGTCTATGGCGATGCGGCAGCAGCCTATTCCACCTGCGAGTGAGCCCATGCAGTATCGAGCGATCGGGCTAGTGCGCGGCAAATATGCTCCCTCAGAAGAGCAGTTTACGCGCGGCTTTCTGGTGACAGATGATGGCGTTTCGATTGATGCCGTACTGTTGGGGCGGGTGATGAGCTTAGTCAAAAAGCACCTAGATCTGGAGCAGTCTCATCTGTGGGTGGTGTATCCTCGTACCCGTGAGAAGGAGTACGATCTGCATGTGCAAATTGTGGGAGTTTGGGAGCCAGAAAATCTCAACTCAACCCTAGAAGCGGATGAGGCCACGGGCGAAGAGGCTTTTGAAGAGACGGCTGAATCTGATCTTGGAGATGATGTTGAGGCTGCTATTGATAAAGCTGTGCTACCTGCTCAGACAGAAGCTTCTGTAGAGGCTGCTGCCAAAGCGCCTGAAGAGGAAGCCGCTAGCCCCTCTGAGACAGCCGTTGAGGCACCTTCAACCCCTGGTGAGACCGCTACAGAAGAGCCGATCGAAGATTTTGACGATCGCTACTTCTCGGTTAGAGGCGAAGTCGTTTTCCACTCTCCAGAAAATGAGCAGGTTTTGGTGAAAATTCGCCGCATCCAGCGTCAGGGAGACAAGCAGTCGAAAGCCTTTAAGGTTGTGCTAAGAGGTGCGCTAGAAGGCGGCAAATCCGTTGGCTACTTCTGGGAGTTTAATGTGCAGCGGCAGGAGAATATCTTGACCATTCAAGATGCGACGCTGATCAAGATGGTGCCCCCTCAGAAGGGAGAAGGCGGCAACAAATTTTCAAGAGGTCCACGGCGAGGGGCACCTCCGGGCGGACGCAAGCGTTGGGATAGTGGGTCTGAATCGGCTCCGCCACGCCGGGAAGGGGCTGTGCCTCGTCCATCTCGTCCGGTGGGCGATCGTCCGGTGAGCCGTCCGATGAGCGATCGTCCGCTAGGCGGCGATCGTCCGGTGAGCGATCGTCCTTCCCGTCCGGCAGTGCCGCGTGAGCGCAAGGAGCCAGCCACCAAACCTGTTTTGAAGCGACGTAACTCAGAGCCTTCAGAGTCATAGACTTATGTCTCGTGAACAAATAAACCCAGATAACTTTTTCAAAAAACTTATCTGGGTTTATTAAACTTGCAACCCCAATAAACCATAAGCCAGAGGGCTAGCCCAGTTTCTGCTGCTGATAGAGTTGCTTAAACAGCATTTGCTGCTTTTTGTGATCCACGATCGGCGCAGGGTAGCCACAGCGATGGCGATCGCCTGCGTCAATTTTTCCAGTCACCAGCGCTTCGGTGTCCAAACTGCGTAACTCTGGCAACCACTGCCGAATATACTCGCCGTCTGCGTCAAACTTCTGAGCCTGACTCGCCGGATTAAAAATACGGAGCGGCTTTGGATCCATGCCGCTAGAAGCACTCCACTGCCAGCCGCCGTTATTGGCAGACAGGTCGCCATCTACCAGCTTCTGCATAAAATATTTTTCGCCCCATTGCCAGTTAACGATCAGATCCTTGGTGAGAAAACTGGCAACAATCATGCGGCAGCGGTTGTGCATCCACCCTAGCTCGTTGAGCTGACGCATGGCTGCATCGACGATCGGATAGCCCGTCTGTCCTTCACACCAGGCTTGAAAATGGTCTTCGTTATCGCTCCAGGGAAAGTTTTTGAAGGGCGGGCGATAGGCTCCTTCGGCAAGCTGAGGAAAGAAAAACATGGCGTGCTGATAAAACTCGCGCCATGCTAACTCCTGCTGCCAGGTTTGGATGTTGGTGCGGGCTTCGTCGCTGCGGCTGTCGTCACAGACCGTCTGAGCGGCTTGCCACACGGTACGGATGCCGATCGTGCCAAACTTGAGGGCAGCGCTGAGGTGAGAGGTACCCGTCACGGCAGGGAAATTTCGCTGCTCCTGATATTCGCCTAAAGCCCGATCGCAAAACTCCCGCAGATGATCCTGAGCGGCAGAAGTTCCGGGTGGCAGTATCAGATCATTGTCCCAGACAAAGCCCAGCGCTTTGGCAGTCGGTAGAGCGATCGCTCCCGCCTCTGCCGCCTTCTGCTCTTGTGCCGTCAGCCCTTCTGCCCCTGCAAAATCTTTGGCTGGACTGGCTTTGCTCTTACTTAACCAGTTTCGCCAAAAAGGAGTGTAGACCGTGTAGGGTTGATCCGCGCCTGTCATGATCTGTTTGGGAGGATGCAAAAGCTGATCCCAAAAGGTTTGAACCTCAATGCCTTCCTGTTGCAGGGCTTCACCGACTTGGCGATCGCGATCTCGTCCATAAGGCTCAACATCTCGATTCCAAAATACGGCTTTGGCAGGAAAGGCTTTCGCTAGATCGGGCAATTTTTGTAGCGGTGAACCTTTGAGAATCAAGAGCTGGCTTCCTGCTTGAAGGTACTGCTCCTGAAGCTCTTTGAGGCTGCCGATTAGATAAGTAACTCTTGCCGGGGCAACATCGCCGTCTAAAATGCCAGGATCGAGACAAAAGACCCCAACGACTTTGGCAGTTCTTTCTCTTGCGGCTGCCAACCCAACGTTGTCGATCGCTCTTAAATCTCGACGATGCCAAAAAATTATGAGATCAGCCATGCTTTGCCTTTGAAATTATCGGTCACTAGAACATTGCAAATATGTACTTACAGCAATTTTCAACTGCATAAACCACAGTTATTTTTTAGAAGCCCCGCAGGGCTTCTAAAAAATAACCCACGCCTAACCCAGCGCAAAACGCCGCACTACACTTTGAGGACTACCTGCCCATCGATCTCATGCCTCATGCAGCCACCTGGAGCAGATCACTAGCCAGCGCAAGCTCTTGTTTAGCTGTTTCTTGAATGGCTTGCTGCATGACGCTACGCACATCTCCACCTTGATCGATCGCCTTTAGCCAGCGTTGCGCCTCGTTTCCTTCTCGTAACACTTTCTTCAGGGGCATCAGGAAGCAGCTAAAGCCCTGCTGTTTTGATATTGACCAAGTTTCCTGGTAGAGCTGCTCAATCCAATCCTTAGCAATAATAGGGCTGCCATCCTTCCAATGGCGCAGTTCTGCCTCTAGGCTGCTATGGGCTGCAGCTGTCTCGTTAGCATCCGTTAGGGCAACCAAATCTTCAGCGCGGGTCGAGGCAGGTAGGATACTAGACTCTAATGGATCAAGGCCGGGGTCAGCGATGAGCTGCATAATCCGGGCTTCCAGCAGCGCCGAGATAGCTAGGAGCGTCACTGGGTCACTGACCATATCGCAAATGCGTAGCTCTAAGCGATTGAGATTGTAGGGACGGCGATCGCCGTTGGGTCGCACTGCCGACCAGAGGTGCCGCACGTTCTGCATGGTACCTAGCTTGAGCTGTTCTTCTGTCCAGCGCACGTAATGGGCATGGCTTTCAAACAGCGGCACATGGGGCGGAGTCTTGGGGAACACGCTCCAGCGAGAAGAATGAGAACCTGTGACTTTGTTGTCTAAAAAAGGCGATGCTGCACTGAGCGCCAGATAGAGCGGAGCCTCGACTCGCACCAGCCGACAGGCGCGCATCAGCGTTTCTGGATCAGAAATTCCAACGTTGATGTGGATGCTGGCGGTAACGACCGTGGTGCCATAGGTCTGCTCAATATAGTCATGATAGGGATTGCCGGGATCAGAGCGATCGAAATGATCTCCTCCTCCGGTCGAGAGCGTGCTGCCGGGAATCAGCGTGTAGTCGCCGAGGGTTTTGAGATACGATCGCAGCTCATGTCGGGGACGCACCAGCTCACAGAGCAGCCGTTCATAGCGGCAGAAGGGAGCCGTGGTGTATTCTACGTTGCGGGTGTCTGGCTCTCGCACAAAGCCATGTAGGTTTGCCACAATCTGATCCGAGAAGCCAACGATGTCGCCCTGAGGTGTTCCTGTATATATTTCGACTTCAAAGCCTTTCGTCAGCATATTGATTCCTCTAGATTCAGATCTCTCTTTTTAGTCTCTCTTCATTAAGTATCAAGGAAAACTAGACGTTGCATCCTTCTGGTGGTCTAGCCCGACTGCCTTTTCTCGCCACTGCCCTTTCTCGCTACTGCCCTTTCTCGCTACTGCCCTTTCTCGCTACTGCCCTTCTCACCTGCACTCTTTCCAAAAGTCATCAAATGCTGTTGCGGCAGCGAATCCTGAGTTTGTTGCCAGATTAGCCCCACCGCCTGCATTTCTTTTTTGACCTGGCGTTGCGTCATTTTGTGCAGTCCTTTGATTGGGATCAGCGGATTCTCGCCTCGGTACTCTAGCAATACCACCCTGCCGTCAGGCTTTAGCGCCTTAACGATGCCCTGCATCATTTCTCTGGGATACTCAAACTCATGGTAAGCATCAACGATGATCGCCAGATCAATGCTGTTATCGGGGAGGTTGGGATGATCGACTCTGCCCAAAATTGGCTCAACGTTGGTAATTCCCTTTTCTCGGCTCAGAGAATTGAGAATCTCGATCATTTCAGGCTGTACATCCACCGCAAAGACTTTTCCTTGCGGCAGCCGATCGCTCATCCGAAAGCTGAAATACCCAGTTCCTGCCCCAATATCGGCAACAACATCGGTGGGCTGAAGGTTAAGAGCGGCGATCGCCACGGCAGGTTTTTCTTCAACTTCGCGGCTGGAGCGCTCTAGCCACCCTGCGCCCTGATGACCCATGACTTGAGCGATTTCTCTGCCCATGTAAAATTTGCCAATGCCGTCGGGGTGATGAACTTCGCGCGTTTCATAAACGGTAGAACTGCTGACGGGAGGTGCGATCGGCACACTGCAAGCCGTGACCAGCAGTAGGCTCACGAACAGAGCCAGTATCCGGAATCGAAGAAATTTCAGCATTAGGTGAGAGGCTATTGAGGATAAACCAGATACCCTATTAGGATAAATCAATCCCCCCTTCCCTATGAGCGCGATCGAACTTTACCTCATCCGTCACGGCATTGCCGCTGAGCATGGCATCTACCCTAAGGACAGCGAACGACCGTTAACCGATGAAGGGCAGGAAAAAACCAGGCAGGTTGCCCAGCGGCTGTATGAGTTAGACATTCGGTTTGACTTGATTCAGACGAGTCCGTTGGTACGCGCTAGACAAACTGCCAATATTTTGCAGTCAGCGGGGCTGGGGCAATCGCTAGAAGAATCCAGCCATCTAGCTCCAGAAGGCAGCTTTGAGGACTGGGTTTCCTGGCTGCGATCGTGGAAGGGAGAGAAACTTGCGATCGTGGGGCATGAGCCTAATTTGGGCGAGTGGACAGAGCGACTCGTCTGGGGCAGTGTCCATCATCAGATTGTCGTCAAAAAAGCGGCGGTGATCGGCTTGCTACTGCCCGAAACGGGATCTCCTGCCGGAAAAAGCCAGCTATTTTGGCTGACTCCTCCCAGGCTGCTGCTGTAGAGCATTATGCTGAAGGTTTTTGGCAAACCGTTACTCGGAGGCGGCTTTGGCGATCGCTGCCAGCTCTAATCCGGGTGGGTATGCGCCCTCTGCCTTAATTTGCCGAATCATCTCATCGGAGATCAGCAGCTTCATCTTTTCGGCAAGAGCACGGACAATATCACCGCGATCGATCACGCCCGTCACGGCTCCGGCAGGAGACAGTACCGTGATCCGCCTCAGCTGGTCAGCTTCCATCTGCTCAATCACGGCTTTAAGAGAAGTCGATTCTGTCACCGAGGGGATTTCTGTTAGAGGGTGGGTGATAGCGCTCAGAGTCTGCGTTTCCCAGAGGCTGCGCTCAATCTCACGCAGGTCTTCCACCTGAACCAGCCCCCGATAGCGTCCGTCAGAAGCTGCATAGTAAACAGGCTGTGCTTCACTCAAGAGAAACTCATCGGCAAACTGGCGCAGCGGCATATCGGCATCCACCACCCGAAACTCTCGCGTCATAGCGGTTGCTGCCGTAATCTGCATGAGCGCCTGTTGCAAGTTGGTAACTTGCAGATAGCTGCTGGCATTTCGCACTCCAAACCAGCCGAGCAAAGCAATCCATAGAAAGCCGAACTCAAAGAATCTAAGGTATGCCGCAAGACCCAGAATAACTGCCGTCCAGCCTAGCATCTGTCCGGTTCTGGCAGCCCAGCGAATGCCCTTCAAGCGGCTACCCGTCGCTTTCCAGATGGTGGCTTTCAAGACCTGTCCCCCGTCTAGAGGCAAGCCAGGAATCATGTTGAATAGCGCCAGGACAAGATTGGTGAGCGCCAAGCTATCGACTACGGCGATCGCGGGTGCAGGCAGCGGCAGAAAGCGCATCAGCGACAGCCCCAAGAACAGGCTAAAGCTAACGGCAGGTCCTGCGATCGCCACCTGAAACGCTTGCCCTGGGGTTTTGGACTCTTGATCGATCGCGGCAATACCCCCAAACAAAAACAGCGTAATTGAGTTGACGGTGATACCCTGCGATCGGGCGACTAAGCTATGCCCCAGCTCATGCAGCAATACCGACCCAAACAGCAGCACCGCCATCGAAAACCCCGCTGTCCAAGCCCAAACTGATCCCCAAGGTTCTTGCTGCCAGCCAAGGGCATAAGAATAGGTGATCAGCGCCAAAATGAAAAACCATGACCGATCTATCAACAAGGGAATGCCGAAGACCTTACCAACTCGCCAACCCGATCGCATGAAGACTATACCCACTGTTTGGACTTCTCAATTGTATCGAGTCTGCGATCGGTCATGTTTTCCAGGGAGATTTTATAGCGAAAGGATTCTTGGCGTGAGTCAAGAATCCCTTCCAAGATGAGTTTTACAGGACTACTCTAAAGCAAACCTGCATTGCTCAGCCCCAGGATAAAGCCCGTGCCCAATACATGCCCGAAGCTAGTGGTTGCCAGCAGTTCTGGAATGCCGAAGCCTGTGAACATTGCGGGCATCTCTGCTGGCAGCTTGGGGCCTACCCCACGATTTTGGATTGCATAGTAGCCGACGGCGATCGCAAACAGATTGCAGGTAATCATGACCAGCGCGACACTGGGCGACCAGGTAGCAGTGCGGGCAGTGGCGATCAGTAGTGAGTAAGTCAAAGTCTTATTCTCCTAATCTAATAAATGTTGTAGATGTGCAGCTTGTAGAAGTGCCTAAAGATTATAAAAATTGACCTGCAACAAAAGATATTTCGTTTGAAGAATTAACAGTTTCCGACAACTTAGATACAAAACTTTTTGAACATACCTCTTTTTCTGATACTGACAAGAGTATGTTTGAGAGCTAGCGTTCCGGCCGAGCGTCTGCAAGTCACTTTTGCGACACCGTCAAGATTTCTCGACAGCCCGCTCCAGCGGATTATGGGGGTACGGGGCTGAAATTGAGTAGTACACTCGATTTCAAGACTCGGAG
>NZ_JCACIN010000110.1:0-66510 GCF_059504425.1 Drouetiella sp.
GGGCGTGGGCGTGAGGGAAACTGTGGGAGTCGGCGTGGGGCTGGCGATAGGCTGATTGGCATTGCGGAGCGCGCTAACGATCGCCCAGCTGGCGATTCCGGCAACGACTGCCACTCCCAGCGCCGTCAAGATAATAGCTAAAGGATTATCCCATCCAGAAGAGGGCGTAGAAATAGAGGGGGACGATCGCCGAGAAGCATTCGCTCGAACGGGCGCTTCAGCCGGGGCAGGACGACCGATCGCCATGGTCTGCATATGAGACACATCGGGTGCGGCGGGGGTAGGCACCTGGGAAACTTGAGCCTGAGTGATCACACCTGCCGGATTGACTGCTGGCTCTGTCGCGATTTGGAGGGCTTGAGCTAGGTCAGCAGCAGAGGCATAGCGATCGCTCGGACGATAGCTCAGCATCCGCTCTAGAACTTGGGCAAACCCCGGACTGAGTTTCGTCCAGCGCTGCCAAGTCCAGGTGAGGCTGCGATCGTCATACAGTGCTTGAGGTTCTTGTCCGGTCAGCAGCACCAGCGCTGTTACTGCCAGCGCGTACAGATCGCTGCTGGGATAGGCGCGCCCCGTCTGCATTTGTTCGCTGGGAGCATAGCCAAATTTACCTACGGTGGTTGGTTCGGCAACAGCATCAGGCGACTGAACGCGAGTCGCGATTTCTTTGACCACGCCGAAATCAATTAGCACAGGCAAATTATCGGACTGGCGTAGAATAATATTATCTGGCGCAATGTCGCGATGAATGATGCCTTTACTGTGAATGTGGTGCAAAATCGGCAGAATTTGACGGATGAACTGGAGTGCCTCTGGCTCCGAGAAAGTGCTGCCTTTGGCTTTGCGTTCGTTGAGCAACAGCCGAAACGTCTTGCCCTCAACGTAGTCTTGGACTAAAAAAAGTCGCTGATTATCTTCAAAAGTGGCTCGAAACTGCGGAATCTGCGGGTGTTGAATTTGGTAGAGAATGGCGGCTTCGCGTTGAAACAGCTCTTTTGCCTTCGTCAAAGCGTAGGCGCTGCCCTGAGGCGGAATAAATTCTTTGAGGGCACAGCGTTCGTTATAGCGCCCCTGATCTTCTGCCAGATAAGTGCGACCAAACCCTCCCTGTCCCAGAATACTGAGAACACGGTAGCCCTTCAAGATAGTTCCCAACGGAATTGATGGTTGCATGGCAGAATAATCGACTCTTTCAATCACAGAAACTACACCACAAAAGCTCTCTTAAGAAACTTCACGCTCAGCTCAGGAAATTTCTGAGCCTTCCAAGCCTGTGTTCGTGATTCAACCGAACATCTCATCATAGCAAGGAATAATCTGGGGAAATCACGGTTTTGTGGCAGAGTAAATTCCCTCTCAATCTATGCCGCGAATGCGAAACAGGAGGAATTGAGTCACCTGAGCAGGATTGAAATTATCGTCGCTCACGAGTATCAGGCTACGGCTGCCATCGGGCAAGCGCGACCCGATCGCCATGCCTTCCAAATTATCGAGCGGGATGCCTAAGTCTTGAAGGTTGAGCAGCGATCGTTTATAAATCGGCGCAATTCCAGAAATATCTCCTTTGAGCGTAGGAACGCCTGAGATGTCCGTCGCCACACCCGTAGCAATCTGAAAAAGCTGAGCATTAGACCCGGCAAGCACGCCAAACGATCGCTCCAGACTCAAAAAATGACCAGCTTGATCAAGCGTCAGGAGTTCAGTTAAGCCATTGACGGCGTTCTCGACAGGCTCCAAGAGATAGAGATGCTCGGCAAGCAGCGTCGTCTGATTCTCTCCTACCAGGTAATGCAGAAAGCGAACAGGCTGCGAAGAGTCCGACTCAGGCAAATCCTGCTGAAGGGCAGCCTCAGTTGCCGAAAACACCCGAAACGGTTCCAGCCGCCCCCCTGCCGAGCCGCTGGCGTTAAGAGTCAGAGCTTCAAAGCCTAGATTGTCCTGAATGCCGACAGGCTGACCCTCGATCGTGTCAGGCAAAAACTCTCTGGGAATGGGCAGACGGCTTTGCCACCGCCCGTCTAGATCAAACTCATCAATGAAAGGGGGAATCCCGTTGCGGCTAACCCCTTCGCTAGAGATCAATAGAGTCTGACGCGGCGAGAGAGCAATTCCCTCTGGATCGATCGTGCCAACAGCATAGGGGCGACCGTCTTCTGCTATTAAAGTCGTGGCTTTCTCGATCTCGACGGAGCTAAGGGCGATCGCCTCCCCCGCCGAACTAAAGCTGAGCTTCAGGGTATAAAACCGTGCAGGTGCCCGATCGCTGCGATCGTCTGAGATGGCGTAGAAGCGCTCACGTTGGCGATCGTAGGTCAGACCCGACAAACCACCGACCGGAGCATCCTCGAAGGTAAGCTTCGGCAGCCGATATTCGCCCAGGAAATCGAGAGAAAGATCGAGAAATAGCCGATCTTCTGCTTTGACCTGCGGAATGCTACAGGCGGTCAGAAAAATCAGGGGCGCTAGGAGGGCAATCAGCAGTCGAGAGAATTGAGGCACTACAGTATGGAGTCGCAAAGTTGGCAGGGTAAGCAATAAATATAGAGCGCTTCTGTCTATCTTCTATCGTGATCGGTTGGATAAGGTGCGATCGGGTGAATCAGAGGAAAATCGAGACAGCCCAAAGGAACAACTTCTGCCTGGAGGGTGATTAAGTAAATCAATTAAATCTAGTAGAAATAGAATATCAAATCACGTGGAACTGTATTCTATGAAACTGAATTCTTTTACAAAACGACTGTCAGCTATGGGACGTTGGGTTGCCATGGCGCTATTTTGCCTATCGACAATCACTTCCGCAGGCGCATTTTTGTCAGGTGGAATGGCGATCGCTGCTCCTAGCCTAATTGCGGCCTCAGACCTGGGCGACCAGGTTCAAGACAAAGCCAGACAGGACGCTGGACGAGCTAAGAACTTTATCCGAGACACGGCAGATAAGGTTGAGCAAACTGCGAAGAAGAATGCTAGCCGCGTAGAGGATGCCACAGATGGCGATGGCAGCTTTGTTGAGCGCAAAGCCAAGAGAGATGCAGCGCGGATTGAGCAGAGAGCAGAAGAAGATGCAGCGCGCACTCAGAAAGCAGTAGACAACACAAAGAACGCTGTTGAACGCACGGTTGACAACATCAAAGATGCTTTTAGCAACTAGATTGGTGGCATAAATTCTAAGCCCTGTTTGGCAGACTTCTGCCAAGCAGGGCTTAGAATTTTTATAGCAACCGTCAAGACGTTAGGACGGAGAAGTTTAGGGTGAGGCGCGAAGCTCCTCACCCTAAACTTTTTAAGCAAAATGGCGACAGCTATAAAGGTCAGAAAATTTAGTAGAAGAACTTGAACCTTTTCTTCTGCTTATAGTTTCGAGTTGGAGAAGCCGAAGAGAGGTTTCTGCGCCCTCGAAGTAAAGTCCAAATCGTTGAATTGACGATGCTATCGGGACGAAGGTGGTGCTCTCTCTGAAACGCCTTAATGGCAGCCCTGGTTTTTTCACCAAAGTATCCATCCCGCCGTACCTCATAGCCACAGACACGCAGCAGCCCCTGTAGCTCCATTACGTCTGAACCCACTAGCCCTGGCTGTAGCAGACGGCTTCCGGGCTGTATGCTCGATCGCAATGATGTCCAGGTTTCTGCACCTACAACGCCATCAATTCGTAAGCCGTGCCGCTTTTGATAGAGTTTTACAGCTCTCTCGGTTTTTGAGCCAAAGTCGCCATCTGGTCGTATTCCTGAGGCACCGTGGGCAGAGAGCAGTTCCTGAATTTCCACGACTGCCGCACCCTGATCCCAAGGGTAAACGGTTGGGCAATCGGCAGGGTTAGGGGGACTGGGAGAAGTGCGATCGCCTTCATTCATAGGTCGAGTTTTGCTTGGGTTACTAGGACTCTAGCTCTCTGATGTAAAGGGGTCAAGCTGCGATCGTTACCTCTAGACAATAGGGTTTCGTAACAGACTGTAACTGCTTCCGAACAAGAAGCTTAAGCCGTGTAAAACCCTATGATTCTCATGATACTTTGTGAGCAAAGCAGTTTAGGTAAGCAAGGCAGTCTAACCTAAAAGCCATCTAGCTTAGACCACTCAATCGCCTAGACAACTCAATCTAATTAGGAATTGTCTTATGGTTCATACCCCACCGTCTATTTCTCCTCGTCAGATGAACCTGTTACGCACCGTTACCGCCATGGCTTGGGCAGATGGCGATCTTGCGGCTGAAGAAGTTGAGATTATGCTCGATCGCTTCAGCAATATTTTTGCCAAAGATGCCGCTCAGCAACAGCATCTTCGTCAAGAGCTTCAAAACTACATGAAGCAAAACATCCCTCTTGAAGAAATCACCTCAAAGCTCCATAGCCCTGAGGAAAAAGAGATGGTGTTGCGGTTAGCGTATGAGGTGATTTCTTGTAGTGCCCGATCGCCCCAAGAGGACAATATCAATGCCGATGAAGCTGCGGCATATCAGCAGCTAGTCAGCCTTCTGGGTTTATCAACTGAGAAGGTACAGCAAATCGAATCTGAAGTGCAGTCTTCCTCTGAGGGAAGCCTAGTCGATCGCTTGGCTCAACACCTTGAGGGCTTTCCCCGCTAGATTCTTAGGGACTGCCTCCGGTATCCGGCTAGCGTGCCGCTGCATTCCCGCCCTTAACTTAATCGATTTATTTAGAGAGCAGCCGACCCTGTGCATCCGATCGCCCTTTCAACGCTCTCTCGTATAAGTTTGTTGCATGATTGCGGCTGTAAAAATTGAGATTTGGAAAGCGCGGAATTCATGCGCAAACTTAATCGCACTAGGTTCAACTTCTATAGTCTCAATAGATCCCTTTCAAGTCAGGTTTAGTGGCGATGTAGCCGTCACTAAGCCTAACTTGAAACCTCTGATTTGCAAGAGATCCAACCGCTGTGGAGAAAAATTAAGGGAAGAAATTGCTGTCAGACTTATCGAAGTCGAGTCGCCCATATCCCAAAAACTGACCGTAAGCCTTCTCTCCGGCGGGATATGCCGTCACCCCAAACAGATACACACCATCTGAAAGCGGATTGCGTCGGGGACGCAGCCCAATTGTGACCGTTTTTCCTGCCGATACGGGTGGATCGAAGAGCACCGAAACAGTCTGGCTATCTCGATCGAAGGTTGTAGCGCCTAGCGTGATTGCCTCAGAACGACTGCGAGGAGTCCCTATAAAAGCACGGGTTGCTTCCGTGTTGTAGCGGACTAGCTGATCGAAGCTTGAGCCGTCTTTCTGAGCGATCGTAATCCGTTGTAGAGGCTCACCTGCGTCTTCAGGTACCGTCAGCGTAAAGTAATAAGTGGCGCTTGATGCAGTGGTGCGTCGCTCAGTCGTCATGGCATTGACAAGCGTCGGCGGATGATCAAAATATACTTCTCCCCGCAACTCAACCGCCTGTCCTGCCTGCATCAGAAATGGAGTGAAGGCACCCATAGCTAAACCGACTGCAGCTAGAAGCGATCGAGACATAAACCGCATGGATGAAGCCCAAACTTAGGATACTCCTATGGTAACAAAGGGGTATGGCAGCGCGGGAGCACCTTTCGAGAGACACTGCTGAGCAGTGCCTCCCCAAGAAACAACATCTTGAGTAATCTCATCACTGAGTCTCAGTAGATCGTAAATGCTCGTTAATTCTCTAAAAAGTTAACTTTTTAGAGTTTT
Organism: Drouetiella sp.; assembly: GCF_059504425.1. Lineage (NCBI taxonomy): Bacteria > Bacillati > Cyanobacteriota > Cyanophyceae > Oculatellales > Oculatellaceae > Drouetiella > Drouetiella sp. Next base: position 5,666 of record NZ_JCACIN010000110.1, read on the forward strand.
GGGTTGCGCGTAGCGCAACCCAAAACCCTGTTTGAGATCTACTGAGTCTAGTAGCTGATTTGAAGCGTCACAGAGGCTTGCACTTCCTGCTCACCGCCTACCACAGGGGTAGGGGCAGCGCTGTCCGCCATCGCCATCGTTCTCTGCTCTCTAGCAAAGATCGGCGTGGGTGGCGTTGCTCCATTCACCTGTACACTCACAATTTCCTTGCGCTGTAGCCCCAGAGCGCTCAACGCTGCCTCCGCCTGCTCTTGGGCATCTTGAGTTGCCTCACGAATTGCCTGCTTCTGAGCCGTGGAAACTGCGCTGTCTTCAGCCACAAAGCTGACGCTATCAATCCGCGTTGCCCCTGCCTTTACTGCATCATCCAGTAGGGTGCCTGCGCGATCGGTTGGCAGACGAAAGCTGACGGAATTGGTGGCGGTATAACCTCTCAGCTTTTGCTGTCCGTCGCTATAGTCATAGGCAGGGCTGAGGTAAATGCCCGTGGTCTGAAGCTTATCCACATTGCGCGATCGCAGTAGCTCCACCACGGCAGAGGAGCGTTGTGCCGCCTCCTGCTGGGCTTCTTCTGCGGTTTTGCCCTGCACCTCAACGCCAAGCTGCACCTGAGACAAGGTCGTAGGAATCGACTCTGTACCCATACCTGTCACCGTCAATGTTCTCAACATGCGCTCAGCCTCTGCAAACGCGGGATTCGTCATAGATAAACTCAATACGCCCATGAGGAGCGGTAGCATACACGCTTTTTTAATCGAAAAACCAGAACGAACAGTCAGTGATTTCATTAGAACACTTCTCACAAGAATCATGTTTCTAATGTGCCATTGCCGACTACAATGATGAGTCCAGTTACACTTTTAGTTACAACTAATTACCCTTCTTTAAATCTATCTGTTTGAGTTGAACTTCTTCCAAACAGATTTTGCTGCATACGGCTTGACCTACGCTTAACCCATGCCCCTCCCTCGCAAACAGTTTGGACAACATTGGCTCCGTAGCGATACGGCACTGGCGCAGATCGTGGGTGCGGCAAAGCTAGAAAAAAGCGATCGCCTCCTCGAAATTGGCCCCGGCACGGGTATTTTGACGCGCCAGCTTTTGACGCGCACGCAGTCGGTTGTGGCGGTGGAAATCGATCGCGATTTGTGTAAAAGTTTGGCGCAAAAGCTAGGCAAGACTCCCAATTTTTTGCTGCTAGAAGGCGATTTTCTGTCGCTAGATCTGCCTCCCATATTGGCAGGCTTTCCCAATTTCCAGCATCCCAATAAAGTAGTTGCAAACATTCCTTACAACATCACTGGCCCGATTCTAGAAAAGCTGTTAGGAACGATCGCCCAACCCAATCCCGCTCCCCTCGACAGCATCGTGCTGCTCTTGCAAAAAGAAGTTGCCGATCGCCTCTGTGCTAAGCCCAGCTCTAGAGCCTTTGGGGCGCTTACGGTGCGCGTGCAGTACCTTGCCGACTGTGAGCGGATCTGCACTGTTCCTGCTAGCGCATTCTATCCGCCTCCTAAAGTTGATTCAGCCGTGATTCGGATTCTGCCTCGATCGCCTCAGCCTTTGGCGAACAATCCGCGACAGCTCGACAAGCTGGTAAAACTGGGTTTTGCGACCAAGCGTAAGATGCTGCGAAATAACTTGCAGAGCGTTGTAGACCGCGATCGCCTGAATGAATTGCTCGAATCTCTCGATCTCAATCCACAATCTCGCGCTGAAGATCTTAGCGTTGCCCATTGGGTGGCATTGAGTAATAAGCTGGAGTAGGCTCAATCCAGCTATCAGCCATCCAGACTATCAGCCATGCGCGCCTATTCTTTGATTGCCCCCGCGAAAATCAATCTCTATCTGGAAATTATTGGCGATCGTCCTGACGGCTATCATGAGCTGGCGATGATCTTGCAGAGCGTGGCGTTGAGCGATCGCGTTGATCTGCGTGCCAATGGTACCGATCGCATTCGCGTGTTCTGCGATAACCCGCAGGTGCCCATAGACGAAAGCAATCTGGCTTATCGGGCGGCAGATCTGATGGCGCAGCAATTTCCTAAGCTCTTTGAAAAGCTGGGCGGCGTAGATATCATGCTCGAAAAAAAAATTCCCATGGGAGCCGGACTGGCGGGTGGCTCAGCCAATGCGGCCGCTGTGCTAGTCGGGCTAGATTTGATGTGGAATTTGGGGCTGACCCACTCAGAGCTTCAGGCATTGGCGGCTCGACTCGGCTCAGATATCCCCTTCTGTATTTCGGGTGGAACGGCGATCGCCACAGGCCGAGGCGAACAGCTTGCGCCCCTGCCCAGCCCTGATCATCTCCATGTCGTGTTAGCAAAATATCGCAGTATAGCTGTTGCAACACCCTGGGCATACAAAGCCTATCGGCAGCAGTTTGGCAGTTCCTACATTTCAGATCCAGCAGAGCAAACAGGGCGCAGACAGCAGATGCATTCGGGCGAAATGGTGGGGGCGATCGGTCAACGGGATAGCAAACGCATTGGGCAGTTGTTGCATAACGACCTAGAGAAAGTTGTCTTACCTGCCTATCCCAAGGTAGCTCAACTGCGGCAAGCGTTAGAGCAGATGGAAACTTTGGGTGTGATGATGTCCGGCTCTGGCTCAACGGTATTTGCTCTAGTGGAGACTCAAGCTCAGGCAAAACAAGTTTATCAGCGACTCTCCGCTGCAATTCCTGACAATGATCTGAGTATTTGGACAACGCATCTAACGGCAGGTGGAATTCAAGTATCGCCTTGAAATTGCACCTTTAGATGAAGGAATGCTATACTGGGAAAGGCATAGCTAAGTAGCCTTAACTCTTGCGGGTGTAGTTTAGTGGTAAAACTTTAGCCTTCCAAGCTAATAATGGGGGTTCGATTCCGCCCACCCGCTTAGTATTTGTACAGTATTATTTCTGCCAATTAGCGCCTTCAGCGTTTCTTTCACTTTGGTAAGAACCTTAGTGATTGTATCTATGGTGGCTTGTGTTAAGTGCGATCGGTCGTAGGCTTGGTTTAGGTCAAGATCAGTGCCTATACCTGTAATCACAAAGATCACAGGTATAGGTACTGACTAAAATGAGAAATTAGAGTTTTCGTTTTAATAGGACTTATGCATCCGCCCCTCAGAATTGGGGGACTCTGAACTCCGGCTCCCCCAGAATTGGGGATTTGGGGGGCGGATTTCGCTTCAATCTGCGTAAATCCTACTCAAGAAGAAGCCAGTAGGGCAGCCTTCCTGTAACAAGATATGCAAGAGCGCTTTGCTGCTAGCGATCGCCCCTAATTCCAGTTCAATCTTCAAGTTTTTGGGGCTGAGGACTTTAGTCTAAGTTCAACCTCCAGCGCCAGATGCCTGGACAAGCTGGCAGGTCGTGCAGACCCCAAAAAATTCTAGGGTGTGGTAGAAGATCTTAAACTCGTAAGATTGATTCAGTTGATGTTCGAGTTCATGAACAGGACATTGATCAATGGGTGTAGAAGCGCCACACTGAAGGCAGGTCAGGTGATGACGATCTTGTTGAACCGTGCTGTAGAGGGATTCGCCGTTGCCCAGCGTACGGACTTGTACCACGCCTTCAAGCTTCAGGGCTTCTAGCGATCGATATACCGTTGCCAACCCCATGTTTTCACTGCGGTTTCGCAGATCCATGTAGATATCTTGGGCAGAAATTGCCCGGTTTAAAGACTTGAGCAAGCTCAAAATCCGCTCTTGACTGCGAGTTCGCTGGGTTCTCATAAGAAATTTCGCTACGTCAACCTGATCCCATCTTACTTTTAACTCACACTTAACTAGAGAAGCTATGGCAAAGCAGGAAGACCCACTGACTGGAGAAGCGCTGATTAAGGAAGTCTGTCGGCGGATTCGGGTGGCTCGGAGCTATTGGGATGCTCACAACAATGCCGCCTGCCGGGGAGAACGCGATCGCGCCTTAGCGCTTTACAATACCCTGACGAAAGAACAAAAAGAGCAGATTCCAGAAGCCCTGCGAGTGTGGTTGCGCTACCGAAGCGAAAAATATTTTGGGGCAGATCGAACGCCACCTGGGTCGAATCGGAAACAGCCCAAGCAAAAACGGCTTAAGCAGAAATAGCGGCTCAGTTCATGAGCTTTCCTGTGAGAGATTTAATTGGCGATCGCCGAGTCTTACAGCAACTTAATAAGCAGTATTACCTAATGTAGAGCATTAAGTAATTGAGTTAGGACGAGTTATTTTTGAGAGCCTCGCGGAGCGAGGCTCTCAAAAAATAACTCATTGGATCTAAGCGCGTGGCGCTATATGATGTGCATCTTCCTATAGATTTTTAGGCTGCTTAGGTTGTCGGCTGATTGGGGCAGTCATTTAAGATGAATGCTGAGGAAAGAGTCACAGTGAAGATAGAAGCCTTCGCTACGGGCAGTAAAAAATTGATAGGCGATCGCTTGCGAACTTAGTCCAATTCTTCTTTAGATAGTTTTATGCACATCCATACTCTTGAACAATGGCAACACTCTCATAATTTTTCTGCCGATCAGAATCAGGCAGAAAAAAATACCAAAATAGTGCTTTTGCTCACAGCAGTGACAATGATTACTGAGATTGTAGCTGGTACAACCTTTGGTTCGCTGGCTCTGCTTGCTGACGGTTGGCATATGGCAACACATGTTGGAGCCTTTGGTATTGCAGTGTTTGCCTATCAATACGCCCGAAGACATGCAAACAACCCCAGATATACCTTTGGTACAGGTAAAGTCAGTGTGCTGGGGGGTTTTACTAGCGCGATTGTACTTGCAGTAGTGGCTCTTGCCATAGCAGTTGAGTCATCTGTCCGTCTTCTTGAGCCTCAATCTATCCAGTTCAATGAGGCAATCTATATTGCGGTTATTGGATTAATAGTAAATCTTGCCAGTGCTTTTTTGTTGCAAGAGCATCATGATCATTCCCATAACCATCACGGTCATTCCCATGACTATCCCCATCATGATCACAATCTCCGTGCTGCCTACATTCACGTTCTAGCAGATGCCTTAACTTCGGTTTTTGCAATAGTTGCCCTACTCGGAGGGAAGTTTTTAGGCTGGGTTTGGATGGATGCAGTAATGGGTTTAATTGGGGCCTTAGTGATTGCAAGATGGTCTTATGGACTGGTTCGTGAAACTGGTTCCATCTTGCTGGACGGAGCAGTTGATAAAGAAACAAAGCTGGCGATCGTAAATGCGGTTGAACAAGATGCTGACAATCGTGTTACCGATTTGCACGTTTGGAACCTTAGCGAAAATCATCTAGCAGCCACAGTTTCCCTTGTTACTCATTATCCTCAGAAGCCAGAATATTATAAAAGCTTACTTAATCACATTCCATTACTCTCTCATGTGCTTGTCGAAGTCCATCACTGCCATGATGAACCCTGCGTAGAGCTACACACAGCCTGACAGCTCAAATTGCTCTAGGCATAGCTGTGAACCTAGCAGTGAATGTGAGCGATCGCTGCATAAAAATCCGCTTGCACACTAACCGTTTAGAGGTAATCAGTTAATTCCAAGAGGTTATTTGTGACGGGTAAAGCGGGTCGCTACTCCTATTTAGCTGCCTTCGCTAAGAGCTGCGGACAGGAACGCCTCCTAGCCTAGGATGAATTCCGGTTCCCCGCTGAATATCCTTTAGGCAATTGAGACCACCTCAAACTACGATCGCTCCGTCTGAAATGCTTTGCACAAGGGCTATTTCCCTAGATCAAATTACGACATAACGCTTAATACCTTAGTTGAGAAGTTAAGGAGTGGGGGCGATCCTCTCAACCCGCAATGCTGATGAGGTGATTAGCCTCATGCATCGTCTCTTCAGTTTCTATGGAAACTTGCCTAATGTAAGAGGTTGATTTGGTACAAGGTTAAATCCTTGAGCAAAGCTTGTAGTAGCCGGGAGATTTTGGATTTTTAACTCTTGCTCTAGAATTTTTTGTGGCTTCTTCTTGCCACTGATATCACCGTAAACGGCAAATTTGCTTATGGATAAAGATAAGACCCAATCAGAGGGAGCGATAAAGGATAGATACTTTGTTTGGCTCTCTCCTGGCTTCAGTACAAATGGACGAGGCAAATCCTTTAAGCTAGGTTCAGTAAACGGTATTTCATACGACATACCTGCTAGTGGAATATGCTTAAAAAATTCTTCAAGTCCTTCCCCGTCCGAAATAGCATAAAAGATTGGCTCATTTTCGTATGCTGACTTTGATACTTTAAGATAGAGAGAATCGACAACTCCAATTTGAGCGCCAATGTTTGCGATTGTTATGGGTAGAATGAGGAAATCTTGTCTGTCTGCAACATAAAGATAGATGGCAAAGCGAGGTGCTACAGCAATAAATTTCGCTCCTCTCAAGCTATTCCAATAACCAGATATAAAGAGAGATATTGCAGATATAACTAATGAAATTGCATAAAAGAAATCTCGAATTTCTAATTTCATTGGTGAATTTAAGTCCACTGACAATCCTCGATAAAGACTAAGTCTTCTACTCAACAGTATAATTAGCTTCACCGTAGATAAAAATTAACCACTAGAACTACCCAATACATCATTTAGCTTCTCTAAGAGTTCAAGCGATAGTAAAGCCTCTAGGTTTACTAGCACACACCGAAGGGCTTAAGCGGTTTTGGATAGGGCAATTATGCACTATGAGCTAGCCCATCACGTCAAAATTGTGCCACCCATAAGACGCTGATACCGATACTCCAACTCCGATCGCAGTAGTGCCCAGCGCTCCAAAGTGGCATCGATGGCAATCAGCTTTTCTGCGGCTTCTCGTGCCACCTCCAGCACATCCTGATCGTTGACCAAACTCGCCAGCGCAAAGTCGGGTAAGCCCGATTGGCGGGTGCCCAGCACTTCACCAGGGCCGCGAAACCGCATATCCATTTCGGAGATAAAAAAGCCGTCCTGCGACTGCTCTAATACCTTTAGCCGCTGCTTCGCCGTTTCTGATTTTGAGCTACTCATGAGCAGACAAAAAGCCTGATCTCCGCCGCGTCCTACCCGCCCCCGCAACTGGTGGAGCTGCGATAGACCGAAGCGATCGGCGTGTTCGATCAGCATGACCGAAGCATTCGGAACATCAACCCCGACCTCCACGACTGTTGTAGACACCAAGATCTGAGTTTGGTTATCCCGAAACTGGCTAATGGACTCGTCCTTCTCTGCCGAACTCATGCGCCCATGCAGCAACCCCACCCTAAACTCCGGGAAAACGCCCTCTTGTAGGTGTTGAAATTCTTCGATCGCTGACTTCAGATCCAGCTTTTCCGATTCCTCCACCAGCGGCAGCACCACATACACTTGACGACCCTGAGCAATTTCTCGGCGAATCAGATCATAAGCATGAGCGCGATCGCCCCCCGACAGCACTGTCGTTTGAATCGGCTTGCGTCCCGGCGGCAGCTCGTCAATTTGACTCACCTCTAGATCGCCATGCATCGTTAGCGCTAGAGTGCGGGGAATGGGAGTCGCCGTCATCGTCAGCACATGGGGATAGTCGCCTTTCTGCTGGAGGCGGGCGCGCTGCTGCACCCCAAACCGATGCTGCTCATCAATCACCACCAGCCCCAGCTTTTGAAACTGCACCGGGTCTTCGATCAGCGCATGGGTGCCCACTAGCAGCGGCAGTTCGCCTGTTGCCAGCTGGGCGTGAATCTGCCGTCGCTTGGCAACCTTGGTAGAACCTGTCAGCAGCTCAACAGGCAGATGCAGCAGATTGAACCAACCCACCAATTTGCGGTAGTGCTGCTCAGACAGGACTTCAGTGGGAGCCATCAGCGCCGCCTGGAAGCCTGACTGAATTGCCGCCAGGATGGCAACGACCGCCACAACAGTTTTTCCTGACCCGACATCGCCTTGCACCAGCCGATTCATCGGGGTAGGAGTCTGGATGTCATTGAGGATATCGTTGATTACCCGCTGCTGGGCATTGGTCATCTTAAAGGGCAGCACCCGATAAAACTCTTCGATCAGTTCGCCTGTGGCAGCCAGCTTGGCGGTGGTTTGCTGCTGGCGCTGAGTCATGCGGCGTTTTAGCAAGCCGAGCTGTAGGTAAAAGAATTCATCGAATACCAGCCGTCGTCGGGCTGCCGCTAAAGCCTCAGCATGGGGAGGGAAATGGATGTGGGCGATCGCCTCCTGTAAGCCAATTAGCTCATACTTGGTGCGCAGACCATCCGGCAATGGCTCCTGAAGCTGCGACACGGCAGGCAACGCCTCCACTACTGCCTTGCGCACCACGTCAGCGCCTACCCCATCGGTAAGGGGATAAACAGGCACCACGCGACCGACCTGCATGGAGTCGATCGAGGCTCCCGAATGATCTAACACCTCAATTTGCGGATTGTCTAGCGTCATGCCAAACTTGCTCTGCTTGACTAAGCCCGATGCGGCGATCGTTGCACCCATGGGATACAGACGCTTTTGCTGCTCCTGCCAACCGCGATTTTGATACCGACTTCCAGCAAAAAAACGGCTCAGCTTCATCTGTCCGCTAGAGTCACGCACCACCAGCTCAAAAATGGTGAGTTTGGTATTACGCGGGCTGCTGTAGCAGGTGCATTTTTTCACTGTGACCACTAGCGTCACCGTCTCTCCTGGCTCCAGCTCCCGAATTTTTACCTGACGGGCGTAGTCAATATGGTCGCGCGGATAGTAGTACAGCACGTCGCGTACGGTATTTAGCCCTAGCTTTGCCAGCCGCTCGGCATTCTTCACCCCTACTCCTGGCAGATAGGTGACTGCCTGATCGAGCTTGACGGGCGCTCTGCTTTTTGGCTCCACCAAAGGCTTTGTCCGAGGAACTTTTTTCTGAGCCGCCTTAGCGACGGTAGTTGATGGTTGAACAGAAGAGTAGCGGATGCCGGATTGTTCAGCCGTTTCTGAATCCGGTGTCGATCGCTCCTCCAACTGCTTACGGGTCTGGTAAATAAAGCGGCGGGTTTCGGCAACCAAGTGCTGCCGTTGGGCAAAGCTGAGTTCTGTATAGCGCGTGAACTCCTGGGAAATTTCCTGCGATCGCTGTCGTTCATTCTGAGTCAGCTCTGTGGGCGGCTGTGCCAGACTAAAGCTGAGGAATTCGCTGAACCGATACTGGCTGCCCACCAAATCATTGAAGCCGCGATCGGCTTCGACAGAGAGGGCTTTTTGCAGGCGTAGCCAGTCCATAAGAAAGGAAGAGAAAGGGCAAGATCCAGCGCTAGCGATTAGTTAAATAATAGTTGGCGGGCAGATGAGTGGACGAGAGTTTCCTATCCACCCATCCACCCATCTACCCATCTACCCATAGGCATCAATCCGTCAGTTAATAATTGCCAAACCGCTAGTCTTCATACCAGCTCGATCGCCATGCGGATTCGGCTTGAGCGATCGCCTTTTCTTTTTGCCGCTTCTGATATTCTCGCCCCAGCTTGTTGAGCTGTGCTACCAGAGTACGGACTTTCGATCGCCATAGCGCAACGGTAGTGTCGCTAAACTCAATTTCTGACAGATGCAGACGAATAGTCGTGATTTGAGTCATTGCCGAGTCTTCTGAGTCGCTCTCGATCAGCAAACTAATCAGATTAGGTGAACCGACAGGCGTTTCAGAGATGACATCCGCCCTAGATGCAATTTCTAAGATGGGAGCCGGGAGTTGGCTAGGGAGAATTTTGCTTTGTTGCAGCAAACGGTTGGCAGCATGAGAGAGATTTTGCAGGTGCTCAACGATGTCTTGTTCTAGCTGCTCCTGCCAATCTGCCAGGGCTATGGGAGTAATGGGCTGAGTGGGCGATCGCTCTAATAGCTCATCTAAGCTGACCCGACGCACATCAGGTTTCGCCTCGCCAGGTTCAGCTTCATCAGGTTCAGCCTCGTCAAGTTCAGCCTCATCAGGTTCAGTCTCGTCAAGTTCAGCTGCGTCAAGTTCAGCTTCGTCAAGTTCAACGAGCAAGAATCCAGCCTCATCAGGCTCACTCTCTGACTCGTTGCTAAGCTCATAACTCAGTTTATGATCAGATTCATCTAACTCTAGAGCTGCCTGAAGCTGATTGGTAAGCTGGGCTTGAGTCCGCTTAGCCAGCTGCCGTAGCGATCGCTGAAGCTCTTGCCGCTGATGGAGTGAAAGCTGCAAAAACTGCTCTGGATAACCATGGGTGCAGATGTGGTAGCTTGCCAAGACGAGCTGCTGCCGCACGGTTTTGCCCAGAGCCGCTAGATAGGGCGTATAGGTATCGTGGAACTCTTGAGCGATCGTCCGTACCGCCTGATCGAGTTTGGCGATCTCTTGCTCAATTTGCTCAACGGGTCTAACCATTCGATCTAGGATATGGGTTTGCAAAAATTAGATAGGAAGTTAATTCAGATTCCAGGATAGCGAGTTCAGCCACAAAAGTTGATTAGCAGCAAAATTGGGATGGAAAATTGCCATAAAAAATGAGTAATGAGTAGGCGATCGAGCAATGCTCAGACCTTACGACCCATTACCCAGATATCCCAAAATTGCTTCAACGACTGAGCTAACTAACTAAGGAGCCATCAGCTATTTTTTGGACTTCTTAGATTTCTTATCAGACTTCTCAGCTTTGGCTTCCTCAGCAGGCGCCTCAACTTCTACAGGCGCTTCAGCTACGAGCGCTTCTGCCACAGGTGCTTCAGCTACAGCCGCTGCTTCCTTCACCGCAGTTTGAGCTGCCACTTCTGCTGCAAAATCTTCCTCTTGCTTCTCAATGCCTTCGCCCATAACAAAGCGGACAAAGCGTCGCACCTGGATGTTTTCACCCAAACTTGCTACCTTTTGCTTCACCAGTTCGGCAACCGTGATGCTCTGATCTTTGATGTATTGCTGATCGAGCAGAGACAGCTCCTTAAGGCGCTTATCAATCCGACCTTCCACAATCTTCTCGCGGATGTTGACGGGCTTATTGGACAAATCGTCTTTGCCCATCTCAATCTCTTTTTCCTTAATCACCACGTCTGGAGGAATGTCTTCGACTTTGACATATTCCACGTTGGGGCAGGCAGCAATCTGCATGGCAATATCTCTCACCAAGACCTGAAAAGCCTCGTTTCGGGCAACAAAGTCAGTCTGACAGTTGATTTCTACCAACACGCCAACCCGTCCACCCGTGTGAATGTAGCTGCCTACTAAGCCTTCGGCTGTCACTTTTCCGGCTTTCTTACCTGCCGAAGTGATGCCCTTTTGGCGTAGCCATTCCATTGCCTTTTCTACATCGCTGTCGGATTCTGCAAGGGCTTTCTTGCAGTCCATCATTCCTGCGCCAGTCTTATCGCGCAACTCCTTCACAAGCTTTGCCGATATTTCCGCCATTGCTTTAGTCCTGTGTCTCTAGGTTTGAGGTCTGAATCTTTGAGGTCTGAATCTAGGATATAGGGATATGGATCAACCGCGAGGGATGAAGCCCACAATTAGGCGTTTCACCCCTCACCAGACTCGATCGCCTTACTATTTGTCTGTCCCTTCTTCGTCAGGCGGGAAATCAGCTTCATCGAAGACATAATCTTCGTCTGCAACTTCATAATCGTCAAACTCTTCCTCGGCTTCTAGCTCACCATGACGACCTTCGTAGATCGCGTCTGCTAGCCGTCCGACAATCAGCTTGATCGATCGAATCGCATCATCGTTAGCTGGAATTGGAATATCTACGGTGTCAGGATCGCAGTTGGTATCTAACAGAGAAACGATCGGCACATTTAGCTTTTGGCATTCCTGCACGGCGTTGTATTCTCGACGCTGATCCACAATCACTACGATATCGGGCACTTTGCGCATCCCTTTGAGACCGCCCAGATACTTTTGCAGCTTTTCCAGCTCACGGCGCAGCACTGCCGCTTCTTTCTTGGGCAGCAAGTCCAGTGCACCTGTTTCTTGACGACGCTCTAGATCCTTGAGGCGATCGACGCGAGTTTTGATCGTCACCCAGTTGGTGAGCATTCCGCCCAACCAGCGCTGGTTGACATAGTAAGAGCCACAACGTAGCGCCTCTTGGGCAATGATGCCTGCCGCCTGCCGCTTTGTGCCGACAAACAGGACGCGCTTGCCCTGTTCGGAAGCCTTGCGCAGGTAGTTGTAGGCTGCATCCATGAGCTGGGCAGTCTGCACCAAGTCAATGATGTGAACCCCGTTCCGGGATGTGTAGATGTAGGGGGACATCTTGGGGTTCCATCGGCGGGTTTGGTGCCCAAAGTGAACACCAGACTCCAATAATTGAGCCAAAGTAACAACGGGCATGAATTTACTCCTTTTTCGGGTTTATCCTCCATCCAGGTGCATTTCTGGCAGAGCATATGCCTTGCTGAAACACCCGAAATCCTGAATGTGTGATTTTAGACAGCTTAACTAGGATAGCATGGCAGAAATTTTTCGTTAGAGGCAGGGGCTGAAAGTGTGTCTTAAGGAACTGGAAAAAGATTCAGCAAAAATGAGGACGATCGCCTCTATATAAATAAAACTTTACAAAATCTCATGAAAATTAAACTTAAACCACAATTCTAAAGAAAAAATTAAGACCGCTGTGAATCGGCCTAAGCCTTGCTACTCTGAACACATATATAAAGAGGTCAAGCTAATTAAAGACCTCGACTCATAAAAACTGTAAATATTTTGTGGAGCGTCAATTCTCATTTTTGAGGGTTGGCGCTTTACTATTTGGTGTCTAAACTTGCTATTCTCAAGCAGCTCTTTTCAAGCGTACCCATGGCTCAAACGATCGTCATCAAAATTGGTACTTCTAGCCTGACCCAACCCGAAACGGGGTTTTTGGCGCTGGCGACGATCGCTCAGCTTGTAGAAACCCTTAGCCAGCTTCGCCAGCAGGGGCATCAGGTCATTCTAGTTTCCTCTGGAGCCGTGGGCGTAGGCTGCGCAAGGCTGGGTCTTACCGAGCGTCCGCGCACGATTTCGATGAAGCAGGCGGTGGCGGCAGTGGGGCAGGGGCGGCTGATGCGAGTCTATGACGATCTGTTTAGCGTGTTAGGTCAGCCGATCGCCCAGGTGTTGCTGACCCGCAGCGATCTGGTACAGCGCAGCCGCTATGTCAATGCCTACCGCACGTTTCGGCAATTGCTGAAGCTGGGGGTAATTCCGATTGTGAATGAAAACGACACGCTGGCGATCGAAGAACTGAAGTTTGGCGATAACGATACGCTGTCGGCAATGGTTGCTAGCTTGGTGGAGGCGGACTGGCTGTTTTTGCTAACCGATGTCGATCGCCTCTACTCCGCCGATCCGCGCCATAATCCAGATGCTCAGCCGATCTTAACGGTAGATAGCATCGATCATCTGGAGGCAGAAGTAGGCGATCGGGGCAGCACCTGGGGCACGGGCGGCATGGTGACAAAAATTGCGGCTGCCCGGATTGCGACTACGGCTGGAATTCGCACAGTGATTACGGAAGGGCGATCGCCCCAAAACATTGAGAAAATTTTGCAGGGCGAATCTTTAGGCACGCAGTTTGAGCCGCAGCCGCGCCCGTTCAATGCCCGCAAGCGCTGGATTGCCCATGGTTTAGTTCCGGCAGGCAAGCTTTACCTTGATCCGGGAGCCGTCAAAGCACTCTGTCAATCGGGCAGATCGCTGCTTGCCGCCGGAATTAAGGAAATCGAAGGCGAGTTTCAAACCCAAGATGCAGTGCAGCTCTGCGATCTGGCGGGTCAGGAGATCGCCCGTGGCATCGTTAACTACGGCAGTGGAGAACTGCAACAGATCTTGGGGCATCACTCAGATGAGATTTTCAAGATTTTAGGATACGCAGGCGAAGAAACGGTAGTTCACCGTGACAATTTAGTGCTGAGTTGCTAAAGGCTCTCAATAGTCTCGCCCTTTGATCTGCGCCAATTCTTCTGCGGCTAATACCTCATCCTCCGAGTAATAGCCTGAAGCTTTTTTAGCTTCGATCTCCACTTGTGCATCGGCAGGAACCAGCTCTGGCGGAATGGCGATCCGCTGCACCACCTCAATTCCGGCATGGGTGATGGCGTTGTATTTCATGTTGCTCATGGAGACAAGGCGATCGATCCGCGTAATTCCTAGCCAGTGCAGCATGTCCGGCATCAGCTCTTGAAAGCGCATGTCCTGAACTCCGGCAACGCACTCGGTACGGGTAAAATAGGCATCGGCGCGATCGCCTCCCTCCTGACGTTTGCGGGCGTTGTAGACCAAGAACTTTGTCACTTCACCCAAAGCCCGACCCTCTTTGCGACAATAGACAATCACGCCTGCGCCACCTTCTTGTGCTGTCTGAATACAAACCTCGATACCGTGAACGAGATAAGGACGACAGGTGCAGATATCAGAGCCGAATACATCCGAGCCATTGCATTCGTCATGCACCCGTACCGCCAAAGGTTTCGTGGGATCGACGATCGCTTTCTCATCGCCAATAATATAAATGGTTGAACCGCCGATCGGTGGCAGGAACACATGAAGATCGGGTCGCGTCACCAGTTCGGGGAACATACCGCCTGTTTGCTGAAACAGAACGCGCCGCAAATCTGTTTCCTCGATGTTTAACCGTTTAGCAATGCCAGGAAGATACCAAACGGGATCGATCGCCGCCTTCGTCACCAACAAATTGCCATCTGACTTCAGCAGCTTGCCGTCCACCGTGATGCGACCTTGGGCGACAGCCTCTTTTAGCTCTGGGAGGTTGATGTGGGCTTTGGTGATGGCGATGGTCGGCAGAATGTCGTATCCCTCTGACTCATAGTCTGTGAAAACATTGCCAGCAAAAGCCCCAAACGGATCGAGTGAGACAATTTTATCCGGATCGCTCCAGCTTGGGTAAGGCCCAATCTGCACAGGGGGCGATGTATTGGTGAGATCGGCTTTGTGGGTGGGATCAAGATCGCCGCTTGCTACCGCCAGGGCACGATAGACACCATACGATCCGGCATGGGTGCCTATGACGTTCCGATGTTGCAGATTGCGGATTGAGCCAATGATGGGGCCGCGATCGCTCGGATTTTCTGCACCCCAATGGATAGGAACGGCTTTGCCCCGATGCTGATGGGAAGTGAGGATAATATGCTTGGGTTTAGCTGCTTTAGAATTGCCCTGAGTTGAATTTTCTGAGGCTAAATTTTCTGAGGCTAAATTTTCTGGGATTAAATTGCCTGTAGCCAAATTGCCTTGAGTCAAATTGCTTTCAATCAAGTTATCTTCAGTCATGGTTCAGTAGTTACACCCGTAAAGCGATGGAGCGATCGACTTCGTGAGCCGACTATAGGCTTTCATGAGTCTCAATATTCTCATTAGTCTAAGCTTCTTCAGTCGGTTCTGGTTAGCCTCTACCAGCTCAACTGCAAGCCTTGATCAATTAAATACTGCTGGAGGTTTGGCATAAGCTTTTTTGAAATAATATCTGCGGCAGACATTTCTTCGGGTGCCTTGGTTATCAGCCATCCAGAAGTTGCCCCTGCTGCGGCTCCAATGCCCCACTCGCTGTAGTGAGTTCGCGTCACAGCGTTAACAATATGGCTGACGGCAATGCTTTTTCCCCCAATTAATAGATTTCTGACTCCCTGAGGAATCAGGCTTTCCAAAGGAATCTGTAAGGGTCGAATCTCATACTCTGAAGCATGGGCGCTAGTGGCTTCCCCAGAGGGCTGCCAGTTGCGGTAGCGACAGCCGTGCATATCAACGTCATAGTGGGCAAGGGCGATCGCTGTTTCACTAAAGTCTCGTCCACCGGGTAAATCGAGCCGCAGATCCGCCTCGCGGAGCATGAAAGCAGGCTGACCGTAGGCTTGCCGTCCCATAATCCGCCGTCCTTCTCGAATGTAGGGAGTCATGCTGAGTCCTGAAGCAGTGCCCATTGGCGTGTCTGCACCCGAAAGATAGGTCAGCGGCAAATCAGCTTCCTCTAAGTCAGCTTGCTGTAGCAGCCAGCGGGCAAACAGCAGCGCGTGTTCTTCGGCGTGTTTGAGGGCAATGACTGACAATCCGCCCAGCCAGTTGTGCTGCTGTCCGGCAGCTTTCACGTTTTTGGAATTCAGAATCAGCGGATGGGTCATCAAATTCCAATCATTGCCCTGTGTCCAGTTGATCGCCGTCATATCGCCCATATCAGGCATTGACCAAAAAGGATCATTTCGAGTGGTGCTAACGATGCGACGATAGTTGAATAAGCTTCGCCCTGCAAACATTGGCGTTCCATCAAGCGAATAAGCCTGTAAATGCTCATGCAGCGGGAACTCCGGCTCGAACTGTGCCAGTGCCGCCAGACTTTTGCCGCGATCGTCATGTAGTGCCAGTACGAAGGGGAAGGTAAACGCCTGAGTGCAGTCGGGGTTATCTCGCTCAGCGGCGTGGGCTTCGCCCGATGTTGTTTTGGCTTCTGATCCCAACCGATGCGGAATGCTTGCCCAGCCGACTAGCTCTCCGGTGTCAGTGGCATCAATCACCATTAGCCGCTTGCCGGGTGGTGCTTCTAGCCGCAGGGGAAATTTCTCAAACTCAGCGTCAGCAGACCAGGAATACCAGCTTGCAATTTCTTGGGAGAGTCTGCCTTTGGATTGAACAGCTTCGGGCTGAGTAGAAGGATGATGCACACGACGCACGGCGTAGATGGCGGTAATTTCTTGCCCTGTGGTATCAAACTCAGCGCCTTTGAAAGCGATCGCCGTTCCCCATCGACTTCCTGAGGCTTTAGCTTTGGCAGACTGTAACAACGCTTCTGCCGCATTCGCTCCTGCCTCTGGAGGAAAACATAGCCGTCCCACCCAGCAGCTATTCAGCTCGGCAACCTGAGTCTCAGGCGATAGATTTGCCCAAGCAGGTAGCTGCACTTTCTGAGACTGAATCAGCTGTTTGAAATCGCTCCAGCTTTGAGAAAACCGCTGTTCTGCGATCATGGTGTGCGATTCATCTAGAGCAGAAACCCCTTGAGAACTAATCTGTCCCCCCAGCCAAGGAGTTAGCTCAATTAGGCAAGTAATAGCGCCAGACTGCATGGCGTGAAATGCCGCCGCCACGCCGCCCAGAGAGCCACCCACCACCACCACCTCACAGTTCCATACCTCTTGGGCAGGAGGCAACGGATCGAGCTGAGGTCTGCCGTTGGAGATAAGCTGAACTGCGTCTGGCGATCGCCCAGCCCCAAAAGATTCTACCTGGGTGGTTTCTACTGGGGCGGTTTGCACCTGAAAGCCAGCCAGCAGAGCGGTAAAGCCCCCAGATGCAAAGCAAAGACTAACGATCGCCAGCAGCAAAAATCGCACCCCCCAACGGATTCCCCGTTGAGGCAAAAACAAGCGTCGTTTCATACCCAGCACACCACAAATCGAGCGGAACTTAGTTAGCGCAACTCAGTTTTAACTCAACTTGGTTCTACAGCAACTCAGTTTTGACTTGACCCAGTCCTGTAGTTTTTATAGCCATCGCCAGTTTGCTTAAGACATTTTGGGTGGGGCGCGAAGCGTCCCACCCAAAATGTCCCCGTCCTAACCGCCTCGGCGGTTGCCATACTTCATCACCCTAGTCGCGTTCAGAATCGCCAATAGCGCCACACCCACATCGGCAAATACAGCTTCCCATAGGGTGGCAACCCCCAGAATGCCCAGAATAATAAATGCTGCCTTGACCACGAGGGCAAGAGTAATATTTTGCCAGACGATCGCGTGAGTTCTGCGAGCAATCTGAATTGCCTCAGCAACCTTGGAGGGATCATCGGTCATCAGCACCACGTCAGCCGTTTCGATCGCCGCATCTGATCCTAGCCCTCCCATCGCTATACCCACATCGGCTCTGGCAATCACTGGAGCGTCATTAATGCCGTCTCCCACAAAGGCAACCTTGCCCTTTTTGCCAACCGTTTGCAGCAGCTTTTCCACGGCAGCAACCTTATCTTCTGGCAATAGCTCTGCCTCAAACGCATCAACTTCTAGCCTATGCGCCACCCGTTGCGCCACTGCCTGCGAATCTCCTGTCAGCATCACGACTTTCTCCACGCCCAGCGCTTTGAGCGATCGGATCGCCTCCATTGCACCGGGCTTTGGCTCATCCGCAATCAGAATATAGCCCCCATAGCGGCGATCGATCGCCAGATGCACCACGGTGCCTTCTACGTCACAGGTGTTGTGGTCAATTTTTTCTCGGTGCATGAGGCGATCGTTTCCTGCCAGCACCTCACGGTTTTCTACCTTTGCCTGAATGCCGTGCGCCGTAATTTCGGCGTAGTCTGTAACCCTTGACTCATCCATAGGCTTGCCGTATGCCGCTCGAATCGATTGGGCGATCGGGTGGTTGGAGTTGGCTTCGGCAATTGCCGCCCAGCGCAGCAGTTCATCAGGGGTAAACCCGTTGTGGGGGACTATTTCACAGACTTTGAATATGCCCTGGGTGAGGGTACCTGTTTTATCAAAGGCGATCGCTTTGACTGCCGCCAAGCTGTCCAGGAAAGTAGAGCCTTTCACTAAAATGCCGCGTTTTGCAGCGCCGCCAATGCCGCCAAAATAACCCAAGGGAATACTGATCACCAGTCCACAAGGGCAAGAAATTACCAGCAGCACCAAGGCGCGATAGACCCAGTCAGCAGGACTTGCACCTGGAATGAATATCGGCGGCAGTAGCGCCACGGCTAGAGACAAAATGACAACGATCGGCGTGTAGCGTTGGGCAAAGCGGGTGATAAATTTCTGGGTTTCAGCTTTCTTGCTGCTGGCGTTTTGCACCAGATCGAGAATCCGGGCGATCGACGATTCACCAAAAAGTTTTGTCACCCTCAGGGTGAGAACACCAGACTGATTAATCATGCCTGCCAGCACAGTTTCTCCAACGCGAACGGTGCGCGGCACAGATTCACCTGTAAGCGCTGAAGTATCAACCTGAGAATTCCCCTCCAGAATTTCTCCATCTAGCGGAACTTTCTCACCAGGTTTGACGAGGATCAGGTCGCCGATTTTCACTGCTTCAGGAGAGACAACCTGGATGCCATCTGCCGTTTTAAGATTGGCAGAGTCAGGGCGAACTTCTAGAAGCGCTGAAATAGAGCGTCGGGAATTGCTGACTGCCGCATTCTGAAACGTTTCACCAACTTTAAAGAACAGCATGACTCCCACTGCCTCCGGGAGCTGGTGAATGGCGATCGCCCCTAAAGTAGCAATGCTCATCAAAAAGTTCTCGTCAAACACCTGCCCTTTGAGAATATTGCGACCTGCGATCGTCAGTACGCCCCAGCCACTCAGCAGGTAAGCCGAGATAAAAACCGCATATTCAGCGATCGAGAAGGGGGTATTGTGCAGAGATTTTTCAAAAAAAGAACCCAGAATGAAAAGCGTTGCGACAACGCCAATCAATAGCCCTTCTCTCTTTAAGCTAAATTCACCGTCACCGTGGCTATGCCCATGTTCTTCGTGATTGTGATCATGTTCACCCTCACAGCCGTCATGCGGATGGGCGTGACTGTGAGGCTGCTCAGAGGTGTGCAGGGTCAGCTTTGGGGTAACGATTGTATAGCCCAACGCAATCAGGCAGTTGTCGATCGCCGCTTCGTCAATTTGTTGTGGATCGTAAGATACGGTCAGATGTCCAGTCGCAACATCAGCAGCAGCCTCAGCAATCCCCGTCAACTTTTGTAGAGCAGCCTCAATTTTCATCTCGCAGCTTGGGCAGTCCATGCCGCCGACCTGCATTCGTCGTGTTATGAAGGACGGGGAGTTGACCATAGCAGCTTCAAAAGATGATTCAAAGAGAATTTCAGCACCTTAACATCATATTGGAAATATGTGAATATATGTTCATATATGAGTAATTTTTACCGTAGTAAGGCTGGCAGTTCTCATTAGGGATTTTTATGTCGGGGAATTCGCGCTCTGCGGACGCAAACTCCCCCCAACAAAGCCTGAAAAAAGCTCGCCGCAGGCGAGCTTTTTTCAGGCTTTGTTGGGGTATTTGGGTAAGGACTACCCAGGCTTTGTTTCAAAATGAGAGCAGTTGCAGTGAGGCTTATTGCTTTGACAAAGTTTCTGAAAAGCCATCTCAATGTAGATTTCTCAAAAAGTAAACAGTAATAAGCAATTTTTTGAATGAAAAGTCTTCCGATTTGGCGATTTATGTGACTCGATCGAATAGACAACCCCCGCATTCTGAGACGCAGATGGCAGAATAGGGGAATAGTCATACAGTTGCGTAGCCGTTCTATGTCAGGTTCAGATCACCCTTAAACCGACGAGAACCCTGATTGAATGCAGTTTCGAGATCTAGATGCAAGCTAGATGAGCTACATTAATAAATATTAAGAAACTGAAAGACTTCGCATCAGAAATTTAGGAGGAAAGACCTCGGTGAATAACAAACGGTGGAGAAATGCAGGGCTGTACGCTCTTTTAGTGGTCGTTGTCATTTTCTTGGCAACGGCACTACTCGATCGTCAGCCGACTAATGCAACCTCATGGCGCTATAGCCAGTTTGTCAGTCAGGTACAGAGCGGTCAGGTAGAAAAGGTTAGCATCAGCGCCGATCGCACCCGTGCGACTGCCAAAACTAGCAGTGGTGAAACGGTGCTAGTCAACCTGCCCAATGATCCAGAAATGCTGAACATTCTGCAAAAGAATGGCGTAGATATTTCTGTTTCTCCACAGGCAGAGGAAAATATCTGGGCGCGAGTTCTGAGTACGCTGCTAATTCCGTTCCTGCTGCTGGTGGTGCTGTTTTTTGTGCTGCGTCGCGCTCAGGGTGGTCCTGGCAGTCAGGCAATGAATTTCGGCAAGTCTAAGGCACGGGTACAGATGGAGCCGCAGACCCAGGTAACTTTTGGGGATGTTGCTGGCATTGAGCAAGCCAAGCTTGAGCTAGCTGAAGTTGTAGACTTTTTGAAGAATGCCGATCGCTTCACTGCCGTCGGAGCCAAAATTCCCAAAGGCGTTCTGCTAGTTGGTCCTCCGGGTACAGGTAAAACCCTGTTGGCAAAAGCTGTTGCTGGTGAAGCGGGCGTGCCCTTCTTCTCTATCTCTGGCTCTGAATTTGTGGAAATGTTTGTGGGCGTGGGCGCATCCCGCGTTCGCGACCTGTTTGAACAAGCCAAAGCCAACGCACCCTGTATCGTCTTTATCGATGAAATTGATGCGGTCGGTCGCCAGCGTGGTGCAGGTCTGGGCGGCGGTAATGATGAGCGCGAACAAACCCTCAACCAGCTCTTGACCGAAATGGACGGCTTCGAGGGCAACACAGGCATTATCATCATTGCGGCAACCAACCGTCCTGATGTCTTGGATGCGGCGCTGCTGCGACCCGGTCGTTTCGATCGCCAGGTGGTGGTCGATCGCCCCGACTTTGCTGGACGACTGGAGATCCTCAACGTTCACGCCCGTGGCAAAACGCTGTCGCAGGACGTAGACCTAGAGAAAATTGCCCGACGCACTCCTGGGTTTACGGGAGCTGACCTGGCAAACTTGCTGAACGAGGCGGCAATTTTGGCGGCTCGTCGTAACCTGACCGAAATCTCAATGGACGAAGTCAATGATGCGATCGATCGCGTCCTTGCTGGGCCAGAGAAGAAAGATCGCGTCATGAGCGAGAAGCGCAAGACTCTGGTGGCTTACCACGAGGCAGGTCACGCGCTGGTAGGTGCGCTGATGCCTGATTATGATCCAGTGCAAAAGATCAGCATCATCCCACGCGGTCGTGCTGGGGGGTTGACCTGGTTTACGCCAAGCGAAGATCGCATGGACTCTGGGCTGTATTCCCGCTCATATCTGCAAAACCAAATGGCGGTCGCTCTGGGCGGTCGTTTGGCAGAAGAGATCATCTTTGGGGAAGAAGAAGTCACAACGGGTGCTTCCAATGACCTTCAGCAGGTGGCGCGCGTTGCCCGTCAGATGGTGACTCGATTTGGCATGAGCGATCGCCTTGGCCCTGTAGCTTTGGGTCGTGCCCAAGGCGGCATGTTCTTGGGACGCGATATCATGGCAGAACGCGATTTCTCCGAAGAAACGGCGGCAGCGATCGATGACGAAGTTCGTAATCTGGTAGAACAGGCTTACCGCCGTGCCAAGTCGGTACTGCTAGAAAACCACGCTATTCTCGACAAGTTGGCAGCTATGCTAATTGAGCGCGAAACTGTGGACGCTGAAGAGCTTCAAGATCTGTTGGCAACCAACAGCGTCAAGATTGCGTCGATCGCTTAGGCTCTGCTTCAGGTGAATTTGGGTGGGGAGGAGGTGCGATCGATTGCGCCTCCTCCCCATTTTTATGGCTATTAGGATTTTTCTATAGCTATCAAGCGCTAGCTGTCAGCAGAACGATTCGCCATGACACCCCCCATTGTTAGCCCTTCAGCTTCGATCATTCATTCACCGGATTCCTGGCTGTCTGCCGTCCGATCGCAGCGGGTAATTGCCGTGATCCGTTCTCCTAATCTAGAGTTAGGCGTTCAGATGGCGCAGTCTATGGCGGCAGCAGGACTGAGATTAATCGAGATTACCTGGGATAGCGATCGCCCCGTTGAGCTAATCACCACACTCCGGGCAATCCTACCCCACTGCTGGATTGGAGCAGGGACACTGCTAACTCTGACAGACTTGCAGACGGCGATCGCGGCAGGGGCGCAATTTTTGTTCAGCCCTCACCTCAACTTAGCCCTCGTTGAAGCTGCGGTGAGCCAATATGTTCCCATCGTTCCCGGTGCCCTCACCCCCAGCGAAATTGTGGCGGCATGGCAGAGTGGCGCGACCTGCGTCAAGGTATTTCCGGTACAGTCTATGGGCGGTGCCGACTATATTCGCCATTTACGATCGCCGCTAGGACAAATTCCTTTGATTCCCACCGGGGGCGTGACGCTAGCAAACGCGCCAGAATTTTTGCAGGCTGGAGCGATCGCAGTAGGCTTATCCAGTCAGCTGTTTCCTAGAGAGGCGATCGTCACTGGCAAATGGGCAGAGATTACTAGCCGAGCAGCAGGACTTCTGCAATCCCTTCAAGCAGATCCTCTGGCGTAAGCGTCCAGTTTTGCAAAATGCGGTTAGGACGGGGACATTTTTGGTGGGGCGTGAAGCGCCCCACCAAAAATATCCTAAGCAAACTTAGTAGATCGCAAAGCTTACACTTGATCCCCCCAACCCCTTTAAAGAGGAGGCTTCAGAACTCAAAGTCCCCCTTGTTAAAGGGGATTTAGAGGGATCAGATACTTCAGAAATCGGTGGGTGCTTCAGAAAAAAGGGCTGCACATCGCATTATTTGTCAGCTGTGTGCCGACTGTCTTTGCGGGGCGGTTGCTGAAAGGCGGCAACGAGAAGGCAAAAAATGCCGATATTGATAAAAACATCCGCCAAATTAAACACCGCAAAGCGAATTATCCGAAGATCCAGAAAATCAACGACCTGCCCGGCTGTAAAGCGATCGATGCCATTTCCCAATGCCCCTGCCAAAACGCAGCCATAGCCCACCTGTTCCAACCGGTTCATGCGAGTGCGCCAAGCTAACAAAATCAGTCCTGCGCTAACAATTAGTGACAGCCAGCGCAGCCATTCACCCCTTTCGCTAAATAGGCTAAAAGCCGCCCCTTTATTGACCACATAGGTAAAATGGAAGACCCCTGGAATCAGCGCTAGCGTCTCCCCAATCTGAAAATTTTGAACGATCGCAAACTTGCTGAGCTGATCCAAGACCAGCCCTACTGCGGCAGTAACCCAAAATAAGCGATTTTTCAAATTCATAGGTTATGGGGCGATCGGGTCACGCTCTTTCCAAAAACATTTTTAGCAGCCATTACTAATAAAACATTAAACGGCGCAAACCGAAGGCAAGCACTGCCACCGCACACACGATCGCCATCTGCCCAGCAAGCGGATTGAGAGAATAGGTGACGATCGCCTGAAGCACAGAGACTTGCCCCGCCCAGTGAAAATAATCTGCTGTCAGCAAATAGCCAATGCCCACTAGATGAATAGTGAGTAGCCCACCCAAACAGCTCAAGGCTAAGTGTTCTAGCCGCACGGGCAGCCAAAAAGCCAGCAATCCACAGATCCATGCCCCTGGAATAAACCCCAACAAATAGCCAAAGCTTGGACGATGTACGTAGTCTAAGCCGCCGCCGTGGGTGAACACGTTGAACCAGGAAGTTAACCCTAGCAGCAGGTAGGCAACCTGGGAGATCACTGCCGCGTTTTTGCCGCCTAGGCATCCCACCAGCAGCACAGCCCCAATCTGGCAACTCACACCCAAAGAATAGGCGGGTGCTTGCCCCCAAAGGCTAAAGGGACTGGCGATAAAAGCTTCAAGCAGGGTGCCACCAATGGTCAGAATCAAGCCAACGATCGCCCAGAGCAGTTGGGTGGGAGCAGTCACATTCAATTTAGGGGTGAGGGGTGAGAGAGCCGAGAACAGAAAAGGCTGCAAGTGCTTCAATTTTTCTGGCTCCTGTCGTCTGACCCCAAATTATAGCCGCAGTGAGTAACCTCGGTGCGGAACCTCAGCGCGTCACTGTCAATTCTTGAGTTTGACGACGGGGAATGTCGTAGGTGAGAAAGTCGTGCGCCATTAAGGTATTGGGGAAAATGGCTTGGGCTTCTTTAAGCAAATCCTCCAGAGCGATCGCATTTCCTGGCGCATAGCGCGGACTAAAGTGAGTCATGATCAGCCGTCTGGCTTGCGCTCCCAGAGCCGTCTGAGCCGCCATCGTTGAGGTAGAATGCAGCCGCTGATAGGCAAGTTCAGCATCTTGGTGGGCAAAGGTGGCTTCGTGAATCAGCACATCGGCATCTTGTGCCAGCTCAACGGCGTTATCGCAGTAAATTGTGTCTGTGCAGTAGACAAACTTGCGCCCAATTTGGGTTTCGCCACACAGCTCACTGCCGTTGATCACCCGCCCGTCTGGCAAAGTCACCGCTTCGCCACGCTTGAGCTTGCCATACAGCGGCCCAGACGGAATGCCCAGCGCGGCAGCGCGTCCCACATCAAACCGTCCTGGCTTATCTTTTTCGGCAATCCGGTAGCCAAAGGCAGGTACGCGATGGGTTAGCGGGGCACAGCTCACCACAAACTCGTCATCTTCAAACACAATTCCTGGCTGCACGGTATGAACTTTCACCGGGTAGTGAAAATGCGTTTGGGAGTATCGCCCACAGGCTCTCAGGTATTCATCCAGCTTGGGTGGCCCGTAGATGTCAATGCGGCTAGGATTTCCAGCCAGTCCGCAACTTGCCAGCAAGCCCATCAGCCCGTACACATGATCGCCATGCATGTGGGTGACAAAGATGCGGGTGATCTGGCTGCTTTTGAGTTCGCTGCGAAGAATTTGGTGCTGTGTGCCTTCGCCGCAATCAAACAGCCAAACTTCTGAACGCTGTGGCAACCTCACCGCAACGCTGGAAACATTGCGCGATCGCGTTGGCACGCCAGAGCTGGTTCCTAGAAACGTAATCTGCAAGGTTGAACCTGACTTTCTAAAATAATGTGTTCAGAATGCGCTCAGATATCCATCAAGCCTATGGTGACACATCTACAAGTAATTCAGCAGCTGAATTACTTTAGGAGATTCAGTGTAGACGATTGCTCCCCTAGAGCCGACTAGAATAAGAGCAATGGAGTGGAGCTACCCATGACAACGCTGCTGATCCAAACTAACAACATTCCCTTAACGGTCAACTTTCCGGCGATCGTGCAGATGACTTCTGAGCAGTTCTTGGAATTTTGTCAGGTCAACCGTGACCTCCGCATCGAGCGCACTGCTGATGGAGACGTGATTATCATGCCACCGACCTTTTCTGATACAGGAAACCGCAATATTAAAGTTTCTCAACAGCTTGCCAATTGGTCTGACAAAGACGGTACAGGCGAAGCTTTCGACTCCAGCACAGGCTTCCTGTTACCCAACGGTGCTACCCGATCGCCTGATGCTGCCTGGATTAAGCTCGATCGTTGGAATGCCCTGACGGATGAGCAAAAAGCCTCCTTTGCTCCCATTTGCCCCGATTTTGTGGTTGATTTGCGATCGGCTAGCGATCCCCTCAGCCGTCTGCAAGCCAAAATGCAGGAGTATATCGACAACGGCGCGGTCTTGGGTTGGCTGATCGATTGCCAGAACCAGCAGGTTTATGTTTACCGTCCCCATCAGGCGATCGCTACTCTAGATCAACCTACCTCCCTCAGCGGCGATCCAGAATTACCGGGCTTTGTGCTGCAAATGGCAAAGATTTGGTAGAACCTATTTAACCCTTATCGCAAAAACTTTATGCAGCCCACCGTTAGCCTCCTGCGCGTCGAATCCTACGATCGCCCCCTTCTGCAAGCCGCTCTAGACAACCTGCTGGCTCCCTTGGGCGGCATGGCGGCATTTGTCAAACCGGGCGATCGAGTTTTGCTGAAGCCCAATCTGCTGACCGGGGCACGTCCCACCAAGGAATGCACTACCAATTTTGCGCTGGTCTACTGTGTTGCTCAGAAGGTAATTGAGGCGGGCGGCAAGCCTTTCTTAGGGGACAGCCCTGCTTTTGGCAGCGCCAAGGGCGTGGCTTTGGCCAACGGCTATCAGCCGATTTGGGAGGAGTTAGGCGTTCCGATAGTTGAGATGAAGGGACAGCGCTATCAGGTGGCGGGCGAAGAGTTTAATCATCTGCTGCTCTCGAAAGAAGCCATGGAAGCCGATGTGGTGATTAACTTGCCCAAGGTGAAGTCCCACATGCAGTTGACGCTGACGCTGGGCGTAAAGAATTTATTTGGCTGCGTTCCCGGCAAGATGAAGGCTTGGTGGCACATGGAGGCGGGTAAAGACCGCGATCGCTTTGGCGACATGCTGGTGGAAACGGCTCGAACGATCGCTCCTAACCTGACAATCCTAGATGGCATTGTTGGACATGAGGGCAATGGCCCTAGCGGTGGCGAACCTCGGCTGCTGGGAGTGTTGGGAGCTTCAGCCAATGTCTTTGCCCTCGATCGCGCCCTAGTCAACATTCTGCAAGTCGATCCAGCTCAGGTACCGACGATCGCCGCTTCTCAGCGGCTCGGACTTTGCCCAGAGCTGAGCGATATTACTTTCCCACTCCTGACTCCTGACGAGTTGCAGCTAGAAGGCTGGAAGCTACCTGATCAAATGATGCCGATCGACTTTGGCGCACCTCGGGTGATTAAATCCACCTTCAAGCATCTGTATGTGCGGTTTATCAAAGAGCCGCTGGGAGCCTACGCCAGACAGTAGGTTGATTTACAGCCTTAGTGGCTCCTCCGAAAATACTTGGTTCAGCTTTTCTTAAGTTATTAAGCTCACTGCATTAAACTTTCCCACCAACTAAGTAAAGGATGATTTCTATGAGGCATATATCTTCCTTTAGTTCGTATAGATCTAAGTACAGTGTGTAATTCAGCTAAAGTAAGATTTCTGCCTTCTGACCAACTCTTAATTATTTCTAAAGTAGATAAAACCTGTAAATGAGGCGCTTCTTTTTGAGAAAATGAAGCCGCTTTTTTATCGTCGGTAGCAATTGCCCATCCTCGATGAATCGCAATGGCGCAAGTTGCAGACTCGCCATCATCGCCTAGTTCAAAAGCATAGTTTACAAACGTCTCTTCCTCTGATTCTGACTCGAAATCCACTACTGAAAGTAAACCCTGTGTAATGGCTGTCTCAAACTGAACTGCGCCTTCGTTTTCCTCATCTTTGAGGCGTTGAAGAGTGATTAGTTCTTTCTCTCTCACGACTTCAGTAACTACAACTTGAGCAGGAATAGACTTCAAAATTGCAATGAAATGCCCCGAAGCACAGAAGTTCAGGACGCAACAAGCGTCAAGAACAACATGGGAGTGTCTAATTTGCATAACTGATCTCCCTGCTTTTCTACGCTTGACGCAAATCTAAATGAGCAGTTTCCTCCATAATTCCGCTTGAATGTTCACGCAATGCTTCTGCAATGCGTCGAGCTTCTAAACGGTCAACGCCAAGGAAATTTGCAAATCGCCCTTCAGTGATGAGTCCCTGATCTAAAGCCTCAATAGCAAGGTGTTGATAGTGAACAGGAACTATGTCAGTACGCTGTTGAATTTCTTCTAGTCCTAGCTCTTGCTGGACTTTCCTTACTTTCAATCCTCGATCACGCAACCTCTCCAAAGTGCCAGAGGGCACAAGCCCCATGTCTTCTAAGCGATAACCAAGAGCTTCTATGGATACTCCATAATAGTGAGCAAGAGTAAACAAATTAGTTGGAGTAAACTTGCCATGAGTACGATACATATCATTGAATCGCCTGAGCAGACCACTTGAGGGCATCAAGAAATACTTTGGAAACGCCTCAGCTAAACGCTCACTTTCCGGGATTCTTTGGTATTGCCCCTCGAAGTCAACTACAGGCTTTCGTCGATGGGCAAGGAAATGAAGATATCCATGCGCCATTGACCAGCGCCGTCGTTCTTCATAGTGGTCTAAGTTAATTGCCATGCAGCCACCAAGCTGCTCATCATAGCTATAAAGTTCTGAGTACTTGGCTGGCATTTTCAGATAGAAAATTCGGATGCCTACACTTTGTTCCAAGATATCTCGCAGGAGTGGAATCGGACCATCGCCCAGTCCAAGCCTTTGACGTTCAGCGATCGCAATACTTTCTGCGGCAGCCTCTATCGGCATACTTGTTACGTCATACTCCTGAGGATAGTTTCGAGGAAGCGGAGCATCCACAATCTTCTCAAGTTCTAGATAATTTTGACATAATTCCTCTAAGCGCTGAATAATTGGGTTAATTCGCACTTCCTCTTGTTCACTACGCTGATAAGTAGCGCGAAACTGAACGGTGAAAGGTTCAATAACAGGGCTAGGGCGAACAAAGTCACTAATAGCTCGCCCATAAGCACGAGCCAGTTTAATCAACTCATTTGGCTTCAGGCGACGTTCTCCTTTCTCAATCGCAACGATGGTAGTCCGTACAACATCGATCACCTTCGCTGCATCCGCCTGAGTCATCCCGCACTTCTTACGCGCCTGTTGCAGCAGTGCCCCTAGATGACGCAGATCAATATTGTCCAGAATATTGTTAGCCATAGCATTTCCCCTTCAGGCTTACTGAGTAGCAACCAGACAATCATCAGATGTTTGCTGATTGCTTATTTGATTCAAGAGATTTACTGAGATGTGAGGTTCTACAGCATTCCACTCAGTAACATAAGCTTGATAAAGGCGAATCAAATGTTTCCTCATATCAGCAGGCTGTAGAGTTTCTGCTATAGCCCTTCGATCCACAATGTCGTCCAGATCTGGAAATCTTCGGGTTAAAGATTCCCATTGAAGATTCAGGTCGTGTGAGGCATTTAATAAATCCCTGAGAGTGGAAACTTGTGCCAGCATATGTTGCAGATACAAACTAGTGTCTCCTGCTGGCTTCCTGCCATGAGGAACGATGTAACGAGTTTTGTCTTCCATTCGTGAGGCAGCAAGTGCCTGCTTTCTCAAAATACAGGATGAACAATATCCGCACTGAATGGGTTGCTGTCGATGTGGACTATCGCATGACATCGTTAGCGGTGGCAGGTCATTTCTTCCATCTTCAGCTAATGGTTTGCACATTTCAGCTTTAGTCACGAAGAGAAAGGGGTTTTGTACTTTGAATTCTTCTCCTAAAAGTTCTGAAATAATATCACCGACTTTTAGCAAGGTTAATGGATGAACTGAGCGAGAATGATCAAGCCCTATAGCAGACTTACGATATGGAAGATTGATTGCACCAATACCATTTTCGTACAAGTAAAGAATTCGTTGCCCCATTAAATACGCACAGGCTGCACCTAATAACATAAATACAATGCCTCGTGCACGCGAAATTTTGTTCTTTTGATGCAAGCTGCTATCAGAGAACCGTATTGGGATTTGACAAAGATTTAAGCGATTAGGACAGGAATGCTGAAGAGCCTTAAACACCTGTTTTTGCCGATCAAAGTTATTATCATTACTGCCTGTCCCAAACAACATGAATGATGCTTCACAATTTGTTTTGAGACGGGTATAGAGACCAGCAAGTGCATCAAGACCACCACTCCATAGTATTACCTCACTCACATAAGGCTCTGTCGATGAAATAAGAGGTTGTTGCTCAATGATGCGTTCTGAATCAGATCTCTTATGAAAATTGAATAACCAGCGACTTCCAGTAGCCCATTCAAGCAAACTGGAAAGTTTATCTTGGAAGGATGTAGCATTCAGTAATTCTGGATGACGTACTGGAAGAACTACGCAAAGACGAGTCTGTTCTTGTCGCAAGTTTTGGAAAGTAAGACGATCGGCGGCATGAATAGCAACAGCAAGATCAATCAGATCAGCAATGATCGATGGAAACTCTTGTTGCAGCCGATATCTAAACCCACTGTCATCTATAGCGATGCCTACGGTGCTTTTCTTAGCTCTGGAATGATCAATACAGCAAACATTCCCATTGCTATTCATTACAGGATCAAAAAGCAAGGTGTAATCACTATTATGTGTGTCATATTTTTTCATGATATTTATCCTGCTAAGAGATCTTCATCTAGATCTATTGCCTTTCGCGAAGAACGCCTAGGCAAAGACAATTTAGCGACACTTTGTTTATTAATCGCATCTTCAGCAAATTTACTGATACCAATTTTTATATGTGGTTCTATTTCCTTAATACGCTCTGAAAGAGTTGCTTGATCAATGCCAGCATAATGTTCGGAGGTTAGTGGAACACGCTCCTTAAACTCAGATGCATAAACCCCATTCATATAGCGGTTTACAATAACGACTGAAGCATCACTAATATTTATTTCTTGAGCATGACCGTATCTAAGATCATGAAGAACACTTTTGCCTGCATCCAAGGCAAGTCCTTTAAGATCTGGTCGCCCGTCAAACTGCTGTCGTAATATATCAAACTCCAGACTCAAAGCAGCATAGTTTCCTGATTCAAGCTCATCGTTTGTAGTAATAGCTTGAGCAAGAATATCTGCCATCCCTTGACAAAGCCTGAGAGGAAGATCACCTTTTTGGATCAGATCTTTTTTAAGGGACTCCAGCACCACTCGAGCGCATTCATCGCTAGTTGCTTTCCCCTCACAAAGCCATTTGTATGGCTTGTGGTAAAGCCTTCTGAGTCTGTTATGAAAAATATCTCCATCGGGCATAGCAGCACCTCCGTCGGTCGGAGTTGGTTTCTACTATTAAGGTAGCTCTCGCTCCTGACATTGTCAATATTTAATACTGTTTTGTCAAAAAAATGTCAGACTTAGGGTGCAGGTATAAGCTTAGACCGTTTTTTGTGAGGATATTGCAGGCTTGAGGATCGCTTTCCTAAGAAGTTCGCATACTCTCACTGCTTGAACAGACGTATGACAACGTCCATGCACCCCCCCGGCGAAAGGTTGTCTGTCAGGCGTTTGAGGTGATCTGTGGCGGGTAATGGGCATCGATCTACAGAAAATCACGATCGCGGCATATGCCGAAGTTCCCAAGCCTTCAGCAGGATCAAATACTCGTAGAAGGCTTGTAGGGTACACCAGGCAAAACCCGCCCGCCCGTCCCGCCAGCCACCTAGCAGAATGTACATGTAGAAGAAGCGAATTAAGGGTCGGAAGGGCAGCCGTAAGGATAAATCCTTTAAAGCTCTGCGGCGATCGATCTCTGTTTTGCCCAAAAACAGGTCATGCCAATCGATTTTGCCCTGCTCCATTTGGCGGAGGGTTTCGATCGCCTCATCCGTCGAGTAGCGATTATGCTTGTCAATCCAGCGGCTTAGCCCCTTGCCGCAGGTATAGTGCGGATAGGATTCTTTCAGCAAGCCAGTTTCGCCCTCGCAAACTTCCCGCTCGGTGTGTCCGTAGTCAGTAAACCAAACTTTGCCATGTCGCAACAGCCGCAACTGATAGCGCGGATATTGGGTGCTGCGGCGAATCCACTGACCCAAAAACATGACCCGCTCTGCCACGTAATAGCCGACGTATTTGGGGGTTTCAACAGCAGCCACACACTCCTGAAACAGCGCTGGGGTCATACGCTCATCGGCTTCCAGAATATACACCCACGGATGCTTGGGCGGAATCGATTCCAGCATCCAGGTGCGCTGCTTGCCGTGACTTTCAAACTTGTGCTGCATCACCCGCACCGGATAGCGACTGGCAATTTCGAGGGTGCGATCGCTACTGCACGAATCCACCACCACCACATCATCTGACAGCATTGCCGACTCAATGCAATCCGCAATGTCTAATTCTTCGTTGTACGTCAGGATGTAGATCGAGAACATGGTGGGGCTTGAGTTATGGCAACCGCCAAGGCGGTTAGGACGGGGACATTTAGGGTGGGGCGCGAAGCGCCCCACCCTAAATGTCCTAAGCAAACTAGCGACAGCTATAAAAAAGCTTGAGCTTCCAAAAGAGTGCCCTCCGCAGGGGAAGGGCTAACTCAAGAGGTAAAACTTTTAGCTGGCTGAATCTTAAGCTTCTCGGTTCAGGCTTCTTCTCTAAGGCTACGCAACCCCATCCAGCCCATGACCATGTAGCCGATCGCCAATAGCAAACTGCTAACGCTAACCCGTAGACCTGATTTCAGGCTGTCTGTCCGTAAGGTATCCTCTACTTTTTGCTTCTGAGTCCGGATTTCGGTTGCCGCCTTGTTGCGCAGCTCGGTTTCTCGCTGGCTGAGGAAAGGATCAATACCTTGAGGGTCTGCTTTGAATCTACGCACTAAAGCCGCCTGCTCTTGAGTAAGCTGACCGCTCTGTTCTAACTGCGTCAACTGCTCGTTGGTTGCTCCAGTGAGCTGCGTAATTTGACTGCGCTGCGACTCAACTTCAGTTTGAAGGCGTGTATTCAGCTGCGCCTCGGCATCCGTAGTTTGCTTGGTGATTTGGGCAATGCCATTCGCATATTCCAGCCGCACATTGTTCAAATGCAGCGGAAACAGCAGCAGAAAAAACAGCCCCATGAGGCTGGCAAAAGCAAACACATAGAACCGAGGGCTTTGCCAGAACGTTTTGCCGATCGCCCGATCTCCGCTGATACTGTCAATCCAGAACCCGACCAACAGCAGCACCAGCCCGACCAACGGCACGACCCCGCGATCGACCACTTGCGTCACAAAATTAATTTGCCACGATCGCTCTGAAAATTGGTAGGGCATCGACAAAATCACGGTGTCCAATAGCGCAGCTAGAACAACGATGATGCCCACCACTTTCAGGGTGCGGGAGGCGAGCAGTGAAATTGAGGAGCTGCTAAGAGCATTCTTCGGATTCATGGGTAGTGTCAATATCTGATGGATGAATCTAAGGACTTATTAAACAGGATGAGGGTAGGTTGAACCAGAGAAGCGATCGCAGTCTGCCGAATGCAGCAAATCGCTCCTGCTTCTAATTCAGTCTCTCGTTATAGCATTGATCGAATCATGCAAACTTTTGGAAGACTTGAATCAGAGTTCCCCAGCAGAGGCAAAGACATAACAGGAGCGCTCAGGCATATAGCACCGTAATTGAGTTAGAACAAGTTATTTTCGAGAGCTGCGCGGAACACGACTCTCAGAAAATAACTCATTGGGTTTAAGCGCGTAGCGTTATACCTAAATGGGATGATAGTTTTGGGAGCAGGTGAATTTCTATGCCGCTGAGGAAAGTCTTGTCATGAACAAAATTCTTGAAATCTTGCCCGATAAAGCTGCACTAATTGCCCGATCGCTGCAAATCATCTTGGAAAAGATTCCGACTGCAATTGCCGAACGAGGAATTTTCACGATCGCCCTTTCAGGTGGAGGTACGCCAAAGCCATTGTATGAAGCGATCGCGGCTGAAAATCTGCCCTGGGATAAAATTCATGTGTTTTGGGGCGACGAGCGCTATGTGCCCCCTACTCACCCGGACAGCAATGAGGGCATGGCGCGGCAGGCGTGGCTAAGCAAAGTGCCCATCCCAGCAGAGAATATTCACCCAATGCCCACAGATGCAGATGATCCGGCGATCGCTGCTCAGCAGCATGAGCAGCAGCTCCAAGACTTTTTTCAGGTCAAGTCCGGAGAAATTCCTGTTCTGGATGTGGTGTTATTAGGAATGGGAGATGATGCCCATACTGCGTCTTTGTTCCCCCACACGCAGGCATTGCAGGTGTGCGATCGCCTCGTCACTATGGGCAGCAAAGACGGTCAGCCCCGCATTACCTTCACCATTCCTTTGATTAATCAGGCGCGGTGCGTCATGTTTATTGTTGCCGGAGTCAGCAAACAGCCCGCACTAGCGCAGGTTTTTGCCGCCAGTGCCGATAGTAATCTGTATCCTTCTCGATTAATTCAGCCCTTCGGAGAGCTGTGGTGGCTCTTGGATGAAGATGCAGGACGCAATCTAAAAGATAGACTCCCTTAATCTGCAATCCCTTAATCTGCAATTGGACAAATCTGTAGAGCCGTACCTCAGATTACAATTTAATTTTTTGAAAGGTATGCCACCTTTGCCTTTCAAAAAATTAAATAGCATATTTGAAATATGCTCTTACCAAAACATAGGCTTCAATCTCATGTCCCCTACGCTGTATGTCGCTCTGTATCACTCTTATTCAAACTCACTAAGATTTAGACTCACTAAGATGCAAACTAACAAGATGCAAACTAATAAATTTATGGTGAGCCAGGGAAGTGCTGCATGATTGTTTGTCCCAATTGCAATCACCAAAATCCGGATGCTGCGGTGCAGTGTGAGGCTTGCTATACTCCGCTACCTGCAATGGTTTTGTGTCCGGGTTGCGGCGCTTCGGTACAGGCAGATGCTAGCTTTTGTGGTCAGTGTGGATTTAATTTACAGGCTCAAGGCGGCACAGCCGCTGAGTCACAGTCAGCTACTCTCTCTCCTGACCTAGAATCTCCTGACTCAAAATCTCCTGACTTAGAATCTCCTAATTTAACGCCCCCTGATTTTAGTATTCCTGACCTAGCACCCCTTGAGCCGCTACCCTCACTAGAGCCTTTGGTAGAAATTCAGCCTTCGCCTCTGCCCGAAGGCGTTGCGCCCATCCTATCTCAGCCGTTTGAGAACCCGCCTGCCCCTTTTGCTGCACCTGTTGCCCCAGCCCCGACTCCTAGCCCTGCTGTCATGCCGCAGACTTTTGCTCAGCCTCCCATTGTGGCTCCGACCTACAGCACCCAACTGCAAACTCAGATGGCTCGGCTGCTACATGTCCAGACCAACACACCTGTAGAGCTGCCTACCACGTTAGCGGTCATTCATATTGGCAAGCCAAACGATCGCATTCCACCCGATGTTGATGTGTCTGGATTTCCCAACTCCGAGATCGTCTCTCGCATCCATGCCGATATTCGCGTCGAGGGCGACCTTTACTACATTGAAGATGTGGGCAGTTCCAACGGGACTTATATCAACAATGCGCCTTTGCCCAGCGGCAACCGCCATCGGCTTAGACCGGGCGATCGCATCGCGCTAGGTAAAGGAGATAAGATGACGTTTTTGTTTCAAATTGCTTAACTCCAGCCGCAGCTTCAGCTAGGGTAGGGAGTGCCTATCTTTGGGCAATATTTAGGAATAAGTGTTCAGGAGCGATCGCCTTGCCCAAACCCATCACCCAGGCTCAGCCGCCTCTCGAATTCATTCCGCCTGCTTTTAATCCAGCGGTCTACCGTTTTTTGAAACTTGTGCTGCCTCTGTGGACACGCTGGCGGTTGAAAATAGTCGATGTCCAGGTGAATCATCTGGATACCCTTATTCACTGCTATCAGCGGTTTCAAGCAGGCGAGCTGCGGTTTATGGTGGCGTTTCGGCATCCCAGCACTAACGATCCCTTTTGCCTGTTTAACCTGCTCGATCGGCAACTCCCTAAAATGGCGCGACAGCAGGGAATTGCGCTAAAACTGCCCGTCTACGCTCACTTTATGTACGATCGCGGCATTCCCCTCTGGGCAGGCAAGACGGTGGGCTGGCTGCTGCGACACTTGGGATGTACTTCTATTCGACGTGGCAAGCTAGACCTGATGGGACTGCGATCGGCACGGGAAATCTATGCAGAGGGTCGATTCCCCATCGCGGCGGCTCCAGAAGGTGCAACCAATGGGCACAACGAGATTGTTAGCCCATTAGAGCCAGGAATTGCCCAACTTAGCTTTTGGTGTGTCGAGGATTTGCGCAAAGCAGACCGCAATGAGGAAGTGTGGATCGTGCCGATCGGGGTGCAATACCGCTATGTTTCTCCACCCTGGGAGGCGATCGAGCAGTTGTTGAGC
This sequence comes from Drouetiella sp., assembly GCF_059504425.1. Taxonomy (NCBI): domain Bacteria; kingdom Bacillati; phylum Cyanobacteriota; class Cyanophyceae; order Oculatellales; family Oculatellaceae; genus Drouetiella; species Drouetiella sp. Next base: position 41,807 of record NZ_JCACIN010000110.1, read on the forward strand.
ACGCTAGAAGCTGATTGCGGTTTACCGCCTTACGATGCCGCTAGCCTCAATCCGACGCTGAACATTGTGGAGCAGGGTGCATCTCTGTCCGCTATTTTGTCAAATCCCCAAGAGCTTTTGCTCTACAAGCGGCTGCTACGGCTTAGCGAACACTTGCTCACCTCGATGGAGCAGTTTTATAGCAAGTTTTATCATCAAAATTTGAGACCCTCGACACTGCCAGAGAATCCTACGGATGCAGCCTCTGACGATCGCATTTCCCCTGCCAATCATCTGATTGGCATCCGGCTACAAACTTTGCTGAATGGGGCGTTGTCGGTTTCAGAAGACTATTTTGGCGTTCCTGGAAAGGGTAATTTTGCCGATCGCTGTCGTCGGCTAGAGCAGGCAAGCTGGGACTGGATCTATCGAGAAGATCTCAAAGAGCTAGAGGATTTATCCCCGGTCGATCGCGGCTTAGCCGATCGGATTGCTGAAGAATCGGCTCAGCGCCTATGGCATATGCGGCTAGTGGAGAGTTTCGTTAGCGTCACCGGACACTATATTCTCGAAAAACCCACGGCCGATCGCTTCGCTGAAACGCTGCTGCTCCTCTATGACACCGTTAATAAAATTAAAGGTAGATTCTATGCGCCCCGACCACGTCTGGGGCAGCAGCGGGCAGAGCTGACCGTTGGTGAACCCATTGCTGTGAGCGATCGCTGGGCAGACTACAAAACTAGCCGGCGATCGGCAGTGGCGACGTTGACCCAGGATTTGCAGGTAGCACTGGAAAAATTAATCCTGTAGAGCCATGAATTCGGCTCTGCTCACTATAAGATGCAGATCCGCACCAAAATTCAGATCCGCACCCCCGATCGCCCTGCTCATGACCTTTACTAAACCTCGTTTTTTGAGTCTCCGCAACCTTTCTCAGTATCCCCGTCTCTCTATTCAGATGATGGCGGTGGGCACTGCAATCACGCTGCTGTTTGTTTTGGCGGCTCTGTTTGCGCCCTTGCTGCAATCTTGGGGCTGGCTGCAAAATCCGCTAGAAGGTCTGGCAAACCCCATTCATGAAGCTCCGTCGGCTGCCCATTGGTTTGGCACCAGTCGGCAGGGCTACGACGTATTCTCACGAACGCTGTTTGGCACTCAGGCGGCATTGCAGGTCGTGGTGCTGGCGACATTGCTGAGCTTGGTGATTGGTGTGCCGTTGGGCATGGTCAGCGGCTACTTGGGCGGCAGACTCGATCGCGCCCTTCTGTTCCTAATGGACACGATCTACACGCTGCCGGGGCTATTACTCTCGGTGACTCTAGCGTTTGTGGTTGGGCGAGGAGTGGGTAACGCAGCGATCGCTCTCAGCATTGCCTATGTGCCGCAGTACTATCGGGTGGTGCGCAATCATACGGTCAGCATTAAAACAGAGCTGTTTATCGAGGCAGCGCGATCGATGGGGGCATCCACCTGGCGGGTGCTTTCCCGATATCTTTTCTTCAATGTGATTCAAAGCGTCCCGGTCTTGTTTACTCTCAATGCTGCCGATGCTGTGCTCATTCTTGGCGGTCTGGGCTTCCTGGGCTTGGGCTTGCCGGAACAAACGCCTGAATGGGGGACAGACCTGCGTCAGGCGCTAGATGCCTTGTCTACCGGAATCTGGTGGACGGCTCTCTTTCCAGGGCTGGCGCTGACGATGCTAGTGGTGGGGCTATCGCTGATGGGAGAAGGCTTGAATGAGTTGATTAACCCGCTGTCTCGGCAGGATTAGTAAGGGGATGGGTGGATGAGTAGATGAGGGGATGAGTAGATGAGTGGATGAGTACGCTCACATCTACCCACCGACCCATCTACCCACCGACCCACCGACCCACCGACCCATCCCCCCACTACCCTCACACCCAAATCATCAAATTAAAATGGTCACTTTTCAAGAAGAAGTCATTGGCATTGACTTGGGTGGCACTGCCATCAAGATGGGAAAGTTCGATGCTCAGGGAACCTGTCTTAAATCGCTCATCCTCCCTACACCCCAGCCAGCCTATCCTCAAGCTGTGCTGGAGGTCATGGTGAAAGCGATCGCCCAGCTTGATCCTAATCATCAGACTGTCGCGATCGGGGTGGGCACTCCTGGCCCTGCCGATGCTGCTGGGCGTATTGCCAGAATTGCCATTAACCTAGAGGGCTGGCGAGATATTCCCTTAGCAGACTGGCTAGAAGCCGAGACAGGTAAGCCAACGATCGTGGCGAACGATGCCAATTGTGCCGGGCTGGGTGAGTATTGGCTGGGGGCGGGCAAGCCATTTCGCAACGTGATAATGCTGACCTTGGGGACGGGAGTGGGCGGTGCGGTGATTCTGGACGGCAAGCTGTTTGTTGGCCATGATGGCACGGCGGGCGAACTGGGGCTGATTACGCTCAATCCAGAAGGTGAGCACTGTAACAGCGGCAACAGAGGATCGCTAGAGCAATATGTGTCCGTGCGCGCCATTCGCCGACGGAGTGGATGGGAGCCACATGAGTTGGGAGAAAAAGCTAGAGCTGGAGAGGAAGAAGCGATCGCTTTTTGGCAAAGCTATGGACGCGATTTGGGCATCGGGATTGCCAGTCTTCTCTATGTTCTTGCCCCCGAAGCGGTCATTATTGGCGGTGGCGTCAGCGCCAGCGCAGAGTTCTTTTTCCCTAGCCTGCAAGCCGAAGTTGAGCAGCGCGTTTTACCTAGCTCTCGATCCGGATTACAGATTCGGCTGGCTGAATTGGGCAATCAGGCGGGAGTTGTCGGAGCGGCAAAATTAGCATGGCAACGGCGATCGGCATGACACTAGCACTGGCGCCCACTGCCCAAAGAGCTGGAATCACCGGGCGTTTCCCACTCCAGGAACTGTCACAAAACTGAGAACCTCAGTAAATCTGGGCGCTATGATACAAAATATAGGGCAAAGCGTCAAGCTTCACGTATTTTTTGTTCTGCTGAAACCCGTATTTATTGCAGCCAGTCAACATCTTTTTTGGTGTAGAGGGTGTTGACCGACAAAGTTTAAGAATTTAGCATTTTATGTGCGCTTGAGCGATCGCTCGGCGTTGAGGAGGAAGGATGAAACGAGCGAACTGGTTAATTTTATCAAGCGTTTTGGCGGCTTTTGCGATCGCTCCTATTGCCTACGGCGGTCCTATTCAAACCCCCTTGGCAAGTGCCGTTACGGTGACGGGTAGCTCAGGTGGCGCTCAGTCTAGCCAATGTGGATTTATTTCTGACACGCCTAGCCAGGTGGTGGTGGTGAGTCAGCCTACTCCTTTACGATTCAAAGTCGTCCAAGGTGCTGGACAGCCTACCCTACGGATTAGCGGCCCTGTAAACCAATGCGCTATGGCAGAAGGTTCGTCAGGCGGCACGATCGAGATTCCTGGAGTTTGGCAGCCCGGAACTTACTCTGTGTTTGTAGGCGATCGCGCCCAGGGTAGCTATCCTTACACACTGTCTATTAGCCCAGAATAGGTTGGAAGAGCACCGATAGAGCAACCGTTAAGGCGGTTAGGAAGGGGACATTTAGGGTGGGGCGCGAAGCGCCCCACCCTAAATGTCTTAAGCAAACTGGCGACAGCCATATGGTCAAATTGAGAAATGGTGGGAGCTGATTATAAGTGCCTTTCTTAGCGCTAACTCACTTCCTCACAAATTTGCTGGAATGCCGCAACCGGATCGAGTGCTGACGTAATCGGTCGCCCAATCACCAAATAATTGGCTCCGGCTTTGAAGGCGGCAGAAGGAGTAAGCGATCGCCCCTGATCTCCTTTTTCTGACCAACTCGGACGGACGCCGGGACAAACCAACAAAAAATCTTTGCCGCAGGTGTCTCGAAGTTGAGCTGCCTCCTGGGGAGAGCAAACGGCTCCCGCCAAGCCGCTTTCCTGCGCCAATAGCGCCATTTGCAGCGCATAGTCGTTGAGTTCTAGGGGAATCTTTAGCTCAAAAGCCAGCGATCGCGAGGTGAGGCTGGTCAATAGCGTGATGGCGATTAGGTTGGGGGTGGGCAAATTGGCAGCGATCGCGCCTTCCTCGGCGGCAGTCTGGGAAGCTTTGAGCGCCACCTGTCCGGCGGCAGCATGGACGGTTAGCAAGTCAACGCCATAGCCAGCGGCAGCGCGACAGGCTCCTGCCATCGTGTTAGGAATGTCGTGAAACTTTAGATCAAGAAAGATGCGTTTCTGGCGTTCTTCGAGAACCTTGAGAATGCCGGAACCAGTGCTGACGAACAGCTCTAGCCCGACTTTCCAAAACGTCACCTCTGGGAGGCGATCGAGCAGGGCAACTGCCTCGGCTTCAGTTGGGACATCCAGGGGGACGATGATGCGATCGGACAGAGCCATATTTTCAACAAACCTAATTTCTTACAACAAAACCTAATACCAATTTAAGACCCAAACAGGGCAGATGATTTTCGAGAGCCGCGCGGAGCGCGGCTCTCGAAAATCATCTGTCGCCTCATCAATCTAAATTGGTATGGTTTCTTACAGAGTATTGATATTTATGTGATGGTTTTTGTTGAGTGGGCGAAGCCCACTCAACAAAAACCATCACATTTTGAGGACTACCGTTTACTGCACCAATCGAGCAAATTTGTTTTTGCCGACTTGAAGCACTTTACCTTGTAGATCAGCCGCGCTCTCGAAAGTCAGATCGACGTTTTGAATGCGATCGCCCTCCAGCCGCACCGCGCCGCCCTGAATTTGTCGCCGTGCCTCAGAGCTACTATTGCAGAGCTTGGCGGCGCTAAGCAGGTAAAACAGCTTCACCGGAAACTGAATGCCTTCCAGAGAAAATTCTGGTACGGCATCTGATGAGACGGTGTTGCCTTGAATGAGGATGAGAGCGGCTTTTTGGGCAGCTTCTGCCGCTTCTCCACCGTGATATTGGCTCGTGATTTCTAGGGCAAGGAGCTTTTGGCGATCGCGCGGATTTTCGGGCATTTGATCCAGAGGCAAGTCGGTCAGCAGCTCGAAGTAGGACTTGATCAGGCTATCTGGGGTCTTCTCCAGCTTTGAGTACATGGTCAGCGCGTCTTCCTGAAGCCCAATGTAGTTGCCTAGCGACTTCGACATTTTTTGAGTGCCGTCTGTGCCCAGCAGCAGCGGCAGCACCAGCCCAAACTGCGGACGTTGCCCAAAATGCCGCTGAAGATCGCGTCCTACCGCCAGGTTAAATTTCTGATCGGTGCCGCCTAGCTCCACGTCCGCTTCCAGGGCAACTGAATCGTAGCCCTGCATCAGTGGATAGAAGAATTCATGGAGGTAAATTGGGGTTTCTTTCTTGTAGCGATCGGCAAAGTTTTCTTTTGCCAACATTTGCCCCACCGTCATGGTTGCCAGCAGCTCCAAAATTTTGCTTAGGTCTATGCCCGACAGCCATTCTGAGTTGTAGCGGATTTCTAGCCGTCCGGGAGTATCAAAGTCGAGAATTGGGCGAACCTGATCGACATAGGTTTGGGCATTTTGCATGACCTGCTCGGCGGTGAGCTGCTTGCGCACTTCAGACTTGTCGGTGGGGTCGCCAATCCGGGCGGTAAAGTCGCCAATCAGCAAAATTGCCTGATGTCCCGCATCTTGAAAGGCTCTCAGCTTACGGATCACCAGGCTATGCCCCAGATGAATCTCGGTACCTGTAGGGTCAATGCCAAACTTGATGCGGAGAGGGCGATCGCTTTTGAGAATCCTTTGCTCCAGATTTTCGTCAGGACTTTCAGAATCGGGCTGGTTGGGAAAAATTTCGCTAATGCCCCGATGCAGCCAGGTAAAAGAGGGCGATGCGCTTTTAGAAAGCTGAGTATTTAAAGATTGTGCCTGAGGTGATTGATCAGCAGCCATACTTGGCAAATATCCACTTAAATTCGCTAAACTCACTGCATTGACTGAGCAATATGCCCATGCTCTTTGCAGACGGACTACTACTATAATTGCAGGAACGTAAGAGAATTGCAGGAACTCAGAGAATTGTAGGAATACAAGAGAATTGCAGACTACCAGAGCCTGAATTCTCCAATCTACTCTGCAGCTAGGCTTAACTGAGCCAGTATTTAGCCGGACTTCAACCCATAGCCAGACTAAGGAACAAAACCGCTGTGTCGTCTAACCCTGCCAGCCCTAAATCGGCGAAAGCCCACCTCACTCGTAAGCCGGGAGAGGATCAATCTCCGGTTTTACACTACTTGCAGGGCGTTGCTCAGGTGACTGCGGGTACAATCCTGGGAATTACGATGCTGACTAGCTCTATCGTTGCAGGAGGCCTAGTCGGTTTGGCGATTAGCTTTCGCAATTTGCCGGACGTGCGTGTCCTGCGTACCTATGTGCCTTCAGAAACTAGCTATATCTATGACGTTAACGGCAAGCTGTTGGACAGTCTGCATGACGAAGCCAACCGCGAGGTGGTGGATCTCAACGACATTTCCCCTAACCTGAAGCGGGCGGTACTGGCGATCGAAGACAGCTATTTTTACTCCCATCACGGCATTAATCCAGTCGGCGTAGTACGAGCATTTGTAGCCAACTTTTCCGAAAGGCAGACGGTAGAAGGCGGCTCGACTGTAACGATGCAGTTGGTCAAAAATCTTTTCCTCAACCCCAAACGCACTATCAACCGCAAGGTTGCTGAGGCAGTGCTGTCGCTACGGCTAGAGCAGGTATTTAAGAAAGACCAGATTCTAGAGATGTATCTCAATCAGGTTTACTGGGGCCACAATACCTACGGCGCAGAAACCGCCGCCATGAGCTACTTTAACAAGCACGCCTCAGAGATTACCCTGGGCGAGTCGGCAATGATGGCGGGGCTGATCCAGGCTCCTGAAAGCTACAGTCCGTTTGTCAACTATCAGGTGGCAAAAAGGCGACAGGCGATCGTCTTAGATCGGATGCGGAAGCTCAACTGGATCACGGCAGATGAGGAAGCTGCCGCCAAAGCTCAGCCGATTCAGCTAGGGCAGATCACTTCTTTTCAGGGCAGTCAGGCTCCCTACATTACGGATGCGGTAATCCAGGAATTGAGCGACAAGTTTGGCAGAGATGCCGTGCTAAAGGGCGGAATGCGCGTTCAGACGACGATTGATATCGACTTGCAGCGCAAAGCCGAAGAGTCTGCCCGTGAGGGATTAGGCTCTGTTCAAGGGCAGGGGCTGTTTGCCGACCAGATTTCTTTGGTTGCGGTCGATCCGCGCACCCACTTTGTTAAAGCGATGGTGGGCGGCGTAGACTACAAGCAAAGCCAGTTTAACCGGGCGACCCAAGCGTTGCGCCAGCCCGGATCGGCGTTCAAACCGTTCGTGTACTATGCAGCCTTTGCAACAGGTCGGTTTGATCCAGACAGCACGATTTCCGATACGCCTGTTAGCTATCCTGATGGCGACGGCTACTACACGCCGCAAAACTATGACAACAGCTTCTATGGCGTGATGTCCATCCGGCAGGCGTTGGCACAGTCGCGCAATATTCCGGCAATTCGGTTGGGGCAAGAGGTGGGCATTAACCGCGTCATTGAGGTGTCTCGGACACTGGGCATTAAGAGTCCGATGGAGCCTGTGACCTCGCTGCCTTTGGGTTCTGTCGATCTCACGCCTCTAGAAATGGCAAGCGCCTACGCCACTTTTGCCAGCGGTGGCTGGCAGTCTCCCACGACAACGATCGTCCAGGTGGTTGACAGCAAAGGAAATGTGCTGCTAGACAACACGCCGCATCCGCAGCTTGTGCTTGACCCTTGGGCTGTGGCATCTGTAAATGAAACCCTCCAGGGAGTCATTAATAGCGGTACGGCAAGGGCAGCGCAGATCGATCGCCCTGCGGCAGGTAAAACTGGAACGACTTCCTCTGAACGAGATATCTGGTTTGCGGGCTATGTGCCCCAGCTTTCAGTATCCGTTTGGGTGGGCAACGATGACTACAGCCCCATTGGCATAGGGGCAACGGGCGGCAACTATGTGGCTCCCATCTGGCGCAACTTTATGTACAAAGCCTTGGACGGTGTACCCGTCGAGAACTTTAAGCCCCGCTCAGATTTTCCTCACCCTTAGAGGATATTTGAAACGTGGTCGGCTGTGATTTTAGGCACCTGTTAATCCCTACTACCCCCCTTAAAAAGGGAGAAATGAATTCAAAGTCCCCTTTTTTCTGGCGCAGAGGCGCGATAGCGCGGGGATTGAGGCGGATCTGAAACGTTTCGCTACCCATAGTTAGACCCTTTAAACATCCTCTTGGACTTTGCCTCAATCGGGAGAGAACTGGCAGTCAAGATAATGATTTGTGGTTGTAGAGGTTTTCCTCCTACAACCACAAATCATTACCTTTTGAGGACTACCGTTTGGAGGTGCATTGATCTCCTCCTAAAACATCTATCTAAGCTGACGTAGAGGCAGGCGTTTTCTCTAGAACTAACTTCGATCGCTTCACCAGTTCGGGTACTGGAACGGGATAGTCACCCGTGAAACAGGCCGAACAGAAAGTGTTGGTGTCTTCACGCGTGGCGTTTAACATTCCGTCCCATTTTAGATAGGCGAGAGAGTCCAGACCCAGCTGCACCTGAATTTCGGCGATCGACTTGGTGGCTGCAATCAGCTGATCTTGAGTATCAGTATCTATGCCGTAGAAGCAGGGATGGGTAACGGGGGGTGAGGAAATCCGCATATGGACTTCGATCGCTCCGGCTTCACGCAGTGCCTTCACCAGCTTGCGGCTCGTGGTTCCCCGCACGATCGAGTCATCCACAATCACGATTCGCTTGCCTTTCAGCACATCTCTCAGGGGATTGAGCTTCATGCGAATGCCTGCTTCCCGCATCGCCTGAGTTGGCTGAATGAAGGTGCGCCCCACATAGCGGTTTTTGATCAGCCCCTCCGCGTAGGGAATGCCCGACTGCTGTGAGAAGCCGATCGCTGCCGGAATACCGGAATCGGGGACACCCATGACCAGATCGACCTCGCCCGGTGGCGGTGACTCCAATGCGAGCTGCCGCCCCAGGCGTAACCGATAGCTGTAGAGGCTTTCCTCATTCATTACGCTATCTGGGCGGGCAAAGTAAATCATTTCCAGGATGCACAGCTTGCGCTCTGCTTTGGGTGCCCACTGGAAGGAGGCTAACCCTTGCTCAGTGATCCACACCAGCTCACCGGGTTCTACATCCCGTAAATACTCTGCCCCAATAATATCGAGGGCGCAGGTTTCTGAGGCGACTACGTAGCGATCGGGCAGCGATTCCTCCAGCAGACAGCGATCGAGCGTACAGCGATCGGGCACTTCTTCGCCACCTTTGAGCACACCAATGACCAGTGGACGAATGCCATTAGGGTCACGAACGCCCATAAGACCATTAGGAGTAGCGATCGCCAAACTAAAGGCTCCCTGGCAGCGTTTGAAGGCGCTAATTGCTCCCTCTAGCCAGCCCTTGCCGCCGTTAATTTCTTGGGCAATGGCGATGGCGATCATTTCAGAATCGGTCGTGGTGACAAACTGCACATCCGTATTTTGCAGCAACTCAGCTCGGAGGTTGGGCGTGTTTACCAGGTTGCCGTTGTGCGCTAGCGCCAGCTTGCCTAGCCGCGTTTCTACCAGGGCAGGTTGAGCGTTGACGACACGGCTCGATCCAGTAGTGGAGTAGCGCGTGTGACCCACCGCCAAATCGCCCTGCATCTCTCCAAACATTTGCTCATTGAACACTTGAGAGACAAGACCCATACCCTTATGCAGATGCACGGTGTCTCCATCAAAAACGGCAATTCCGGCAGATTCTTGTCCTCGATGCTGCAAGGCGTACAGCCCAAAGTAGGTGAGCTTGGCAACATCTGCTTCGGGTGAATAGATGCCAAATACGCCACAGGCTTCCTCTGGCTTATCGGATCTTTCTGGCTGGTCAAAAGGCTCGACAGAATCTGTAGACCAAGAGTCGGCAGACCGAGAGTCGGCAGATGAAGAATGGGCAGAGTTTGGCATCATGGATCGGCTGTGCTTTATGGGGGTGCGATGAGTAGATGAGCGGCAGACAGAAACCTTTGGGCGATCGAAAATTCTTTAATTAATTGTTTCTTAACAATCCTATTCCATAACAGTAGCGTACTCATTTCTTTTCCGACTAGATATCTGGTTCACTAGGTGTTGGGAAATCCGCCTAGAGGCGACGTTCGATTGCCTTTGACCAGCGATCGTCCATCTCTTTCAGACTCATGTTGATTAACGTCAGGTTATCTGTGGTAATCGCTAAACGGTCGTCTCCAACCCGTCCGAGCTTTTGCCAGGTGTTAGAGAGGTGATTATCTAAATAAGATTCCCAGGTTTCTATCTGCTCTACTGATACAGAAACCAGAATTCGAGCGCCGCCTTCTGCAAACAGCAGATGATCCCATCGGCTAGGGGCTTGAGGCATTTGAGGTAACTGAATCTCTGCACCAAGCTGACCGCTAATACAGCATTCCGCCAAGGCGATCGCCAATCCGCCCTCGGCGCAGTCGTGAGCCGACCGAATCCAGCCCTGCCGAATGCCGTAACGGCAGGCTGCCTGCACCTGACGCTCTTGGTCAAAATCAGCGATCGGGGGATGTCCGGCGATCGTTTGGTGCATGACCGCGAGATATTCCGAGCCGCCTAGAGTCGTGCTTTGCGCCCAGTCGCCTAACAGGTAGATGACATCACCGGGCGATCGCCAGCCCTGTCCACAAATTTGGGTAATGTCTTCCACTAGGCCCACCATGCCGATCACTGGAGTCGGGTAGATAGATTGCGGCTTGCCCTCCGAATCCAGGGTTTCGTTGTATAGCGAGACATTGCCCCCTGTCACAGGCGTAGCCAGCTCTCGACAGGCTTCGGCAATGCCGCGACAGGCTTCGGCAAGCTGCCAATAGCCGATCGCCTTTTCGGGGCTGCCAAAGTTGAGGTTATCTGTCACGGCAAGCGGCTCTGCGCCAACACAGCTCAGATTTCGCGCCGCCTCAGCCACCGCCATTTTTGCCCCTTCGTAGGGATGCAGATAAACGTATCGAGCGTTGCAGTCTACCGTTGCCGCCACGCCTTTGGTAGAGGTAATTTGTCCTGTCTCTTGTCCGAGCTGAGGACGGAGGCGAATGACAGCAGCATCCGCTCCACCGGGCAGCGAAACCGTGTTGTTTTGCACTTGGTGATCGTACTGGCGATAGATCCAGCGTTTGGAGGCGATCGTCGGGCTATCCAGCAGAGTCAGCAAAACCTCGCTCCAGCTCTGGGATTTACCGCTCACTTCAATGCCTTCAGCCGTGCAATTTGGCAGAGCCGATTCGCTCCATTCCCAAGCTTTACGGGCGTAGTCAGGCGGCTCTTGCAGCAGCTCTCGGTGATAAATTGGCGTATTGTCTGCCAGCGCCGTCGCCGGAATTTCGGCAGCAATCTCGCCTTTGAAGAGAATTCGGACGATCGCTTCCTCAATCACACTTCCGGCAACCACGGCATGCAGTCCCCACCGCTCAAAAATCTCGATCAGCTCCAGCTCTCTGCCTTTGTGCGCCACAAACAGCATCCGCTCCTGGGACTCCGAGAGCAGATATTCATAGGGCACCATGCCTGTTTCTCGCACCGGAATTTTGTCCAAATCCAGCTCAATACCGACCTCACCTTTTGCCGCCATTTCTGAGGTGGAGCAGGTGATTCCAGCAGCTCCCATATCCTGCGCAGCCACTACGGCTCCGGTTTTGAATGCCTCCAGACAGGCTTCGATCAGGGATTTTTCGAGAAACGGATCACCCACCTGTACCGCAGGGCGATCGTCTAGGGAAGCATCGCTGAGTTCGGCACTGGCAAAGCTGGCTCCGCCCATGCCGTCCCGTCCCGTTGTTGAGCCAACGTAGAGTACCGGATTGCCAATGCCCACCGCTCCTGACTTGACGATTTCTGGCGTTTCCATCAAGCCTAGCGCCATGGCATTCACCAGCGGATTGCCGGAATAGGAGGGGTCAAAATAGACTTCGCCGCCTACGGTGGGTACGCCCACACAGTTGCCGTAGTGAGAAATTCCTGCAACTACGCCATTCAAGAGCCGCCGGGTGCGGGCATCCTCCAGCGACCCAAACCGCAGCGAGTTGAGAATGGCGATCGGGCGTGCTCCCATCGTGAAAATATCCCGCAGGATGCCTCCCACTCCCGTTGCCGCGCCCTGAAACGGCTCCACTGCCGAGGGGTGATTGTGTGACTCAATCTTGAAGGCAAGCTGCAAACCATCGCCCATATCTACCACTCCGGCATTCTCGCCGGGACCTACGAGAATGCGATCGCCCGTCGTCGGAAACTGCTTCAGCAAGGGACGCGAGTTCTTGTAGCAGCAATGTTCTGACCACATCACGCCAAACATACCCAGCTCGGCTTTGTTGGGATGGCGACCCAGACGACGGAAAATTTCTTCGTACTCGTCAGGCTTAATGCCTTCGGACGCAATTTCTTCGGGAGAAAAGGGAGCTTCAGAAAGAGCAGACATGGGTGCAGCGACAAAAAGGTTTGGCGTAATCACGACAAGCTCAATTCTATCGGTTTAGGCTGACTTGGCTAGAGCGATGATCTGCCCATGAGTCCCCTCTTCAAAATTCTGGCATTTGGAAGGGGCGCTCAGCGCCCCTTCCAAAAAAATTCATACATCAAACCAGCAACGCCAAAGTTCTCTGGTAGATTTAGAGGCATTCGGATCATTGGCTCCAGCTCACCTGGATGTTTCCATATGGATGTTTCCATTATTGGTGCCAGCGGCGACTGTGGTAGAGAGATTGTCACGCAGCTTCTGATTTCACGTGCCATTGCGCCCTCCGAGCGGCTGCAATTGGTGGGGCGATCGGGCGGGCGCAGTGCCCAAGTTTTGGCAGGTATTTGCAGCGATCTATCCGATGCCTATGCCGAAATGGCTCCTGAACTCGACGTGGCATTGCACCCTGAAGAGATTGTCGCCGACGTCATTGTCATGACCGCAGGAGCAACGATCGGCGGCACCGTCACCCGCCGCACCGAACTCGCCAAAGCGAATTTGGAAGTTTTTGAGCTGTATGCAAAAGCGATCGCCCAATACGGTCACGGGCATGAGGTGGTGATTATCGTCACGAACCCGGTTGAACTTGCCGTCGAGGTGTTTAGTCGCCATCTGGGCAGACAGCGCGTGGTGGGTATTGGGGCTTATTCGGATTCTCTGCGCTTTCGGAGAGAAATTGCTAACGATCTGGGAATTCGTCGTCAGCTCATTAAGGGCTTTGTGGTAGGAGAGCATGGCGACAATATGGTGCCTTTGTGGAGCAGCGTTCAGGTGCAGGGCATGGATACTGAAGAGCTAGCTGCGACCCTAAAACGACTGCGGCGAGGCTGTTCCGTCCTTAATTTCCCAGAGGATCTGAAGCGCGAAAGGCAGATAATTTTTGACTACCTGAGCCAAGGGCAGGTGGCAGCAGCGTATCAACATGTCGATCGCCTCTCTCCGGCTCTGCGGGTGGTGCTAAGACCCTACGTTACCCATATGTCTGGCGCAAAAACCATTTCTGCGACTGCCAACGTCACGGTGGATCTGGTGAAAACGCTGCTGGACGGTCGAGAAGTGGTTATTTCAGCTCAGGTACAGTTGAGCGGCGAATTTTACGGCATCCACACGCCCTTGGGAGTGCCGATCGTGCTGACACCTATGGGCTGGACGCAGGTTGTGCCCATTCAGCTCTGGGAAGAAGAGGTGCAAATGCTGAAGCTGATGGCGGCAGAGATGAGCCAGCGTCTGAAGGAGGATTTGGCATGAGTGAGCAGCGCTGGGTGTTTGTTGTCAAGGCGCTGGATCAGCCGGGAACCCTGACCGCTGCGGCTTTTGTCTTCTCCAACCGAGGCATTTCCCTAGAGGCGATCTTGGGCAGCGGCATTGCCTCCACTGCGATCGAAGAAGGTCGGCTAATCCTCAGCTTTCGCGCTACTGAACGCAAGCAAGAAATGCTGCTCCGGGCGCTAGAGCGCCTGTCGAGCGTGTTGCAGGTCACGAGCTACCTGTATGACGACCCGAAGCTGCGAACGATCGCCATTGCCAAGGTTTCTAGCCTACAGGATATTTCGTTTGACCCAGAGGAAGTCCAGGTGGAAACGATCGCCACTTCCCCCGATAGTTTGCGTCTGCTGCTGACTGGCAGCACGTTGGCAGTAGAGCAGGTCATTCAAACGCTACGGCAGGAGGCAGTGTTACAAGATCTCGTGACCGCTACGATCGCTCTGTAATTGTTTGTGTGTAATGGATCTCTTGCAGACTAAAGTTTCGGGATTAGGTTTGGTGGAGCTGTGCCTCACCAAACCTAATTGGCAAGAGGTGTGATTATTTGTGTGCAATTATTTGCGCGCAATTATTTATGCGTAATTATTCTGAATGACTCGTGCAACTATTTGTGATTTGTTTACAGCGCTTCAAAAAGGTTTCTTATGCGAATTTAAGATTTTTCACATCTTTCCCTAACCCGCCAATCGCCTCCTATCTTGGAAGGTGGCAACTTAGCCGGAGTCCCTGTCTTGACTATGGGCATATTCCTCAACCTTCTGCGATCGCTTCTCATCACTAGCATCCTCAGTTTTTTAGCGCCACTTTTATTTATCGGTACGATCCTATCTAGCCTGCTGGTTTTTAAGCATATTCCTCACTTAGAATCTATTAGCCAGATGGGGCTAAGTCAGCTTTTGAATTTTCTCACCGTATTCGGTACGGGCAGCGCCGTGCGAGGCTTGCTAATCATTAGCGGCGTTAGCAGTGTCGTCAGTATTTTGTTTGATACCTATACTTTTTATCGCTATCAGATTCTCCGCGACAGCTAGAGTGTTGCGCAGGGATACAATATGACATTTGATAGCCGACAACCTAGGTTATTTCTACGGTGAACAGATGGGTGATGTTCTAGACCTGTTGTTAATTTTTTTGAAAGGGGCGCTCCGCGCCCCTTTCAAAAAAATTAACAACACATTTGAAACCCTATCGAACAGATGTATAGTACGTGAGAGAGTATTGGGGGCTGCGCTAGGGCTTTAAGGTGGTAGAAGGATGGGTGCAGGTCATAAAGATTGCTTACGTAGAGATTGTTTATAGCGAGATCGTTTACGCGGCGACTACCCGTTCAGCGAATCGGTTTGTTGGATTAAAAGACTGGTGGATCACGATCGCCCTATTTCTATTGGCGATCGCGCTGGTTCGAATGTGGCGCAATCAGCGAAAATGCCAAAATGCCAATTTACAAAACCGGGCTGAAATTGCTCGACTAGAGCGTCTATCTCTAGAAAATCAGCAGCGACTCAACCGCATGATGGCATCTTTGCCCAGCTCTGTAGGGCAGGATGCTCTGTTTAATCGGATTCGGCAGGCGCTGGCGACCTCCTATGCCCGCACCCAAAATCGGTTGACTTCTCTGGAGGCGATCGATCTGGACTCGCTGCGGATTGATATTTCTCAGCTTCAGGCAGATTACGGCACTCTTCAAGAATCCTTGCAGGTGGTGTTTCAAGAATTGGATCGGTTGCAGATGTTGGAGCAATACATCGTCTATCTGCAATCCTACCAAGTGCCGCAAATTCAGCCCCCGGTTGAGGAACAGCCTTATATTTCTGAGCAGCCCTATCTTCCAGAACAGCTCTACATTTCAGAACAGCCTTCTTTAGAACAGCAGATTGAGGATTTGCGCATCCAGCTTGCCAACCTGCCTACGAATGAAGTCACGGATCTGAAAATCCGGCTGGATGCCCTTGAACGGACGCTAACTGATTTTGAAATTCAGCTAGCCTATCTCAATCAGCGCTTGAATGAGCCGATCGCCAAACCTTCCAGCACTTCAGATGAGATGCGGGTACTACAGGTTTTGAAGCAAAAAATTCAGGAACCAGAAGCTATTCTGCATCCCGATCAAAGTGTCGAGCTGCCGACGGGCATGGGGGTGGAAATGCGATTCATTAAGCTGATTAAGCGATCGGATGCGATCGCCCTCTGCGACAAGTTGACCCGAATGCCCGATCTGCAAGTTCCCGCAGCCACCATTTCTTGGGTACGTAGCCGCTTTGTGCTGGGGCTTCGCGGATTGGAAACGATCGTCTATCGCAATCGCCACGGCGGCACCGATCGATATATCTTGCTGCATGAGGCTATGAACTTAATTGACGACCTGATCCGCGAATTTGAAGCGAATCAATGGCGATCGATCGACAGCCTGTAGCTTAAAGAAGTAATTCTTGGGGTAGGGGCTTAGCATTGCTAAGCCCCTACCCCAGCTCGGTTGTACAGGTTATTTAATCCATGATCTTCAGTAGCTGCCTCCTCGCTCTGCTCTGGACAGAATGACCAGCGCTTTGTCGATTTCTCGAACCTTGATCGCTCTCAGGGCAATCAAAATGGCTTTGAGAGCTGCAACTTCATCTTCTGAAAGTGTAATCATCTGCAAAATTCCTTTGGGTGTGCGTCTTAAAAGTGGTGTATACACACCACATGATTCACAGTATACAGGAAAATTACAGGAGATCCTTCGGCACTCTGTATGGCAGCTAGACGGCAAGATCAGAAGCAGATCAAAATAACAGTGAATGAAGATGTCTATAGCCTATTAAAGCGTCTAGCAGGAATCAAAGAGTCCTCAATGAATAAAGTGATTGGTGAAGCGATCGATATCTATCTGGAATCTGACACCACGAGAGAACTAATCGATCGGCACAATCTGGAGGACTAAGAGCCTCGATCGCTTTTTACCTTGACTGCTTTTTACCTTGACTCGCACAATTCCTGGCGCAATCACTGGCATAACACCTGGCAAAATCCCCGGCACTACTACTGGCATAACACCTGGCATGATCACGGGCACTACTCAGCTTCTCGGCGTAATGGGCTACCCGATCGAGCATTCTCTATCGCCCGTCATGCACAACGCCGCGATCGCTGCACTCGGCATAGATTACGTTTATTTACCTTTGCTCGTGTCGCCTGAGAATTTGGCAGTGGCGGTCGCCGGATGTGGGGCGATCGGCTTGCAGGGCTTCAACGTCACCATTCCCCACAAGCAAGCCATCATCCCCTTGCTGTCAGAAGTCTCGGATCTGGCACAGGCGATCGGAGCTGTCAACACGGTGTACCGCACTGCCCAAGGCTGGGGGGGCACCAATACAGATGTGACTGGCTTTCTTGCGCCGCTGCTAGACTTCAAAAAAGGCAGATTAGAGGATGGCACCGCCGTGATTTTGGGCAACGGAGGTGCCGCTCGTGCCGTCGTTGCCGGATGCCAGCAGTTGAACTGTGCCCAGATTCAGGTGGTGGGGCGCAACAACGAAAAGCTCCAAGCCTTTCTGCAAAGCTGGGAAGCTCCCCTCAGTGCCAATTTGACTGTCCACACCTGGGACAAGCTATCTGCCCTACTTCCCCAAGCCGACCTTCTGGTCAATACCACCCCGATCGGTATGTATCCGCAGCTTGACGCATCGCCCCTGACCGCTGCTGAGATGGCAATGCTGCCTGCTGAGGCGATCGCCTATGACCTGATCTACCGACCTCGCCCTACGCTATTTCTACAGCAAGCTCAGGCTCAAGGCTGTATGACCTTGGACGGCTTAGAAATGCTGGTGCAGCAGGGCGCAGCCGCGCTATCACTATGGCTTCAGCAAGATCAGCGGCTTCAATCAGATTGGCGGCTTCAATCAGATCAGCAGCTTCAGCCGCAATCTGTTCCTGTAGAGATTATGCGGCGATCGCTCCTACAACAGTTGGGGTAACGATCGCGACTGGCGCAAAGCCATAATTATTTCAGCAACACGCTATAACTTAAGAACCCAGAACTCCAGATGAGCCATGACCTCCAATAAAGCTTCTTCATTCCGGCAGCGATCGCAAACCTTTCGGGACGAGCTAACCCAAATCCTGACCAGTGAATCATTTGCCTACGTGATCAAGCGGATTTTGCAGGCTGTACCCACGCTCTTGCTTGTTTCAGCCCTCAGCTTTTTCATTGCTCAGCTTGCTCCTGGAGACTTTTTAGACACCATTCGCCAAAAGCCAGAGGTTTCTCAAGAAACGATCAATGCTCTGGAACAGCAATATGGTCTAGATAAGCCTCTACTACAGCAATATTTTTTGTGGTTAAAGGAAATTGTTACCCAGGGCAACTTTGGCGTGAGTTTTGCCTATTCTCAGCGATCGGTGACTTCCCTGCTTTGGGAACGGATGGGTGCAACCCTGCTGCTGTCGCTGGCATCGCTGGTTATTACCTGGGCGATCGCTATTCCGCTGGGTATCTATAGTGCCGTTCATTACAACAAGTGGGGCGATCGGATTCTGCGGATATTCACTTACTTTGGTCAAGGTTTCCCCACGCTGATTACGGGTCTGCTGTTTCTGTTTTTTGCTCAGGTTACGTCACCCCTGTTTCCAGTGGGCGGCATGACGAGCATAGACCACGACGACTTCACCCCTTTGGGTAAAATCATCGATATCGGCTGGCACATGATTTTGCCGACTCTCGTACTCAGCATTACCGGATTTGCTGGCTTGCAGCGGCTAATGCGCGGCGAACTTCTGGACGTGCTGCGGCAAGATTATATCCAAACTGCACGCGCCAAAGGGCTGCCTGAGAATCGCGTCATCTACGTCCATGCGCTGCGGAATGCCGTTAATCCTTTGATTACCCTACTGGGCTTTGAGTTTGCAGGTCTGCTGAGCGGTGCTTTTATCACCGAAACCTTTTTTAATTGGCCTGGTCTGGGGCGACTTGTTCTCCAAGCGGTACAGGGTCAGGATTTGTACCTAACCATGGCAAGCCTAATGATGGGAGCTGTGATGCTCATTATCGGCAATCTCTTAGCAGATTTGGCGTTGAAGTTTGTTGACCCTCGCATCAGCCTGTCAAAAATAGATTAATTTTTGGGTTTCACTTAATTTCTCGGTAGTTCTCAAGTGGCAATGATTTTTTGCGGTGTGGGCCTCGCCACTTGAGAACTACCAATCTCTCAGTTGGATTAGCGCAGGTTTACTTTCTTAGTCGGTTCTCACATCCAAATTAGATCGGAGATCCTAACTCAAGCGGTATTTCGCAAATTAAGCGAACTTGCGACAATTAAAGAGAAGACAGAGAGGAAACACCCCCATGAAATTTTACGACTGGTTCCGTCAATCTATCCGCAATCCTAAGTACCGCTGGTGGATTCTGGGCGGTGCAGCTGTGTACCTGATCAGCCCGATCGATATTTCTCCCGATTTTATTCCCTTCATTGGGCAAATTGATGATGTTGTGGTCATGACCCTAGTGGTGTCCGAGATCTCACAAATGTTGCTCGATCGCGTCAAGGCGAACAAAGACAAAAAATCTGGAACGGTATCCGCTCAGGCAGCCAGCCCTGTCGATACTGCCGACTCCATCCCCGTTGATGTGAAAGCAGTGCAGATTGACTAGCGCGAGAGTTCTAGGAGCTGAGCATTGGCGTTGAAAAACTGCCGATCGATGCCCTGGATGACCAAGATCGTGGTGATGAGCGTAGCGATCGCCAGGATAAACATAATCAACATCTGATACAGCGCCGCATCAAGAGGGTTGATGCCGCCCAAAACCTGTCCGGTAAATGCGCCGGGTAGTGTCACGATGCCCACCACCGTCATGGTGTTGAGGGTTGGAATCAGCCCTGTTCTGATGGCATCTTTGCGGTAAAGTTCGGTGGCTTGTCGAGGTGTGGCTCCGAGGCTGAGGTGAGTCTCTAGCTCAAGCTGGTTAGCCTTGAGCGTACTAACAAACCGATCGCCCGCAACAGCTGCCGCGTTCATGGTGTTGCCCAATAGAATTCCGGCTAGCGGAACTAAGTACTGTGGTTCATACCAAGGGCTAGGTTGCAGCACTAGCAGCGTCACGTAAGCTAAGGTAAACGCGGTGCTAATCAACACCGAGCCACCCACGATCGGCAGCAGGTTCGGGATTTTCTTGCTGATGCGATTGCGCGCCACGATGGTAGCGATCGCCAGCATTATCACCAAAATGCCCAGCACTGCCCAAGGGTTATTCAGGGCAAAAATGATTTCTAGAACATAGCCCACAACGAGAAGCTGAAGTACCGTCCGCCCGGTGGCAATCGCTAAACCTTTCTCCAGCCCTAGCTTTTGCCATGCCGAGAGGGCGATCGCTATCACCATTAGCCCCAGCGCCAGCCCAACTCTCACCAAATCTAGCTCAATCAGTTCGTTCAAGCCCCTGAACTCCTAAAGCTTTAGCACTGCCATGAATGCCTCTTGCGGTACATCTACTGTGCCGATCGCCTTCAGTCTTTTCTTGCCTTTCGCCTGCTTCTGCAACAGCTTTTTCTTCCGAGAAATGTCGCCGCCGTAGCATTTTGCCAGCACGTCTTTCCGCAATGCCGGGATATGCTCACTGGCAATGATTCTGCTGCCAATCGTCGCCTGAAGCGGAATCTTAAACTGGTGGCGGGGAATCAGTTCCTTCAGCTTTTCCACCAACGCCTTGCCCACATGGTAAGCCTTGTCGCGATGCACGATCGTCGCTAGGGGATCAACCGGATCGCCATTAATCATTACGTCTAGCTTCACTAGAGGATTTTCGCGATAGCCGATTAAGTGATACTCCATGCTGGCATAGCCCCGCGAGCGAGATTTCATCTGATCGAAAAAGTCCGTCACTACCTCCGCTAGCGGCATCTCGTAGGTCAGGGTCGTGCGCCCCTGAGTGAGATACTTCATGTCGGTGAATACGCCGCGCCGAGTTTGGCTTAATTCCATTAGCGCCCCAACATATTCTTCGGGAGTAATCATGTCTACCTTGACATAAGGCTCCTCAATCTTCTCGCGTTGCTGCGGGTCAGGCAGCATACTGGGGTTGTCGATCATCACCTCTTCGCCGTTAATTTTGGTGACTTTGTAGATCACGGAGGGTGCTGTCGTGATCAAGTCCAGGTCATATTCCCGCTCTAGGCGCTCTTGGACAATTTCCATGTGCAGCAGCCCCAAAAAGCCGCAGCGGAAGCCAAATCCCATGGCGCTAGAGGTTTCTGGCTCATACTGCAATGCCGCATCGTTGAGACGAAGTTTCTCCAAGGCCTCCCGCAGATCTTCAAACTGATCGGCATCGGTAGGAAACAAGCCACAAAACACCATAGGCTTGGCTTCGGTATAGCCTGGAAGCGCAGCTTTTGCCGGAGCTGCCGAGAGGGTAATAGTATCACCCACGCGGGCATCTTCTACAGACTTGATGGCAGCAGCTAGGTAGCCCACTTCGCCAGCGTGCAGAGAGTCCACCTGAATTTGGTTGGGGGAGAGGATGCCCAACTCGTCAATCTGATATTCCTTGTGGGAAACCATGAAGCGGACGCGATCGCCCTTCTTCACTACGCCATCCATCACCCGAAAGTAGACGATGACTCCCCGGTAGGCATCGTAATAGCTGTCAAAGATCAGCGCCCGCAGCGGCTCGTCTACTGTATCTTGCGGCGGCGGCACCTTCTCAACGATCGACTCCAAAATGTCGGTAATGCCGATGCCTTCTTTTGCCGAAGCCTGAATCGCATCGCTGCAATCTAACCCAATAATTTCCTCAATTTCGCCCGCCACCCGGTCTGGCTCCGCGCCAGGTAGATCAATTTTATTGAGAACGGGGATAATTTCTAGGTTGTTCTCTAGCGCTAGATAGACGTTGGCTAAGGTCTGTGCCTCTACGCCCTGGGAGGCATCCACGACCAGCAATGCCCCTTCACAAGCAGCCAAAGAACGAGACACCTCATAGGAAAAATCCACGTGTCCCGGCGTATCGATCAGGTTCAAGACATACTGCTGACCGTCTTTGGCGGTATAGTTCATCCGGGCAGCCTGGAGCTTAATGGTAATGCCCCGCTCTCGTTCCAAATCCATGTTGTCGAGCAGCTGCTCCTTCATCTCGCGGGCGCTGACGGTTCCGGTGGTTTGAAGCAGGCGATCGGCGAGAGTAGACTTGCCGTGATCAATATGGGCAATAATCGAGAAGTTGCGAATTCGAGAGACAGGTGCGTCAGTCATAGAGCGGCGTCAATCAGAGAAAGATAAACGGGTGTCAAAAAGTTAAGCGGAGCTAGATTTTAATGAGAAGTTAGTAATAAAAAGTCAGACCACGCAAAGCTACTTAACGTATTGTAATCCTTCTCTAGCGGTCGCGTCTGTTTGCGGCGCAGCGTTTGTGTCCTGCCCATGAATACTTTAAGCTCTCGCTGTATCCTAATTCCTAATGGGTATATCTCGCCTACCATTAGTAAAAGTCCAATAGAGTTTAATGAATGCATAGGGACAATTGAACTTAGTGAGTATGGGAACTGAGTATAAAAACTTAGTAAGCATATTTGCAATGAGCATCAGACTTAACGAGTCTATTTTTTGCCCTCCGCCCTATCGTTGAGAAATCTGCCATGAATGATCCCGTTGTTGAGTCTCAGTCCTCTGTCCAATCAGCTACCGATAAGGTCAGCGTCTCTGATAAGGTCAGCGTCTCCATTGAGATGGACGCTGAACTATTCGAGCAAATCAACCATCTCACAAATAATCCCAGTAAAGTGATTGAAGTTGCCGTGCGGCAATGGCTGGGCGGTGGGCGACGAGATGATGACTTAACTCGAACTCTTCGTCGAAACCCTCCTGTTCCACCCAAAGGAGAGTGGAATGATTAATTTAGAAGATTACGTGAAGTTTGCGTGAGATCATCTGATCAGATGATCTCAGGTGTTTTCCCCTCTAGATTGATGGTTCCTCGCTGAATGTGCGGTTTCTCGATGTGGGCTATTTACGGACGCTTGCTTATAGGCAATTGTTTACAGACAATTGTTTGCAGACCATGCTCATCCGGGAAGTCTATATCTGAATCTCTGAATTTTAGTTCAACCAAAGTTCAGCGTTTGGGCACCTACAGGCTGCATCTGCTCCGGTAAACCTGGGAAAGTGCTTCAACTCTTCATCTTGTAGTTTGCAATTCTACGCTGATGACTTTGCCTAGCGATCGTCCATTTTCAACTGAGACAGCGACCGTCGCGCCCCAAGGCTTCGGTGAGTTTCGGTCGGTTCCCAGAGCTGATCTGGTCTTTACGCAGGACGGAGCGGGTCAATACCTATCCTTCTACTGGCGAGAAGCAGAACGCTATGCGCTAAACCCAATTGGATTGGTCTGCCGTCCGATGAAGGAGACGTTTGCCCCGGTGGCGATCGCTCCATACCTAAAGTGGGTGCATCAGGTGTTGGATTATTTAATCCCCATCCGGTTTGAGTACCCGTTTGAGTATGCTGGCAAGTACCTGATCTTTGACCTGACGATCAGCCCTGTTTTGATGCCCCACGGAACTGCCACAACTGCCGTAGCTATGGGACAGTTTTTGGGGAGTGCCAGCCGAGAAAAAGCGTTGGAAATGGTGAACACGCTGGTGCATTCCAGTATTTTCCCGCGTGCCGATCGCTACCACAAGCGGCTAACCCAGGTGGTCTGGAACATCCGCCGCAGCCTTGACTTAAAAACCATCTGGCAGCAGACGGTCGATGAACTGGGAGAAGCTTTGGGGGTGAGCCGCTGTCTGATTTTTCCCTACAAGCCGTCCAGCACTCAGTTAAGGGCAGTGGCAGAGTTTCATCAGCCTTCCTTGGAGTCGTTGTCGGATCTGGAGCTGACTGTTGCTGAAGAAACCTATGTGGGTCAGGCGTTGCTTACCCTAAAGCCCGTGATTGTCTCCGATCGCGCGGTGTTGGAGCCTGTCTTTGGGTGTGAGTTAAAGCCCGCTGCCGAGGAGAGAAGGATTGCCGAGGAGAGAAGGACGGGAACGCCGTCCATTTTGGCGATCGCCACCTGCTACCAGGATCAGCCCAACGGGCTAATTATTCTGTACCAAGCCGACCCGGCACGCATCTGGAGCGATGTAGAAATTGACCTGCTGCGAGAAATTGCTGAGCAGGTGGGCACGGGCGTTGCTCACGCCACTCTACTGGAAGAGAGCCGCAGCTTAGCGGGAGAATTGCAGCGCGTCAACGATAGCCTGATGCAGCAGCATCAGGAGCTAGAAGAAGCCCGTCGTCTTGCCGAAGCCGCCTCTCGCCTCAAGAGCGATTTTCTGGCGAACACGTCTCACGAGCTGCGTACTCCGCTTAACGGCATGATTGGCTTCCTCAAGCTGATCATGGATGGCATGGTCGATGATCCAGAGGAGCAAAGCCAGTTTATCGAAGAAGCCCATGGATCAGCGATTCATCTGCTCCATCTCATTAACGATATTTTGGACATTGCCAAAATTGAAGCGGGCAAGATGCAGCTTGAGCTGAATCCAGTCAAGCTAGATGATTTGATGACGGCTGTTGAGAACTTTACTCGCCCTCAGGCTCGGCAAAAAAATCTCAGCTTTGAGATTCGCACGCCTGAAACCCACGACGAGGTGATTTTGTATGGCAACTACCAGCGCTTGCTGCAAGTCATGTTTAATCTAGTCGTGAACGCCATTAAGTTTACGCATCAAGGCAATATCACAATTACTGCTGAGGTGATTCCGGGCAAGATCGTGGTGCAGAACGAGGAAATGCCAGGAATCGTGAAAATCAGCGTTGCCGATACGGGCATCGGCGTGTCTTTGGAAAAGCAGGATAAATTGTTTCAGTCCTTTAGCCAAGTCGATGGATCGCGCACGCGCCAGTATGGTGGCACGGGCTTAGGATTAGCCATTTCTCAGAAGCTGGTGGAAGACATGGGGGGAGTCGTGAATTTCATTAGTCTAGGGGAAGGACT
>NZ_JCACIN010000110.1:66610-123670 GCF_059504425.1 Drouetiella sp.
TTGTTGTGTCGCGGCACACAACAAGGAATTCAACCAGACTCAAGCGCAAAGCGCTGTAAATGACTCTAGGATATTCAGAATATCTAGGTAAGCTGAACATGATTGAGGTTTTAGCCGTTCTTTCTCTATCCGCTGCTGCCGGGATGAGGATTGCGCTGCCTCTGCTGCTGATTGGCTTGCTGTATAGCGATCGCCTCTGGGCAAACGTGCCGCTACTCTCGGCGCTACCACCGCCTCTGGTGCTGGGTATGTTGGTGGGCTGGTCGCTGGTCGAGCTATTGCTCTCTAAAGAGCGACTAGGGCAGCGCTGGCTGCAAAGTATTGGGCTGTTGTTTAGCCCGTTTGTAGGGGCAATTGTGGGGATAACGATCGCTCGAACGGCTCAGCTTGAGGGCTGGATGAGCATCATATTAGGCATTCTGGGGAGCTTGGTGGCGCTTGTCATTCATTTGGTACAGGTGGGCTGGTTCTATCGCCTCAAGTCTGTTCCTCTCTGGGTCGCCTTTGTTCAGGATTTTCTTTGCGTGGCGCTGGTGCTTTTGGCGTTTGATGCGCCGAGACAGGGCGGACTGATCGTGCTGCTGCTGCTGTGGCTAGCCATTCGTAGCTCTACCGCATGGCGGCGCTGGTATCGGCAGCAGGCGGGTAAAGGCCAGAAAAATCCACGCCGCCATAAGCAAGATCCGGATTGATAGCTAGTAACAGATTACTAAGGGTAGATCAGGTCGGAAATCTATTTTCTGCCCCTGTGTTTCTTGGTCAAAACCCAGCTCTACAGAGTAATCTACTCCTGTACGAAGGCTGAGCTGACGGGTGTCAAGTACCGCTTGAAGCTCAGGGGAAGGGATTGTATGAGGAGACACAAACTCTACACGAGTAATTTCTCGGAGTCCTAAAGGATGGTTGATGGGCTGTGCTTTCTCAGCCGAGAAGTGATCGGGACGCTGACCAAACGGAGTCTGAAACAGCATGGGTTCAGTTAACAAGGAAAAGGAATTAGTTCCTACAGCGATACTCAGGGTTTTGGGGAGATAAGGCGGACGATAAGCCCAGCTAGAAAAAGCAATGCTGGCGTCGGTGGAACGTAGGCAAAATCCAAAGGGACAAGCTCCCTGCTGTCGATCGCGCCATCGTTCCCAAAGATGAGTTGGGTTAATCAGATCAGACTTAGCTTCTTCAGGACTATGAACCCAGAGTAGCTCTAGCTTGGCGTTGTGGAAGAAAAAGCGGCGATTTGCTGTTCCTTGCCCTGGATGAGTGCTGGATGATCCCTCCCTCAAGCCAAGTGAGACTAGATGATCTGCTGCGTTAGCTCCAACATCAGTGCAGATGAAGAGATGGTCGAATTCAAATGCCATAGTTTTGTTTAGGGTAGTGGTATTGAGGTAATGATTTTTTGTTGTGGGGGCTTTGCCCCCACAACAAAAAATCATTACTTTTTGAGGACTACCTTATCTAGCGCCCATGTCATAATTTTGGGGATCTTGCTCAGTTTTCTGGGCGTTCTGTTGTGACTTTGACCTAGATGACTCATTCTCCCCCTCCCTCTCGATCGGAAGCGATCGCCTCCCGTACCCAGCGAATGCAGCGATTGCGGCGGCTAGGTCGGACGCTAGATAGCGCGATCGGCATTCCAGGCACTAAGTTTCGGATTGGGCTTGACCCGATTATCGGCTTGATTCCGGGGGGTGGCGATACGGTGGGGCTGATTCTCTCGTCGTTTATTGTGCTGGAAGGGGCGAGGATGGGAGCCTCTAAGTCTACGCTCAGCACCATGGCGTTTAACATTTTGCTGGAGACGATCGCCGGAACGGTGCCTGTAGTGGGTGACATTTTTGACGTCACCTGGAAATCGAATATTCGGAACATTGAGCTTCTAGAGGAACATCTGAAGATTGCCAGAGCTGAGCAGAAGTCTAATCGCTGGTTTGCGCTGCTGCTGATTGCAGGATTGGCGATCGTCTTTGTTGCCTGTATTGCGGTGTCTTTTTATCTGCTGCGGTGGCTGTTTCACCTGATTCAGAGCGGAGGTGCTTAGCCGAGAAGTCTGGATTATCTCTCACTGAGCCGTCATTCCCCCATCTGCCGCAATAATTGACCCAGTCAAAAACGAGGCTTCATCTGAAGCCAGGAACAACGCTAGGTGAGCAATTTCGCGGGGTTGCCCCGGACGACCGATCGGCTGGAAAGAATCGATCGTGTCATAGACTTTTTGCAAGCCCCCCAGCATCTCAGCATGGGCATAGTTAATCGGCGTATCGACCCAGCCTGGACAAATGGCATTGCAGCGAATGCCCTGCTTGGCATAGTCTAGCGCTACCCCTTTGGTCAGCATGACGATCGCCCCTTTGGAAGCAGAGTACACTGCCAGAAAAGGTTCTGAGACCAATCCGTTGACGCTGGACATGTTGACGATCGATCCACCGCCCTGCTTCAGCATGTGGGGAATAGCTGCCCGACAGCCGTAGATCACCCCTTTGACATTGACGTTCAAAGTCTGATCAATTACGGCATTAGAAACTTCGTGCAGCACTCCTGGAAGATTGACTCCAGCATTGTTCACCAGCACGTTAATCTGCCCGTACAGCTCGACGCAGCGGGCTACGAACTGGTCAACCTGCTGAGAGTCGCTGACATCTGCCGTAAATGTATCGGCGGTTCCGCCAGATTTGTGAATCCCGTCCGCCGTTTCTGCGGCAGCCTTGCCGTTGCGATCGACACAGAGGACTTTGCCACCCTCTTCCGCTAGACGTTCAGCGATCGCTTTGCCAATCCCGGAACCTGCGCCTGTCACTACACAAGCTTTGCCTTCTACCCTTGCCATATCGTAGTTACTCGTCAGGGGCTACCTACAACCTAGCCGCATTTTGTCGGATCACTGTTCGGATCACTTTACCCATCAAACATTTGTGCTTTAGGGTAAGGACGCAATGTGGTGTGCCCCTACCCTAAAGCGGGTTGTTTGCTAGCCTACTAGCTCCTTGACTTTTGCCATGATGCCCGCTGGATCAATGCCCTGGTAAGGGAACTGCTCCCACAGACCGCCGCAGCCTTCCTTGTGGGTGCCCAAGTAGGCAAACTTAGGAGTGTAGCCGCGCTCCAGCAGCCAGGAACCAAAGCGACTGCCCAAGCCTGTCTTGCGGTTAAAGGATTCTGCCGTCAGCACGAAAGGAGCCTTGCCGATTTTTGCCATCATCTCTTCATCGACAACGTTTAGGGTTGCCTTGTTGATCAGACCGACATCAATGCCTTCCTGCTTCAGGCGCTCGACAGCATCGAGGGCACGATACAGGGTTTCCCCAAAGGTGACAATGTAGCCAGCCGTGCCTTCCCGCACCACTTCGTCTTTGCCGGGGGTAAATTTGTAGCCGCCGCCATAGAGATCGTTGCCGCTGGCATCAAGGATGTTGGGCGTGGTCGATCGGGTAGAGAAGATGAACCGCAGCCCCGGATCATTGAAGACCGCCTGGACACAGGCTGTCATTTGTGCTGCATCTGCCGGGAAGTAAAGGCGGGTGGCGTAGCCATCGTCTAACCCATTGTCGGCAAACATATTGTTGATGCCAAAATGGCAGGTATTGTCTGCCATGTCATCAATGCCAGAGTGGGAAAAGTGGCAGAGCAGATTGGAAAAGTTGAGCCGCGCCATGGTGATTTCGGAAATGCACATTTCCAGGAAAGCGCTAAAGGTGGCAAAGATGCCCTGCTTGCCTTCCGCCATGCCAAAGCCTGCCGCCGCTGAGATATTGCCCCGCTCCATGATGCCGGAGCTGATGAAGATTTCGGGATATGCCGCGTGAATCTTGTTCAGACCGCAGGAGCCTTCTAGATCGCTGTCGATACAGACGACTTTCGCCTTACGATCTTCAGCCGTCATGCCTTCTAGGATGGAAACAACTGCCTGTCCAAACACGTTGCGATTCGAGCCGCGATTGGTGCCCGAACCCAGGTAGGTGTAGTCATGCTTGTTCTTGGGGATTTCTTTCAGCACGGTAACGGCTTCGGTATAGCCCCGCTTTTCGAGATAGGCGATCGCTTTATCCAGCGGAATCACGTCATGCCCGTGGGTGGTGCCTTCCAGACCCTCAATGCCGACGCACATTTTGCGCTTGTTGACCAGGGCGATCGGGCCGGGGGTGGTGACAGCTTCGCACATGCGGCGATAGAGATCGTCAATATCTTCAGCATCACCTTCGTTGACGGTTAAGCCGTGACCTGTGAGGGTTTTGGTGACGGTGTAACCCGGCATATAGTCGGAGGGATGTCCGGCGATCGTCACGTCATTATCATCAATCAGCAGCTTGACGTTGAGGTTGTGCGACACCGCTAGACGGGCGGCTTCGGCATCGTCGCCTTCTTGCTGAGAGCCATCTGAACCGAGGCAGAACACCACTTTGTCAGGGTTCGCCATCGCCACACCGTTGACGTAGGGCCACATATGCCCCAAGCGACCGGAGCTAAACTTGACACCGGGCGTTAGCCCCAGCTCAGGATGTCCGGGCAGACCCGCATGGGCTTCGCGGTAGTGCAGCAGCTTCTCAGCAGGAAGTTCACCATGCAGCACCGCCATCAGGTATTGTGTGCCTACCCGATGTCCAGCTTCGTCAAAAAAGATGGGGACAAACTTGTCGGGCGCTCCTCGAAAGAAGGCATCCATGATCACCACTTCGGGCACGGTGTCATAAGGGCCACCCGTGTGTCCGCCCACGCCTCTAGCGGCTCCGGTGGCGGTAAAAAAGACGATCGCATCTCGACAAAGCTGGATATTGGCTTTGAGTGCGTCTCGTTCGTCGGGCGTAAGGGTGGGCTGAGCGGGATCAAGCGCAAGGGGCTTATAGGCTTCCAGATCGATCGGAAAGCTGGGAGTAGGCATACTTAAAGTCCTGAGTGGGTCAGTGCGAGGAAGGCAGACAATGGGAACTAACGTAACCTAGTCTACGCTGATAGTAGTAACGACCTGACCACAATGCAAGCTTTAATCAATCGCAGGATATCCGTTGCGCAACTCCAATTAGCCCTTAATTAGCTCTTGCTTAATTGGGCAGACTGTTCTGAATCCGAACTTGGGGGAAGACCCCCAAACCCCCTGTCAGGGGACGGCTGCGTCCCCCGACACCCCCTCCAGATCGGGTGCCAGTCGGAGAGAGAGGGCGCTTTGCATTGGATGAGACTCAGGTAGGTTTATTGGGTAGGCTGTCTTGTAGGATGCGTTACGCTGCGCTAAACGCAAAGACTCGTCAGTGGAGTTGCAAAACTTGCCGATGAGCCTTCAAGACTCATGAATGAGATTCAAAGACTTGTGGGAGAGACACAGAAACTCGTCAACGGGATTCAAAGACTTGACTAAGAAGTTTAGAGGCTTGTAAGAGGGGTGCAGAGACTCGCGGGAGAGGTGCAAGAACTCATTGATGAGAGTCTAGAACTCGTGGGAGAAGAGTAAAGACTCGCCAGAGAGATAATATTTCTCGCCGATGGGTTCTCGATGCCGATCGGCGAGAGAATGGCAAGATTAGGATACAGAGACTTCTTTGGCGGCTTTGGAACGGGAGGCTTTGAAGCGATCGCCCAACTGATCGGCAATGGCTTTTAGTCCCGGTGTTTTTTTGGCGGCAGTTTTCACATAGTCGTAGACGGTGAGGCTACTGTTCATGGCTTCGCTGCTAACCGCCATCAGGGTGTCGTCTACTTTTTCGGTGAGCTGTTGCAGCCTGAAATGAACTTCGGTCAAAGTCGTGGCAAGGTGGTAGTCACTCCTGAACTCGTCCAGGTCGAAGCTGGCGGGCAGGATGTCGGGATTGGCTTGGGCAGCGGTGAGGCTATTGCTGACGAAAGCGAGGCTTTTGTTGCCCATCTTAAAAAGCTTGCGGCGTTCTTCGACGGTGAGATGAACCAGAAAGGGAAGTTTTGTTTCGATCGTTTCCAGGGCGGCTTGGATGTCCTGAAGATCGGTTTCCGTGAGCTGGGCGGAGATGTTTTGGTATGACATAGAGTGAAAGTTCTTTTTTGTAGATGCAACTTGTTCGCCTACACCGAAATGCAGACGATTACGTAGTTTGAGAATTCCCAGTTGGGGATGCGATCGCACTTCATCACCCGCGTGATTTGTAGCTAAAAGCTGAGAACGAAACAGTTTGCAGACCTTTGAGCACCATTCGGTAAAATGAAGACGAAGTGCCGCTTTAGGTTCATGCATGACCGCCAGCCCGGATTTTTGGAAAAAGCTGTATACCGCCTTTGATCCGTTTCGACCGCTGCCCGCCAATGATCCGGCATGGGTGGATTGTGCCTCGGTGCGGGGTGAGGAAGATATTTTGGCGGGGCTGGGGCTGGAGATTGCCCGATCGGAGAAAGTCACCTGTCAGCTTTACGCCGGACATCGGGGCGCGGGCAAATCTACCGAGCTATTGCGACTCCAGGATGACTTGCAGCGCCAGGGCTTTCGGGTGGTCTATTTTGCCGCCGATGATGGCGATCTGGAGCCAGAGAATACCGAATACAGTGACATCTTGCTGGCTTGTGCCCGACAGTTGATTAGCAAACTGCGATCGCAGCCCGGTCAAGACACCCAGTTTCGAGAGTGGGTGAATCGCCTGCTGCGAGATCTGCGGGAGCTGGGGGTGACGGAGCTATCGTTGGATGAGTTAAGCTACGAGACTCCAGAAACTCCGCTGGGCAAAGTCTCGACCACGATCAAAACCAATGTCAGCAAGCAGCAGGTGATTCGCCGCCAGGTGGAGCAACAGGCAGAGTCTTTGATTGACATTTTGAATGAATTTATTGGCAAGGCGCTAGGCGATCGCAAGCCGCAAGATCTCGTGCTGATGGTGGATAACCTCGATCGGATCATTGAACGCTATGAGGGTGAGAATCAGCAGAGCAATTATGAGCAAATCTTTGTCAATCACAGCGATCAGCTTCGGGCGCTCAACTGCCATGTGATTTACACCGTGCCAATTTCCCTGGCTTATTCGGTGCATCTGACGGCAATGGAGGAGCGCTATAAGCCTGTAGAGGTGCTGCCGATGATTATGCTGAAAACGCCAGAGGGAGAGATCAGCGAAGCGGGGATGGCAAAGCTAAAGGAATTGATTCGTCAGCGGTTTCGGTTTGCTCAATCGGGGGTAGAACTGGAGGCAGCATTTGAGTCAGGGGAAGCGCTGGATAAGCTGTGTGAAATGAGCGGTGGTCATGTCCGCAACTTAATGAATTTGATGAAGGCGGCATTGCAGAATACGCGAGAGCTGCCGATTTCGACGCGATCGGTGCAGCGGGCAATTTCGGAGCTGCGGGATACCTACCGCAAGGTGATTGATGGTCATGAGTGGGAAGCGTTGGTGCGGGTGTCTCAAGAGAAGCTGATTACTGAGAATGACGATCTATTTCGCAGCCTGCTGTTTCGCCGCTGCATTTTGGAATATCGCTACATTGATGCCGAAGGCGAGGTGCAGGTTTGGCATGATGTGCATCCGCTGGTGCGGGGATTGGATGGGTTTAAGCGGGCGTTAGATCGGTATGAGCGCGGTGCTAGCAGCAGGAGCGAGTGATATGGTGGCACCCGGAGAGATCGATTGGGATACCGATGTGGTGGCTGATCTGGCAGAGTCCTATGAATCTCTGGTGCGATCGCTCCAGCGCACAGAAGGGTTTAGCCTCTTTTTCGTCCGCTGTGTACCGGGCGATCAGGCAGATTTGGTGCAGCTGCTCCAGGCAGATTTGCCAAATCTGCATATGCAAAGGCTGGAGCTAACGGAAGAGTTGGTCGATGGCAACCTCTACCAACGGGTGACGACCTTGCCGGATGTTGCAGAAATTGATGTGCTGTTTATTTCTGGGTTGGAAAAGTCCTTCGATCCCTATGTCAAATCGGGGTATGGCGGGCAGGGCGACTACTACAAGCGCGACACCGTGCCGCGCGTACTAGGGCATCTGAACTTGCAGCGAGAGCGCTTTCGGGATGATTTTCCATTTTGTTTTGTCTTCTTTTTGTCTGCTTTTGGCATCAAATACATTGCGCGTCGTGCCCCCGATTTCTTCGACTGGCGATCGGGCATCTTTGAGTTTATCCCCGATGCTGAAACCGTCCGCAAACTGACGCAAGAGCTCTACGGAGATTATCGGGAGTATTTGACCTGGAGCCACTCGCAACGAATGGATTGCATCCGCGATATCCAAGGCATTCTAGAGGAAGATCAGCAGACTCCAGATCAGCAAGCCAGCTTGTGGTGGGAAAAAGGCAATATCTTGGCTGCCGATCAGAACTATGAAGCGGCGATCGCCAGCTATGACAGAGCGGTGGAAGTCAAACTGGACTATCACGAAGCATGGTACAACCGGGGGATTCTGCTGGATAACTTAGGGCGCTATGAGGAGGCGATCACCAGCTATGACAAAGCGGTGGAAATCAAACCGGACAAACACAAAGCGTGGAACAACCGGGGCATTTCACTGAATAACTTAGGGCGCTATGAGGAGGCGATCGCCAGCTATGACAAAGCGGTGGAAATCAAACCGGACTATCACGAAGCATGGTACAACCGGGGCATTTCACTGGATGACCTAGGGCGCTATGAGGAGGCGATCGCCAGCTATGATAAAGCGGTGGAAGTCAAACCGGACTATCACGAAGCATGGTACAACCGGGGAATTTTACTGAATGACTTAGGACACTATGGGGAGGCGATTGCCAGCTATGACAAAGCGGTGGAAATCAAACCGGACAAACACGAAGCATGGAACAACCGGGGTATTTCACTGAAGAATTTAGGGCGCTATGAAGAAGCGATCGCCAGCTATGACAAAGCGGTGGAAGTCAAACCGGACTATCATGAAGCGTGGAATAACCGGGGCATTTCACTGAAGAATTTAGGGCGCTATGAAGAAGCGATCGCCAGCTATGACAAAGCGGTGGAAGTCAAACCGGACAAACACGAAGCGTGGAACAACCGGGGCAGTTCACTAGCTAACTTAGGGCGCTATGAAGAAGCGATCGCTAGCTATGAAAAAGCCCTGGAATTTAAACCAGACTATTATCGCGCTTGGGATAATCGAGGCGATGTGTTGAAGGATTTGGAGCGCTATGAGGAGGCGATCGCCAGCTATGACAGGGCGATCGAAATCAATCCTGAGTATCAGTTCCCTTGGGAAAGTCGTGGTTTTGCGCTGATGCAGTTGATGCAGTTTGAGGCAGCGCACGAGAGTTTCGATCGGGCAATTTTTCTCAAGCCAGATGATGCCACGGCGCACTACAACAAAGCTTGCTGCTATGGATTGCAGAAGAACATTGATTTAGCGATCGAAACTCTGCAATATGCTATCACTCTGGATTCTGAGAATCGTGAATTGGCAAAAACAGACTCAGATTTTGATGGCATTCGAGAGAGCGATCGATTTCGGGAATTGATTGATGACTAGGGTGTGGGGCGATCTCCTCATAAATCGTGAAGCGCTGAAAACCAACTGCTAAAATATGCATCAGATGGTGTAATGCAACGACCTTTAATGCCTACTGCTGACCAACTAGCGAGTTTGTATCGTATTAGCTATCAACTGACGTTTGCGATGCTTCAACCCATACATTTAATTTGCGTTGATATGCGAACCCAAAATGTGTATGTTCTCGCTGGGTACGACGAAGAGCTTGAGTTCTAAATTCTGCCTGACGGAGCGTTATCTGATGAGCCAAACTGATTACGATGCAATGTCTGATGCTAAATTGAAGCAATACTTTCTCAAGCACCGTGGGGATTACGCTGCTTTTCAAGCACATTTAGACCGAATGAACCAACGTCCCTGTCGGATCATTGCCAGTCCTAATGACTCAGATTTTGACGAGAAAGTGCAAGCTGCAATTCGACAGAAGCTAGAAGCTGCCAGAATCCGAAACAGTCAGCATGGCGACTAGAACCGTAACTTACCCTTTGAGCGAGTTTTTTACCCGTAACCCAGCGATCGCCCAACAGACTCAGATTTTGATGACATTCGAGAGCGCGATCGATCTCAGGCGGTTGACCACAGATCTTCTGGTTTATGCTGAGCAACTGGCTCTCATATCGGTAAAGCCCGAACTCGAAAGGCATTATCGCTCACTGAAATTATTGCTCCCACTGCTAATGCCTCTGCACATTGCAGCAAAATCACCGCCAGCCGTTCATTGATAATCTGCGATCGCTCATCACTCAGACGAAACAAAATCACGCTAGGAAATGGTTCTTAGTTAATTGCCAGCTCAGCCAGAAACCTTATCAGGCAGTGAGCACCGAAAACCCATAAATCCGCTCATTCGCTAGCCAAGCCGCATACTTGAGCGACTGCTGAATATCCTCTGGCTCTAGGTCAGGGTACTCTGCCATCATTTCCGCCGGGGACATACCATTTGCAACCAAATTCAGCAGGAGAGATACTGGAATTCGCATTCCACGAATACAGGCTTGCCCGCCCATGATGTCCTGACTAAACGTGATTCGGTCAAACAGCGTTCTCATGATTTATCCTCCAGTGGCTCTGGTGGGCTAATATCCTGACCGATCCTCTAGCCGTCTTCCTGAAGGATCGGCAAAGCCTAGAAAAGGGTCTACCGCAATTCTTAAAACTGCTTCAAGAAGCGGAGATCGCTAGCATATAGCCGCCGAATGTCGTCAATTTGGTGCAGCACCATGGCAAATCTCTCTACCCCAAACCCGGCAGCGAATCCCGTATAAACTTCAGGGTCGTAGCCAACGGCTTTGAGGACATTAGGATCGACCATGCCGCAGCCCAAGACTTCTAACCAGCGACCGCGCCACATGACATCAACCTCAGCGGAGGGTTCGGTGAAGGGAAAGAAGCTAGGGCGAAAGCGGATTTCGATCTCGCCAAACATAGCTTCCAGGAAAATTTTGATGGTGCCGCGTAGGTCGTTAAAGGTCAACCCTTCATCGATCGCCAGAATTTCGATCTGGTGAAAGACGGCGGCGTGGGTCGCATCGACGGTATCACGGCGGTAGCAGCGTCCGGGTGCGGCGATCCGGATAGGCGGGTCGTTGTTCTCCATATAGCGGATCTGCACAGAGGACGTGTGGGTGCGGAGCAGGTTGCCATCTGGCAGGTAGAAGGTGTCCTGCATATCTCGCGCCGGATGGTCGGGGGGCGTATTCAGCGCCTCAAAGTTGTAGTAGTCTGTCTCCATTTCAGGACCTTGTGCCACGGTATAGCCCAGACCGACAAAAATATCGATCGCCTTCTCAATGGTGCTGGTTAGGGGGTGAGCATGACCTTGAGGGCGAAACACACCCGGCATCGTCACATCGATCGCCTCAGCTTCAAGCTGCGCCTCAATTTGGGCAGATTGCAGAATGGCTTTCTTTTGGTCTAGGTCTGTTTGTAGAGCCTCCTTGACCTCATTGGCGATCGCTCCAATCCGAGGACGTTCGGTAGCATCCAGCTTGCCCATGCCGCCCAACACCTGTGGCAGACTGCCTTTCTTGCCCAAGTATTTGATCCGCAACTGCTCTAGCTGCTCTAGGGTGGTGATAGCGGCGATCGCCTGTTGGGCTTCGTCGCGTAGGGTGGTGAGTTGGGCTTCCAGATCGCTCATCTGTACGGTCATGCTTCGCGGGTGGGGTAAGTAATTTGAGGATAGAAATCTATAAAGCTCTATCAGCTATCTATCAGTTTACGGGGTCAGTTGCGCCTTTCCCATAATCATAAACTCAGAAGATTTTTGTAGTGTGGAGCGCGCCCACCCAAAATGTCCTAAGCAAACGGGTGACCGCTATACAATTCAGGAGTTCAATTAAAATCTTGTCTCCCATGAACATCTGGCAAGCTGATTTTTATCGCCGACCGCTTCAAGATGCGTTGGGGAGTCCGCTGTGGGAGCTAATTATTTGTGATGCCGATCGCCATTTGATCTGGAGTGAGT
The DNA here is from genome assembly GCF_059504425.1 of Drouetiella sp. Classification (NCBI taxonomy): domain Bacteria; kingdom Bacillati; phylum Cyanobacteriota; class Cyanophyceae; order Oculatellales; family Oculatellaceae; genus Drouetiella; species Drouetiella sp. The sequence continues at coordinate 78,510 of NZ_JCACIN010000110.1, forward strand.
TTATTTCCCAGAAGCAAGCCAATTCCCCTTGGCTCACCGAGCAGTTGCGCTCCATTCCTTTGCCCCGACCCGATCGCCTCCAGGTCTTTCGCCCTCAGTCTGTAGCTTTGCTCCAGACCGCCTGTCAGCCTTTAGACATTCCTGTAGAATCCACACGACACGCCTCAGCCCTGAAGCAGTTGCTCCAGGAAAGAATCGCCTATTATCGGGGTCTGCCTCACTACACCTCTGAACCTTACGATCCGATCAAATTAGAGGCTCCCCCGCCCGCACCGCTGCCCGAAAATCTGTGGGGCGATCAGTGGCGATTTGGGGCGATCGCCGCTCAAGATTTAATTCCGGCTTTTCAAAATCGCCCGATTCCAGTTCAGGATATCCCCGCAGCCTTTCATCCAGATCAGCTGCAAATTGCCCCTGCTACTCCTATCCCCGGCGTGATTATTGACGCTGGTCGCAAGTCTCGATCGCTCACCCAGTGGTTACAGCAGGCAAAGCCCTTCTCTCTAAACTACATTTCAGGCGATCCAGATGGATTGATTTTGGAAGCTGGTTTGTGCGATCGCTGGATACTCAGCACCTTTAGCGAACCAGATATTGCCAGCTCAGCCAAAATCTTTAGTCAGCGACGGCAGGAGGCTAGAGGACTCCATTTTTTGCTGGTACAGCCCGACAACTCTGGCATGACCTATGCTGGAATTTGGCTGCTTAAAGCCGATCAATAGAGTTGCCCATTTACACAGACTGCTGCCGACGACGCTCCATTTGCCAGAGTCCTGCGACTAGAGTTGCAGCGGCTAACATAATCACGGTTGCCACATGAAAAGCACCCTGAACTCCCGCAACGATCGCCTCTGGTGGTGCATTTGTGATATCTGTTGCGGCAGATTGAACGCCAAGGGCATGGCTCAGCGTCAGCACCGAAAAAATAGCTCCCATCACAGGTAGCCCGATCGTCTGACCGAGGGTACGCGACAGCGACAGCAATCCAGAGGCGATGCCTAGGCGTTCAGGCGGCACTTCTCCCAAAATGGCGCTATTGTTGGGCGACTGAAACATCCCCAGCCCAATACCGATCGGAGCGACTCGCAAGACATACTCCAGCTCCGTCATGCCGACATAGAGCGTACTCATGAGCAGACAGGCGATCGTCATGATCAGCAGACCCGCTAGCGTAATCAGACGAGAGCCGAAGCGATCGCTCAATAGCCCTGCGAAAGGGGCAACAATACCGCTGAGAATCGGGGAAACTGCCATGAGCAGTCCGGCTTGCTGCGTGGAAAGGTTTAGCACCAGCTCCAGAAAAAACGGCACGATCAGCAGCAGTCCGGCAATCACGACAAACACCAGCACTCCGGTCAGCAAGCTCAGGCTGAAATAGAGATTGCGGAATAGCTTCAGATCCAGCATCGGATGCTTTAGGCGCGCTTCGACGGCAATAAATCCGATGAATCCGGCGGCAGCGATCGCCAGCAATATCACTGTTCTGAAGCTGCCAAACCCCTGATATTGTCCGTTGGTCATGCCCAAGGAAAAGCAGATTAGCGTCGCGGTCATCAAGATCGCCCCTAGCCAGTCAAAGGGCTGCTTCTGGGCAGCAGAGCGGCTATCCGTCACGTTCCGTGCCACGACAAACAGCGCAAATATGCCGATCGGCACGTTCACCAAAAAAATGCTGCGCCAGCCGGACAGCCCAATCAACACGCCGCCGACGGAGGGTCCCAGCGCAATGCCTAAAGAAACCGTTGCGCCGATGATACCCAGCGCTCGTCCGCGTTCGGAGCTAGGGAAAACTTCTGTAACGATCGCTGCTCCCAACGCCGAAATCATCACGGCTCCCATGCCCTGCAATGTCCGAAAGGCGATTAGCCATCCCACGCTGGGAGACAGCCCACAGAGTAGCGAACTCAGGGTAAACAGCGCCAAACCGCCCATGTATAGCCGTTTTTTGCCCATGATGTCGCCTAGGCGAGCGGCACCCAGCACCACCGCCGTTAGCACCAGCAAATAGCTCAGCACCACCCATTGAATGGTGGCAAAATCGGTCTGTAAAACCTGTACGAGAGTCGGCAGGGCAATGTTGACAATGCTCGTATCCAGGGTGAACATCAACACCCCCAATCCGACCCCCAACATCGCCCACCATTTGCCGTTCCGAGGGGTGGGCAAAGGCTGCGATCGCGCCCCATCTCTACTCATGATTTGCGCTCTCTAGCTGTCGAAAGGAGTCCAAAACCTGTAGATTTTATGCCGTACGCCAGCTATTAGCAAGCTAATTATCAGGTGGCAAGCTTTTTATATGCTGACATATCTTAATTAAATTGCAAGCGATCGAATCTTCTGGAGCATTGAAAACTCTATAATTCTCTAGACAGATCCTGTCTCAAGCCTGACTGCGGCGCTGCTTGCTCTGTCCGTCTCTGGTTCAAATCGCTTACTTCGCTCAGATTATGACTTCTCCCCTCTCAAGCCCCGACCTCACCGCTCCAAACTTAGCCGATCAAGATTGGTCAGTGTTGCTGCAACAGCTTTTAGACAGGCAATCTCTGGATATGAGTCAGGCGGCGGTTCTAATGCAGGGCTGGCTAACAGAAGCGATCGCCCCCGTGATATCAGGCGCAATTTTGGCGGCCATTCAGGCAAAAGGAGTGTCGTCTAGCGAACTGGCGGGCATGGCGCAGGTTTTGCAGTCTCAGTCTTTAGCCAGTAAAACTGCAGCCAGTAAAACTGCAGCCAGTAAAACTGCGGCGATCGCAACAGAGATGCGTTTCCCTACGCCTTTGATTGACACCTGCGGGACGGGGGGCGATCGCGCTTCCACGTTTAATATTTCTACGACTACGGCATTCGTGGCGGCAGCGGCAGGCGTGGCGGTCGCAAAGCATGGAAACCGCGCTGCCTCTAGCAAGGTAGGCTCGGCAGATGTGCTGGAGGCGCTAGGGATTAATCTCACGGCTGAACCCGATCGCATTCAGGCAGCAGTGTCCGAAGTAGGAATTACCTTTCTATTTGCTCCAGGCTGGCATCCGGCTCTCAAACATGTGGCTCCCCTGCGAAAAGCCCTGAAGGTGCGAACCGTGTTTAATCTGCTGGGGCCTTTGGTCAATCCTCTGCCGTTGACGGGGCAGGTGATGGGAGTGTTTGACTCGTCGCTGGTCGAGACGATCGCTCAAGCGCTCAATCAATTGGGGCGATCGGAGGCGATCGTTCTGCACGGACGTGAGCGGTTAGATGAGGCGGGTCTGTCCGATATTACTGACTTGGCAGTTTTGTCCCACGGGCAGGTTCAATCCGTGGCGCTACGCCCCGAAGAACTGGGTTTAACGGCAGCTCCCACTAGCGCTTTGCGGGGCGGCGAGGTGGCAGAAAATGCAGAAATTTTGCGTGCCGTACTCCAAGGCAAAGGCACTCAGGCACAGCAAGAGGTAGTGGCTTTGAATACGGCACTGGCGCTGAAGGTAGGCGGTATGATTGCAACAGCGCCGGGAGAAGATGCGATCGCCCTCTACCGGAGAGGAATTGCTATTGCCAAAGACATTCTCGCAAGCGGAGCCGCCTGGGAAAAGCTGCAACAGCTCATCGTTTTTTTGAAGTGAAAGCTAGACCACTCTGCATATCCTTGTGGCGATCGCCTTAACGATCGCCACATTGTATAGCGACCACCAAGGCGATTAGGACGGGGACATTTAGGGTGGGGCGCTAAGCGCCCCACCCTAAATGTCCTAAGCAAACTGGCGACAGCTATATCTTGACGTTCTTGTAACATCAATGTAGTATATGTAGTATAAGACATCTACACAAATTGCCATTGGGGGTAAAGCCAATGTTTTTAATATATCTACGGCTTCCGCGTTGGCGAGACGCTGCCTCAAATGACTCGGAAGCCTTTAACTCACGTTCAAACCGTTCAGGCAAAGTGTCTCAAGCCAGTGAAGCAGAGGGGCGATCGCTACAGGTTCAGCGACAGCAAGCTCAACGGCTTCGACAAGTCGAGGCTGCCTATCATCTAGAGCGGCGATTGTTTCAATAGACTTCTTGCGAATTAGGTTTGGTAGGGGCTGTGCCCCTACCAAACCTAATCTCAAAACTCCAATCTGCAAGAGTTCTAGTAAATTCAAGAGGCGTTAATCGCGAGATCCCATTAACGCCTCTTGATGAAATTGATTCTAACGACAGCCTAAGGATTCACGAGTATCCACCCCAGTGACGGGATTAGTACCACTTGCGGTTTCGCAGAGTAACAGAATTTGCGATCGATCGATCGTAGCAAAGGTAAAGTCAGCTCCGGTAACGGTAGCATCCTTAAAGTTGGTTTTGAGCATCATTGCCGACTCAAGAATCGCATTCGTTAAATTAGCTCCTCTCATGTCAGTAATGTAGGCAATGCCGTTGCTAAAATTGGCTCCCTGAAAGTTAGCATTTTTTAGAACTGCGCCATTAAAGACGGCACCTTGTAGATCGGCATCGCTAAAATTCGCGTTCTGAAGCTTAGCATCGCCAAATTCTGCTCTAGATAGATCTTGACCCGAAAAATCCTTTGTTGTAGCGCTAACATCATCGAAGGCTCGAATAGCACCAGAACTGGCGGCGATCGCAGAACTGGAGAAAGCCGTAACCATCACGAGTAGAGCGATTAAAAATCCAAGAAAAGGCTGAAATACGCGCATAGTGAGGGATAAGATGGCTTCGCTGGACTCTACAAAACTAGCATTTTTTAGTGCTAGAACAAGTCGAAGCACTGGCAAAACACTCTTGCTCACCTAAGTTCCTGAAAATATAGCAGCCGCCTTGGCGGCTAGGATGGGGACATTTTAAGGTGGGGCGTGAAGCACTCCACCTTGATACCAATTTGAATTGGAACCACGACAGATCCCGGTACGGGCTTGGCATTGCCAAGCTCCTTCTGAGGTTCAATAAATGTCGTAGGCAAACTGGTAACACCTACAGATCATGCATATTTGCTGGCTCCACAGGCAGCAGCAATTTCTGCACGGTGGATATGGGTTCTCTCTAAAGTCTGAGCTTGAGCAAGCTTCAACCCATTGCGGATGAGTTGGGGTAACTGCTGCCGATTTTGTGCTGCATCTACCAGCGATTGACTCAATGCCTCAATATTTCCGGAAGGGACAAGCACCCCGCTCTTAGAGCGTTCAATTAAATCATCTGTTCCTGAATTTCGGTAAAGGATCAAAGGGAGTCCTAGCGCCATTCCCAGAAAGACGTTTCGGCTAATTTCTGCGGTGAGATTGGTGATAACCATGATATGCGCCTGGCTAAGTAGGTCAAACAACGGCTGACCATAGGGAACGCTTCCCAGAAACCGAACTCTATTTGCAATGCCCAAATCTTGCGCCAACTGTTTACAAGGCGCTAAACTTTCGCCATCGCCAATGATGTCGAGTTCCAGCTCGACCCCTTGCTTCAGGGCGATCGCCATAGCTCGCAATACATGATCGGGTGCTTTAATTGGCGTTTGCCGACCCGCAATCACCAGGCGCAAAGGCTGAGACTTGTCTAGAATTTGTTGTACTCGACCATCGACCTGTTGGTTGCTAAGCAGCATCTGCTGCCGGACAAAACTTCGATTAAAACGGTGGCAACGCTGATTCCACACTGGCTCAAATCGCTCCACAACAGACGCATTATGGGCAAAGACTAGATCGGCTTCAGCAATGGCTTGGGTGCAAAAACTCTCGAATCGCTTCACCATCCTATGCTTGAAAAGGCGCTTCAGTGGGTTGGATTCCTCTGCAACATATCGCTCTAACCGAGGAAAGGGATCAGCCCCATCAAAAACCCAAATTCCCTTCTTGTTATGTTTTTCTGCGATCGACCAACCAATCTGCCCCAATGGAATGGGATGCCCACCGTAATCAGCTTGCACTATAGAAGCCCATTGACAGGCTTGATCGAGCTGAGACTTGACCGCTCGATAGACTTGAACAAATGTCTTCCAAGAGGAATAGTAGGGGAGAGGAAAAATATTAAATTCTTCCTCCTGTAGATTCACCTCAACTAGATGGAAACTGCCGCTTACTTCAACCGGAATGTGGTCTACGCAAGGAGCGGCAACCGCCAAGCAGCCATAAGGAGACCAGGCTCTAGCCTGAGCGCGTAAGTCTTCAAGCCACATATCACCCACGACAAAATGATTGGGTGCATGCCCCTTACCAAAGGGGATGTGATTAATGAGCAAATAGTTCATTGCAAAAATAGTGGTAGATGGGCAGCTTCATCGCATCCAGAGCCTCATCGTCTTCTGGATTGGACTAACTGAAAAATTTCTAAACCCAGCCAAAAATCGCCTCAAATTTCTTTAGATGAGGAGCGCCTTAAGATGAGACAGATTCAGCAAAATTAGTTCAGTCAGCCTAGGCAGTGGTCTAGACAGATGCTAGACATAATTTTGAAACACCCATGCAAAAGCCCTAGTGCGACTAAATCATAAGTAACTGATTGAACAAGTGACTGATGTGTTGTGGAATACAATGTCGGGATTGACTCGGCAGTTAAAGATTTTTTGCTGTGCGTTGCATGAAGTGCAGCCAACCCTAACTTGCTGAGTCCAAGAGGAGAGTTTGAGTGTTGTAAACTTAAACCTTGTCCAAGGGGAGAGATCACGCGCATCTCGCCTCAAGGGCAGACTGGTTATGAATGTCCCTCGGCGAATTTTGATCATGCAGATCTCTCTCTTCAAGACCACGCGATCGCAAACAATTTTCTGGTTCAGCCTGAGCCTACTGCTGGCAACAGTTTGCAATGTGCTAATTCTTCAGCGGGCGTTTGGCGGCGAATATGTGGTGCAGGATGACGTACGACAGCATGTGTTTTGGATGCTGCGATTCATCGATCCTGCCCTATTTCCCAACGATCTGATTGCCGATTACTTTCAGTCCCTTGCACCCTGGGGCTATCGACAGCTTTATCAGGGGTTTGCGGCGATCGGTCTTAATCCTCTAACGCTCAGCAAATTGCTACCTGTGGTCTTGAGTTTGGCGACGGCAGGCTATGCCTTTGGGGTAGCCATGCAGCTTCTGCCTGTGCCGTTTGCAGGATTCGTGGCTTCGGCGCTGACGAGCCAGGTGTTATGGACACATGATGATGTTGTATCTGCGACGCCGAGAGCTTTTCTGCCGCCTTTATTTCTAGCATTTTTGTATTATTTGTTGCGGCAAGATATCAAGCCGTTTTGGAGACGATCGCTTCTCCCTTGCCTCATCATTATTGCTCTAGAAGGACTGTTTTATCCCCAGTATGTGCTGGTGTTTTCAGGCATTGCGGCGCTTCAGGTGATTACCTGGCGGCAAGAATTAAAGGGATTTTATGTGGGCTGGTCACGTAATCGGCAGGATTACTGGTTTTCTGGAGCCTGTCTAGGGGTGGCATTTTTGGTGCTGCTGCCGATCGCCCTCTCGTCTTTACCCTATGGCTCCGTGATCACAGGCACAGAGGCTCGCAAACTGCCGGAGTTTTTGTCTCTAGGGCGCAATCGCTTCTTTTGGGATGATCCTCTCCGCTACTGGCTCGTCGCAGAGCGAAGCGGTTTATTCCCCAACTTTAGACCCTGGTTTCTGGCGATCGGCGCTTTTTTGCCCCTGCTCCTACTGTGGGCACGGCGGCACCCGGCACAGTTTCCGCTGATTCGGCAGGTTAGCTCTAAAACGGTGGTATTAATTCGGGTAGCGATTGTGGCGATTGTCCTGTTTTTTGCGGCCCATGCGCTACTGTTTACCCTCTATCTGCCCAGCCGCTACACGGAATATACGCTGCGGTTTGTTTTGGTGTTCGCCACGGCGATCGCAGTGACGCTGCTGCTGCAAGCCGTTTGGCATGGGCTAGAGCGCCAGCGCCACAAGAAGCAGCTAGTCTGGGCATTAACGGCAGCTGTGGGCGCAGTCTTGCTGCTGTACCCTGTCTACAGCAAAGACCAGGCACGGAACAGCTATTGGATTGGCGAAAATCCGCAGCTCTACCAGTTTCTTGCCCAGCAGCCCAAAGATGTTCTGATTGCCTCTCTAGTGCGTGAGGTGGATAATGTGCCGACGTTTGCGCAGCGATCGCTCCTCGTCGGTCGAGAATATGCGTTACCCTATCATGTGGGCTATGGTAGCCAGTTTCGTCAGCGGGTGGTGGATACAATTCAGGCTCAATATGCCTTAGATCCAGTGGTGTTAGCTAATTTTATCCGTACCTACGGCATTGATTTTTGGATCTTGGATCAATACAGATCCTTTGATGCCAATGCGCCCCTCACGAGCTGGATTCGTCAATATCCAGAGGCGATCGCCCAAGCCCGCAGCCAACTGGCACAAGGCGCGCCCGCTCTCAAAAAATTAGCGAAATCCTGTACTGTGAGCCGGGATAAAAATTTGCGGGTGCTTTCTACGGCCTGCGTTTTGGAAAAAATCAAATCTGGTGAAAGAATTAGATCTAGGTAGTTCTGAATGGGTCTTGAGGTTGAGCCTAGTTTAGCCCTCTGGTGATCTTGAGCTTTATAGACAGTAAAGGGCTTTAAGATAGTAAAAGTGGATTGGATGTTGAATAACAGACATCGATCGCTAGCTCAGATCTCGTTAGCTAAACCTCAGCACATGGATATTACAGAGTTTTTACAGCAAAGTGCGGGCAAATGGGTCTCTCAACGCACCACGCACCAGTTTGCCTTTAAGCAAACGGGGAGCAGCAAGTCCAACATTGTGGTTGAGATGCTGCTCAAAGACGATCCGGCTGTTATAAAACTCTGTCAGCAGCACAAAATCGATCCGACACAAGCCCTCTGCGGTACGCGCGTCACTTGGGATGGCATCGTAGAACGAGGGGAAGAAAAGCGATCTGGCTCAACCCTAATGGTGCCGATCGCCAATCCCGATGATTCTCGTGCAGGAAAACTGCTGTGTGAAGCGGGTCAGAATGCCCCAATTTCGGGGCGATATATGATGGGTGAAGACGATGCTCTGACTCTAATTACAGAGTCTGAAGTTACGACCTCTGAAACGCTATCGTCTGAGGAGCGGCTATGGTTTGCCAGCCCCAATCTGCGGCTACGCACTAGCACTCTCAAGCGATCGGGTGGCTTTAGCATGGCGACCTTTTCTTCCGAGATTCGGATGGGTGGCGTGCAGCCTCCAGATCAGTCCTGAAGCCAGATCAGTCTTGAAGATAGCGCAGCGCGGACGATCGCCCCGGCACATAGTTAAGGGGAATCTCCATAAACTCAGAGACAAGTAGAGCGATCGCCCGTACCTGTTCGGCATCTTCCATCGGTGCAGCGGTTAAGTACAGCGATTTAGACTTTGTTATCAGGCGAATTCTGTAGAAGATACCGCCGCTTTTGTGATGTCCTTCAAGGACTTCGATTGCCGAAATCATCTGGAGCGGGTATTCAGCCAGATTTTTTCCTAGTAGCCCATACTGCCTGATGGTCAGGGTTTCCTGGTGCTTAGAGAGGTCACAAACCGCGATCGGATATAGAACCAGCAGCAGCAGTGCAAACACCAGCAAAGATGCAATCACAAGCCCAGAGCCGGGGGAAGAGAGAAAAATTAGGCTGCAACACCCTGTTACCCACGAGAGGAGAGCTAAAGACCAAATTATCCAAGGACAATGCACTAACTTAAGATGCGTTGGGGTACGTGTGGCGATTTTCATACCAAGGCTCTTGTATAACCTAATGATGGACGGCAGTGATTGAGGCGAAATCTTGCAAGTAACTATGGGGCTATAATGCTATTTTTCCTTGAAAAGACGTCTGATTTCGCACCTCTTTGATGAATTTTTGATGTAAGTAGTAAAAGCTTATTTAAAGATAGTAACTGAGTGATTCTTAGCAGTTCAGCGATCGGGCTTCTCAGTATCGTCAAATTGATATCGCATTAAAATTTACAAACTTTGATAGAGCTAAGTTAAGTATTAATTTTTCTAAAATTTCCCATGGCTTTCCCGCAGGCGCAAAGCGCTCGTGCCTGGACTGAAGCTCAAACTGGACTCGATTGTTTGTTGAAAACCTAAACTTCAGATTCTCGTTTGCTTAGGGCAATTTTCAATTGCATAAACCGTAGGTACTTGTATAGCTGTCGCCAGTTTGTCTAGAGCGTTTATGGTGGGGCGCTTCGCGCCCCACCATAAATGTCCCCGTCCTAACCGCCTTGGCGGTTGTATATTATCTATCGCTAACTACAGGTAATTTATGCAGAATCAGGCAATTTTGTAATGGAATTCGCTTTTCGTAATATCGAAAGCTTTCTGACACTTTCGGCTTAAAGCCTTCACCTACCCAACAAATTTGGAATGCCTTCACAGCCGCCAGGAATAGTGACTCGCGTTGCAGAACCACCCCAAGCGCAGCAGTAATAGCGCTGCTCCTCTGACATGCGACTCACATCGGTAAAATCAGCATCTTCTACCACAGCTCCTGTAAAGGCTCCTGTCGTGAAGTTGGGTAAATCTGCGCGGGTGCGCGGAGTAGCGGTTTCGGCAGAACCTATAAAAAGGCGTGCTCCCATCAGATCGGAGCCAGCCAAACAAGCTTCACAGAGAATGGTGCGGATCAGCTTGGTTTTGACTAAATCGCAGCGGCTGAGGTTGGCATAGATTAGATTAATGTCGCTCAAGTCTGCCCAGCGCAAATCTGTTCCTGTTAAATCTGCTCCCGCCAGCATAATACCCAAGTCAATGACGCGCGTTCCGGTCGCACGGTCTTCAGAATAGCTGCCAGAACCATCGAGAATGGCACGCCCCAAACGACGATCGCGTCTCAAGGGAGTTAACAGCAGCGATCGAGACAAAAAGCGCACCACTTTAGCTTTACCGTTAGCATCAATGCTGCTGAGAATAGCTGCGGTTCGTCCGGCAGCGATCGCTCTCTCTAAAGGCAAATCCTCTAGCAGCCCCTCTTCGTCTAGCACCAAGTCTGAAATACCCTGAAAATAGGAATCGATCGTTTGCTGCTGCGTAATTAAGTTTTGCTGAATGGTTAGATCCTTGCCGATTACATATTGCCGCCACGCGACATAAACAGCTAGGACGGCAATTAGGATTTGCCCAACTGCACCGATCACCTCGCCCGTTGCACCGATCGCATCCCAATTTAGTCCCGAATACCAGGTTCCTAGTCGAGGAGTCACACCAGAGACTTGAAGTAGCCCAACGACAGCGACTGCTAAACCCACAATGCTGATGCTGACGAGACGCTGCTGTGGCGAGAGCAGTTCCATGATCGCCTCGCGAATCGCCATCCAAATCACTTGTAGAGAAATCAGCAGCGCTACGAGTGATCCTGCAAACACCATCCAGAAACTGCCGATCGCCAATCCCACAATCGTCAACACGATCGCAGTCACAATAATCCAGCCGATCGCTCCCGTAGAAGGCTGGATTCCTTTTGCTTTTTGTAGCCTTGCCAGAGCCGGAGCCGCAGAAATTCCTGAAGGATGATAGCCCAGGGAACCAGAAGGCTTGGTCTGAGTACGGCTAATGGCTGATGCAGCCTGGTTCTTGAGGCTACCAGAATCTTCTGCCGATCGATCGATCGCCGATGACCAACCTTCTAAGTCGGAGCTTTGGTCATCAGCGCCGTTGGGCTTGCTGCTACTGCTGTTGGAGGATGCCGATGAAGCTGAGTTGGAGTCCAGTGTCATAGTGGCTAACTGGCTGAGATGAATCCTTGCCTTAACTAGGATAAAGCCACTTGCCCATACTGTCTGCCATGTCTGCCCACTATATCTATGCTAAAGGCTCTACTCAAACAAATTTTGGTAGTCCTCAAAAGGTAGTGATTATTAGTTGTGGGGCGAAACCCCACAACTAATACCATTTGAAGTGATGAGGCGGCAGATGATTTTCGAGAGCCGCGCGTTCCGCGCGGCTCTCGAAAATCATCTGCCCTGTTTGGGTCTTAAATTGGTATCAGAATCACTACCTGAATACCACTACTCAAATTTCTAGACCTTACCTCGGCGATCGACTAAGGCGAAAGGATTGCTGCTGTTAGCCTCACGCTGAATTTGCCCAGATTGAATCGCTGTTTCTAGCTGCTTCAATGCGGCTAAGTCGTAGCCTTGGTAGCCACGCATCGATAAAACCTGCCTCATTAAGGCTTCGGATGCCACGCTCAGACAACCCGTCTGGAAAGCAGACTGAATCAGGCAATTAATCATGGGAGCCATCTGAAACTTGCGGGGTTGCCCTTAGTCTGCACGATCGGCTCTCCCAGGATGCTGACGCAGATCAGTGGGATCGCGTGATCTGCCGAGAATAAAACTGTGACTGAAATCACAAAGTTCTGATGAATTGTGTCTCGATAAATCATTTTTTGATGAACCGTGTTCTGAATAGACCGTTCTGATCAACCCGTTGTCACAGAGGCACAGCTCTAATTCGGAAAACTATAGCTGTCGCCAGTTTGCTTCGGACATTTTTGGCGGGGCGCTTAGCGCCCCGCCAAAAATGTCCCCGCCCTAACCGCCTTGGCGGTTGCCATAACTAGGAAATTTCAAAATCTCTGGCTTTTCTTAGAGCAAATTTAATATCTGGAGCTAGTATTATCTGGAGCTTATGCAGTCCATAGTCTGCAACGCTTAGAACATGTGTGGTTTGGACTTCCGCAAGGAGGACGCGATCGTTGATGGAGTGGGGAGGAGATAGTGAATGACTAATTTAGACAGTTCTTGGGAAGCTTCGGTGGTTAAGTTGGCGCAAGCCGGGAATTTGCGCGCCTTGACCTTTTGGTTAAATCGCTATCTCGTGCCTCAGGGGCTATGCGCTCAGGTCGCTTCAGACTCTGGCAAAGGGCTGATGGTTCACGTGGTTTGCCATCGATTGCCAGATGGCGATCGCCTAGTCCACTTTTTGCGTCAGCGCTTCCTGGAGCTGAATTCTGAAGTGATTGATCATTTGCAGGTTAAGGCTCAGCGGGTTGGCTCTTCTGAATTAATGTGGGAGCGATCGGTTGCTCTGCGCTTTTCGTCACAGCCACAAGTTTCGTCACAGCCCCAGGTTCCGTCACAGCCACAAGGTGTACCGCAGGTGGCGAAGTCTATGGCACCGTCGGCAGCACCGTCAGCGACCGTTACGCCTTTACCGACGACAGCCAGTCAGCAGGTCAAGCATTCTGGCGATCGGACGGCGACACCTATTCAGTTTGTCCCACGCCCCATTCCCAGAAGCCAGCCCGTTTCTCAGCCTCAGACTTCTCAGGGCAAGACTTCTCAGGGTCAGATTTTTCAGGGTCAGCCGATCGCCAAAAAACGCTTGAAAAAAAAGCTTAGCAAACGGCGAATTGTCTCTTCTAACCGAGGGTTGGGCAAAATTCAGGGACAGATACAGACCTGGAAAGAGGGGGCACTTGACCGGGCGGATGACTTCAAAGCAATGACGGCACGCACGGTTGATCGATCGCAGTTTTGGTTTAGCCAGCGATCGCCCGAAGTCAAGAGTCTGCTGATTGGCAGCTCGGTGGCATCCATTGTGGCTGTGGGCTGCGGCCTGCAGGTTATGAGCCAGTATGTAGGTTCGCCGTCAGGTGAACTTTGGCAAGCTGCCATGACTGATACTAAACCAGCCCAGTCGGATAAGGTGCAAACTCCCCTAGAACCAATTTCGATCATTCGGCAGACGGTGCAAAATCCGCAAGACGCGACCATAACGCTGGTGTTTGCAGACAATGCGGCATTAGGGCGAGGCTCCAGTATTGCGGCATATCAGCAAGCCGATCTGCTGATGAGCAACTTGGATAATGCTTTGATAGCGCCTTCTGATACGCCTTCTTCCGCAGGTGCAGCTTCTCCAGAGGCGATCGCCCCATCTTCCGATACGAGCTTGGCAGCTTCCGCAATTGCTCCCAAAGCAACTGCTGCAAAAACCATCGCGCTGACTGAACCCCTGACCTTGGAGACTCCGGTAGACAGCACGGCAGTTCAAGACAATGCAGTAGCGCTAGGCAGTGCAGCAGACTATCTCAGTGTCGGGGCAGAACTGCCCCAAGTCGTAGGTGAAATTCGTACCACGACGCTTGAGGAATTGCAGACGCACGGCGTGGATGTGGTTAACCTGGCAACCGATCGCCTGATGGCTGAAGATCTGCCTCAAACCCTGAATGCCCTGGCTCAGAAGACTATTTACCCTGTCGGAGCGGGGCAAACCCTGCGAGAGGCGCGTCGTCCGCAGGTATTTGAGATTAAGGGACAAAAAGTAGCGGTTTTGGGCTACGCTGACTCTGATTTATATGCCGCAAGCGATCGGACGGCAGGTCTAAATCCGGGTTTGCGTAGCCAGATTGAGGCTGACATCAAAACCGTCCGCGCTCAGGTAGATTGGGTGATTGTCAGTTACCACTGGAATAAAGCCACGCAGGCCGATCCAGATGACTTACAAGTTGCACTGTCTAGAGCCGCGATCGATCAGGGTGCAGATTTAGTCGTGGGCTATGCGCCACAAATTATGCAGGGAGCCGAAATCTACGGAGGACGGGCGATCGTCTACTCCTTGGGAAACACTATTGATGCGTATAGTGGCGACAAAGCTAACTACGACACGGCGGCTCTCAAAGTCACGCTTCAGGATCGAAAAATGCAGGTGGAATATCTGCCCATTCAAGTGCAGCAAGACCAAGCGGCAATTGCTCAAGGAGATGCGGCAGCCAAAATTACACAGTATCTCCAGCAAGCCTCTAGCCTATTTGATCATCCGCTGCGATCGCCTCTGATGCTAGATGCCCGTCTGCGTGTTTCTTTGCCCAGCGCACCTGATGCCGAGATGCCCACCGATCCTTTTTTGGGTGTTTCTGACCCAGCAAGGCAGTAAGTTCACGTTGCAGTAAGTTCACGTTGGTGAAAGGTTTGTTGTGAAAGGTTCTCACAACAAACCTTTCACCAGATATAGCCCTACGCGCTTAGATCCAATGGGTTATTTTTTGAGAGCCGCGCGGAGCGCGGCTCTCAAAAAATAACCCGTCCTAACTCAATTACGTAGGGCTATAAATGGAAATAATCGCCAAGTCTAGAAGACTACCTGAAGAGTGTGCAGTGAAGAGCCATAATAGTCCTGGCTAGCGATCGCTGGTCGCCCTATCCTCTTCATTTCCTATTCTTATGTCTTCAATTACCGCTGACCAAGATCTATACAAAACCTATATCTTGACGGATGGATCGGCTCGTCTGGAAGTTGTGCCAGAGCGAGGCGGCATTGTCACCGCTTGGCAGGTGGGCGGTAAGGATCTGTTTTATCTAGATGCAGAGCGATTCACCCATCCAGATTTATCGGTGCGGGGCGGTATCCCGATTCTGTTTCCAATCTGCGGCAACTTGCCCGACAACACTTACACCCACAATGGACAGACCTACACGCTAAAGCAACATGGCTTTGCTAGAGAATTGCCCTGGGAAGTGATTGATCAGAGTACAGAAGATGGAGCCAGCCTTACAGTAGGGCTGAGCAGCAGCGATCGCACTCTTGCTGACTACCCATTTGAGTTTAAGCTTGCCTTCACCTACAGGCTTCAGGGCAATACTCTAACGATTCACCAACGCTACACCAATCAATCCACAGAGGTGATGCCGTTCTCGGCTGGGTTTCATCCTTACTTTGCGGTGAGCGACAAATCTCAGCTTCAAGTTGAGATCCCTGGAACTCAGTTTTATAACCAGGTCGAGCGCGCTACTCACGATTTTTCTGGCAGCTTTGATTTCACCGCAGATGAGATCGATGCCGCGTTTGGTAATGTCACCGCTCAGTCTGCCAGCGTCACAGATGCGGCTCAAGGGCTGAAAATGGCGATCGACTATGATCCGCTTTTTTCAACTCTGGTGTTTTGGACAGTCAAGGGCAAAGATTTCTACTGTTTGGAACCCTGGACAGCTCCGCGAAATTCACTGAACACGGGCGAAAACCTGACCCATTTGGAACCTGGAGCAAGTTTGGAAGCAACTGTAACTATGACTGTGAGTTTCTAGGCCAGCTCTGTGATAGAGGTTTAAGGCTTGTGATATTTGTTGAAAGCGTGTAGTAACGCGAAGCTTTCAACAAATATCACAAGCCTTAATCATTGGGCTTAGGACATTTGGGAGTCCTTATACCAATTTGAATTGGAACCACGACAGATTCCGGTACAAGCTTGGCATAGCTCCTTCTGAGGTTCGATGTGCCCACAAATTCATTTAAATTGGTATTACAGCCCTACGTAGTTGAGTTAGGACGAGTTATTTTTTGAGAGCTGCGCTCCGCGCGGCTCTCAAAAAATAATTCATTAGATCTAAGCGCGTAGCGCTATACCCAAATACCACTACCGGACATTTTTGAGGACGCGCGTAGCGCCCTCAAAAATGTCCCTGTCCTCAACGCTGTGAATACAGCTACTGGAAATACAGCTAACCTGGCGCACCAAGTTTTTGTGTCCAATAGGAGTTGTAGTTAACGTTGCCCGTATCGTTTGCCAGGAAGAAGTAGCCCACGCCGATTTCTTTGAGCTTGGGATCAAGCAGGTTGGCACGGTGTCCGGGGCTGTTAATCCAGCTCTGCATTACCGCTTCGGGAGTTGCCTGACCTGCGGCAATATTTTCAGCAGCGCGTGACCATTTGTAGCCGCCCCTTGTCATGCGATCCCAGGGCTGAGATCCATCTAGACCTTGGTGTGCCAGGAAATCTTGCTTTGCCATAGTCTGGCTGTAGGCTTGAGCAACGGTGGTCAGTTTGCTATTGGCAGTGAGCGGCGCTAAGTTGTTTTTCAGCCGAAAATCATTAGTTAAATCAACTACTCGCTTGGAAAAGTCGCTACTATCCGATCTCGCTTCGTCAGTAGAAGAGACGGCAGACGAGAGGCTGAGGCGGTAGCTGCTGTTGCCTCGCCGGATTGAAGAAACTTGAATAAAGTAGTTGCCCGCCGCAAGATCTGTGACTTGAGTTTGGTTCATCTTGTTGGCGCGAGAAGCAAGACTTTTTAGAACTTCACCAGGGTCAATTGCCCCATTTTGATTGCGATCTTGAAACAGCCGCGCCGTGGCTCCAGTCCCAGAACTTCTGTGTTTTAGCCTTAAGCTCGTGCGATCGCTCAGGCTAAAGCTAAACAAATCGGATTGACTGCCCCGGACGCGATCGCTTAGCGTTTGATTAGTTGCGATCGGGATAGCTCGACTCAGCCCAGTTTCACTCATGCTTTTCGGTATATTCATCTGTTTGCCTACTGCGGAGTTCAGTATAATTTACTTCCAGTAAGCCGCAAAAAAAGAAGTAAGTCACCCTAACATCTACCGAGTAAAATTCAGCTTTCAGAGTATTTGACAGATTTTTACTCAAGTTAAAGCATACTTATTTATACGGGCAATATTCAGTATTTCAGCATTTTTTATAAGATCTCCTCTGGGAAGCTCACACAAAAATTTGTCCCCCGATTCAGCAATGCCAAAAAATAATGGAGCAAATACAAATCTGCCCCACCGTTCGATCACAAGTAAATTACGAATACATCTTTGAACTCACCTCTTGCTCGGCAAGTTTAACCAAGGCTAGTTGCTCCCTGTGAAAGTAACTTCAGGAAACTTACTTTGCGCCTCGGCCATGGATTGCCGTTTGCCTTCTTCTTGCCAGTAGTTAATTACCTCGGTCGCCTTATTTAATAGATCAATCCGATCGACCTCAGTAATCCAATGCTTTTCTTCTAGCGTTGACTTCAACTGTTCCCAGGCATCATTACGGGGCCAGAAGAAGTAGGATGTCAGGGGGCTTGTACCCTTGCCCACAATCTGATCTACCGCTAGCGCCACGTCTTTTTCGAGCCAAAGAACCTTGAGAATAAACTTAGCCAAACAAACCTCCTGAACTGCCCTGAGGCGTTCCCAAATATCTACATAACCCTCTATATTAATGCATGGTTTCTCGAATGACCATTTGAGAGCATAACGTTCGCAAAGATACCGCTGCTCGGAGGTTTTGGTAATGAGTGCGATCGCGGTATTTGATATTGATGGCGTGGTGAGAGATGTGGGACATTCCTACAGACGCGCCTTAGCAGACACAGTTGAACATTTTACCCAAGCCTATCGCCCTTCGCAGGTGGATATCGATCGCCTCAAGCAAGAAGGGGTTTGGAATAACGATTGGGAGGCTTCGCGTGAGTTAATCTATCGCCATTTTGAGGCAAAGGGCACGGCGCGATCGGCGTTAGGTTTAAGCTATGAGACCCTGGTGGATTTCTTTCAGCGTCGCTATCGAGGCGATGATTTGGAGAACCCAGACCACTGGAACGGCTATATCACTCAGGAACCGCTGCTGATGCAGCCCTCCTATCTAGAGAGTCTGACGAGTGCCGGAATTGCTTGGGGATTTTTTAGCGGCGCGACGCGAGGCTCGGCTTGTTTTGTGCTAGAGAAGAAATTGGGATTGCGATCGCCCGTCCTGGTAGCGATGGAGGATGCGCCCGGAAAGCCTGACCCAACAGGTTTATTTCAGGTGCTTCAGCAGCTAGAAGCGTCTCAGCCCATCCAAACATCCTCAAGTGCAGCCGTAATTTATGTAGGCGATACGGTTGCCGATATGCAGACCGTCGAGAGAGCCAGAAACCAGAAGCCCGATCGCCCGTGGATTGGTGTTGGCATTCTTCCCCCTCACGCTCAGCAGTCTCCTGAATACAAAGAGGCATACATAGCTCAGCTTCAGGTTGCTGGAGCAGCGATTGTGCTAGACCATGTGGAGAAACTGACCCCTGAGCAGATTCAAGCCCTGCTGAAGCCTACTTATGGACACTAGATTTGAACAGTAGCTCAAGCTTCAGCACTAGCTTGTAGAGCCATTCTAGCCCCATGGAGCTAATCCACTGGGGCATGGCGGCAGATCTAGAGTGCAGCTTGTTAGGATTGGAATAGAGGGTTTTCATGGACGATATTTCAGGCGTGTCTCAGCAATGCTACTACTCAAACAGCTTGCGATTATGAGTAGTTCATTACAATAATAAGTAGACACTGAAAAACGCTACATGAATTATTTGTAAAGCCCCGTATAATTACTAATAACTCTGCGATTCAGCTGAATCAGCAGCTTCAAATCTAGCCCAGATTGCGATGATTAGGGCGATCGGACGTGTGATGCTTTGTTTTAAGAAGTTTATGAATCACTTCCACGAAGGAAAGCGGTAGCACCACAAACCAAAAGAACGCACCCAGAATCACAACTGCCCAAGATTTCTTATCCGTTTTGGGCACTGAGCGATCGAGCCAGAAGGCGAGCAGCAGAACACTGAGAACGAGTAACGCAACAATAAAGTAGAGAGTAACGAGGTTGGCTTGCATTCTTTGAGCTGTGGCGATCCTAAGATAGTCATCTTACCAAGCTGCGATCGCCAAATGCGCAACATACCCATGCCGCTCAACAATTATTATCACCTGTTAGGGCTGTCGCCAGTTTGCTTAGGACGTTTATGGTGAAGCGCTTCGCGCTCCACCTAGACGTCACCATACCGCCTTGGCAGTTGCCACACTACTGTAGCTTCAAAAATTTCTCCAAAGCTGTCACCATTGCCGGACTCCAGCGGCGTGTATGGGCAACCCAGTCTAGATCCTTGTAGCGTCTGTCTAACCCCACGGCTGCTACCCAGTTGCTCTCTGCTTCTCCCTGATTGCCAGTGACCCAGAGAGCTGCCGTCAAAGCAGCCCGCATATCTGCAAACTGAGGATACTTGCGAACTAGATTCTTCATGGTGCGGATTGCTTCGGAGATCTGCCCCACTTGGTAGAGGGCAAGCGCATAGTTTGCCCGCGCAAAGGCAAACTCAGGCGCCATATCGGCTGCCTTGCGATAATCGACGATCGCCTCCTCCCACTCACCCATGCCCGCTTCAGCGTTCCCGCGATTGTTGAAGGCCGCTGGGTCTTGGGGATCAAGTTCTAAAACACGATTGTAGTCAGCAATCGCCTCCTCCCACCGACCCAAGCCTTCCAAAGCCGTGCCGCGATTAAGGTACGGATCGGGCGCTTCCGGGGCAAGGGCGATTGCCTGGTCATAGTCGGCGATCGCTTCCTCCAGCTTGTTTTGGCTAACCCTGGCATTGCCCCGATTGCTCCAAATGGCTGGCTCTTCAGGTAGCTGCTCAATCAGCTTTGTCCAATATTGCTCAGCCGTGGAGAAATCGCCTGAATTGGTAGCGGCAAAGGCCTGCGATCGCAGCTCTTCCAGAGAGTTAGGTGGAGAAACTTGCGGAGATCCGGTCAGATCAGACAAATTAAAGGCAGCCTGGGCAGGCAAGATGTTCCCTGTCCAAACCAAGAAAGCTAGGAATAAGGCAAGTAAGAAGCTAATCATGGATTAGATCATGACAGGTTTTCCGTTTCCGAACAACCTGCCTTCAGCTTTTTTACAGCGCTTTGCGCTTGGTTAAGTGTGGGTTATTTTTTAGAAGCCGCGCGGCGCGCGGCTTCTAAAAAATAACTGTGGTTTGTGCAATTGAAAATTGCTGTAAATGGCAAGCGTCTAAACCATCAAAGCCGAGTCATTCTGGACAGCATTTGCGGTTCCAGAATAGACCCAACCCCGCTGCATATCAAGGGTGACAATTGCGCCATCGCGCACAATCTCTGTCGCGTGCTTGACCCCAACAATCACAGGTACGCCCAGCCTTAGCCCAATGACAGCCGCATGGCTGGTGAGGCTATCTTCCTCCGTCACTACGCCAGATGCTTTTTTGATCGCCTCAATGTAATCCACGCTGGTTTTAGAAACAATCAGAATTTCTCCTGGATTGAAATTTCTCAGCTCGCGGCTATTGCGAGTCACGCGGGCACGACCGCTCACCGTTCCCTGCCCAATGCCAACGCCCTTGCCCAAGACCGACGTGACGACATCCACCTTAATTAGATCCGTAGAGCCAGCTACGCCTTGAAGCGTCCCTGCGGTCATCACCACCAAGTCGCCCTGTTGCAGCATCCCTTTCTCTTGAGCCACCGTCATGGCTGCCTGGAAGGTCTGCCCCGTTGAAGGTAAGTCCAGCACCAACAGCGGACGCACGCCCCACACGAGCTGCAGCTGCCGGGCGACATCCACATGGGGAGTGATCGCCAGAATGGGCTTGTTCGGACGAAATTTGGAGACGTTCCGCGCCGTTGCGCCTGTCTTGGTCAGAGTCATGATGGCAGCCGCCTGAAGCTGTTCGGCAATGCGGCTGACCGCCTGACTAATGGAATTGGGGATCGATCGCCCTGATCCCATCTCTGAGTCGCGGGGATATTGCTCTTGCTCAATTCGCATAGCAATCCGCGCCATCGTCTCGACCGCCATGACCGGGAAACTGCCGACCGCCGTTTCGTTCGACAACATGACGGCATCCGTACCATCAATGATGGCATTAGCTACATCCGAGATTTCGGCGCGGGTAGGACGCGGATTGTTGACCATGCTGTCTAGCATCTGCGTTGCCGTAATCACCGGGATACCCAGTCGATTTGCCGTTTTAATCAGCCGCTTTTGTAAAACGGGCACATCTTCGGCGGGTAGCTCCACACCCAAATCTCCCCGTGCCACCATGACACCATCACAAAGGGAAAGGACTGCTTCCATTTGCTCGATCGCCTCATGTTTCTCGATCTTGGCAATTACAGGCACGTTTTTCCCTGCGCTGGCAATCAGCTCTTTAATTTCCAAGACATCTTGAGGATTGCGAACAAAGCTGAGGGCAACCCAATCTACCCCCTGATCTAGCCCAAACATCAGATCTTCGCGGTCTTTGTCCGTTAAGGCACGAATGGAGAGATAGACCCCCGGAAAATTCACGCCTTTGTTGTTGGACAACACGCCGCCCACCGTCACTCGGCAATGAAGTTCGCGGGCTAGCGGATCTACCTTCTCGACCTGCATTTCCACCCGACCATCATCCAACATGATGACTGCGCCTGAAGGCACTTCATCAGCTAGCGGTTCGTAAGTCACAGAACTCTTTTCTTGCGTGCCAGGAATCTTGTGGCTGGTGAGGATGAAGGGATCGCCCTTCTTTAAGGTAATGGGGCCGTTCTCAAATCGCCCTAACCGGATCTTAGGCCCCTGCAAGTCTTGTAAAATGCCGACGGGCTGATTGATTTCAAACGAAATTTGGCGAATCAGCCGAATACTGCGCTGGTGGTCTTCGTGGGTTCCGTGAGAGAAATTAAGACGCAAGGTGGTAGCTCCCGCCTCAATCAGCTCTTTTAGGACTTCTGGGCTGCTGGTGGCAGGTCCGATCGTGGCAACAATCTTGGTTCGATGGAGGGAATGCTGTGGTTGCATGAGGGTTTGTGCGCAGAAGGGGAGCTGTCTACGATCGTCCGATAGTCCTATCTACGATAGTTGCGACTACCATAGCCCTGATTATTGGTAAGGCAAGAGGGATACTACCACGTTTGGAAGTCTCTTTATATAGTTCCGGTCATGTTTGATGAAATGATGAGAAATCAGAGGAATTTTGGGGCTGGATGAGGCAGTAGATTATTTCTGACGGAGGAAATATCTTGTCGCTAAGATCCAAGATGTCGCCAAGATCCAAGATAAGGATCGCAGGCAGCTCTTTGCCATTACTCAAAGCATAGACAATATGACTCAAGCACTACGGGAACTTCAGGCATCGGCAGGCGCTACTTTCACTTCAACCGCCGGAGGCGATACGCCCCTAGGCTTTGGCAATGATCCGATCGCTCTTCAGGCAGTCCAGACCGGAGTGGCAATCTGCGATCGCTCCCACTGGGGACGGATTGAGGTATCGGGGAACGATCGCCTCCGGTTTCTGCACAACCAAACCACCAATGATTTTCAATCTCTGAAGCCAGGTCAAGGCTGCGACACGGTATTTGTGACTTCGACCGCGCGGACGATCGATCTAGCAACAGCCTATGTTCTAGAATCTGCCGTGCTACTGCTCGTATCTCCTGGCTATAGTCAAAAGCTGACACAGTGGATGGATCGATATATCTTTTTTGCCGACCAAGTTGATCTGAAAGATATTACAGGTGATACTGCAACATTTAGCCTTTTAGGAAAAAATAGTGATGATTTAGTGACTCAAATAGGAGCAGGCGCGATCGTCGGTCAACCCTATGGCAGTCATCAAGTTTTTGAGATTACTGGAGTAGAAGTACGCATTGCAGTCGGCAGCGGATTGGCGACTTCAGGCTACACGCTAATCGTGAACGGCGAAGCGGCTGTGCTCTGGAAAACCTTGACTGAAGCCGGAGCTGCACCTCTGGGCGATCGCCTTTGGGAACAGCTCCGCATCACAGAAGGTCGCCCCGTACCGGGACATGAACTTACTGAAGATATAAATCCCTTAGAGGCGGGACTGTGGCAAACGATCTCGCTGAGCAAAGGCTGCTACATTGGGCAAGAGACGATCGCCCGTTTGCACACCTACAAAGGCGTGAAGCAACAGCTCTGGGGAATTCGCTTGAGCCAATCTGCGGCTCCTGAAAGCGTAGTCATGCTAGGCGAGGAGAAAGTGGGAGTTCTCACCAGCATGACTGAAACTGAGCGGGGCTACTTGGGATTAGCTTACATTCGCACCAAAGCCGTCAGCCCCAACTTAAAGGTGCAGGTAGGCGAAACCGAAGGAGAATTGGTCGCCCTACCCTTTGTATCCCACGAGTATCCCTAACCTTCAAATTGTCCCGACAATCTCTTTAGGGCATCTTGCATGGTGGGGGGTAGCTGCCGCATAATTTTGCCCTTCTCTCGATCGACTGCCACCAGCGACACCTGAGCCGTTACATAAGTCTCTTGTCTATCTAGCGACTGAATTTGGTATTCCCAGTTGAGCCGTACGCCTTCCATTGCCGACATTCTGGCTCGGACGATCGCCTCCGTTCCCAGCTTGATCGAGCGATGATAGCGAATGGATAGATCGACCACAGGTAAATCACAGCCGATCGCCACCAGATCAGAAAACTCAATGCCGAGCGATCGCAGACACTCCACACGAGCTTCTTCCAGCCAAGCAATATAAGTGCCATGCCAGACGATACCCGCATAGTCAGTATGGTGGGGCTGGGCGCGAACGGGGTAGTCAAACCAATTGTTGGGGGCTTCACTCGATCGCGGTTGAATGGCTTCAGTGGATTGGAGCTGCATAGACTCACCTTCTATTGAACTGAACTATTGAACTGAATGGTTGAGCTGAATGGTTGAGCTGAATTTTAGAGATGGCAACCGCCAAGGCGGTTAGGACGGGGACATTTAGGTAGGGTGCTTCGCGCCCCACCTAAATGTCCTAAGCAAATTGGCGACAGCCATACTTGAGGATCTGCGACTATGAAGTGCGATCGCTCCATCTAGGCTAGCTTAGACTCGCGAAGATCTCAGCTATTTTTCAATCTGTGAAGGATTTGCAGATTGGCGATTCAACCGTCATAGACTGGGCTTAAAGAGTCCTATTGATCATTAAACTTTAAGCCGATAAGCTTTAAGCCAATCTGGCTCGATCGCTACAGAAAAGCTTGATTCAGGAGTAGCCCATGATAGAAAAAATTTTACTGGCCAATTCAGGCACCGGACGTACTGAAGAAATGTTGAAATCGCTGATGGAAGTGCCGCTGATTCAGCGGGCTACCGTTACCGTACTCCATGTCGTAGCGCCACAGGTAACAGCCGAAGCCATGACAGAAAAATGGCAGGAAGGGGGCAAAACCCTGGCAAACTCCATTCAAAAGCTCAGTCTAGATCCGACGCGCGTGACTGCCATGCTGCGAGAAGGCGACCCCAAGGATATTGTTTGTCGGGTTGCGGATGAAATCGATTCCGACCTGATTATTATGGGTTCGCGGGGGTTGAAGCGCATTCAGTCGATTCTGGAAAACTCGGTGAGCCAGTATGTGTTTCAGCTTGCCTCTCGCCCAATGCTGTTGGTTAAAGACGATATCGTGGTGCGCAAAATCAACCGAATTATGGTGGCAATGGACAAGTCGCCCTCGGCGCAAAAATGCCTGAAGCTGGCGATCGCCTTTCTCCGAGACATCAAAGGCAGTCAGCTTGTTTTAGCCCACACTAACCCTGATCTGAAGCTGAAGCCCGGTGAAATTTCTGCCAATCCCAATGAAGATCCGGTGCTGATTCCAGCAATCAACGAAGCTAAGAAGTACGGCGTTAACTACAAATGTATTGCGCCAGAAGGTAAACCCGGTGAACGGATCTGTCAAATTGCTGAAGACCTAAACGTCGATTTACTGATTTTAGGATCACCCGAAAGCCGCCCCTCGATCGCCAAAGCATTACCCGATCTCGACCGCCTTCTGGGGCAGTCGCTTTCAGACTATGTGCGGGTTTATGCCAACTGTCCGGTGCTGCTAGTGCGATAGCGCCAATGAAGTCGCGCTGCCTTCCCAGGCAGCGCTAACCCGGCTACTGCGTCAGGACTTGAGCTGCCGCAGCGACTCCCGCACCTGCCGTAAAGTTCTCGTAGCCCAACTCGCTCAGAGCCGCTTCCAAAGCGCTGATCGCCGTCAGAATGTCGCGATCGCTGACAAAGCCCAGATGCCCCACTCGGAAGATCTTGCCGCTGAGGTGATCCTGTCCGCCCGCCATGACGATATCAAAGCGCTTGCGCAGAATCGATCGAATTTTCTCAGCATCCACGCCGATGGGAGCCACAGACGTAATCGCTGGGCTGCCCGCAGAGTCGGGGGCAAACAGCGGCAGGTTGAGGGCTTTCATGGCAGCACGAGTGGCATTTTTGAGGCGATCGTGTCGAGCAAAAATATTCTCCAAACCCTCTGCCCTCATTATGCCCAGCGCCACCTGAAGCGCAAAAAACATATTAACCGGAGGCGTAAAGGGATGGCTATTTTTGGCGGCTTCCTTGCGGTACTTGCCCAAATCTAGATAGAAACGCGGCAGCTTTGCGGTGGCATAAGCTTCCCAAGCTTTGGGACTAACTGCCACAAAACCCAATCCTGGCGGCAGCATATAGCCTTTTTGCGAACCTGAAGCGACGACATCTAGACCCCAGGCATCGATCGGCACGCTAGTGGCTCCTAGACTCGTGACCGCATCGACCATCATCAGCGCACCGTGCGCTTTGACATAGCGGCTAATGGTTTCCAGGTCATTAATTACGCCCGTCGAGGTTTCGCTATGGGTAACGATGACTGCCTTAATTTGTTTGTCAGCATCGGCTTCGAGAGAGGCGCGCACCGCTTCAGGGTCAATCACTTTGCCCCACTCAGCCGTCACTTTCTCGACGTTTAGCCCATAGACTTCGCAGATCTCGACCCAGCGATCGCCAAATTTGCCGTTGGTGGTAACGAGGACGCGATCGCCCTGGCTAAGGAAGTTAATGATTCCCGCCTCCATTGCACCCGTACCGCTAGCTGCCAAAATCAGCACGTCATTTTGGGTTTGGTGCAGCCACTTTAGCCCTTCGGTAACTTCGGCAATAATTTTGAAAAAATCGCCGCTGCGATGCCCGATCGGGTGCTTCGCCATGGCTAGCAACACGCTTTCCGGTACGGGAGTCGGCCCCGGAATCATTAACATCAACTTGTCATCCATTGCTCTATCCTGCCTTAGCCCAACTTTCTATCGACACGAATTCTGTTGACACAAATTCTATCGACCCAGACCAGGATGATACAACTTATTGCGATCGTGTTGGCTTTTTAGCGATCTGTAACTTTTGAGCGCAGCAAACTACTTGGTCTGATCTCTCGATTGGGCACGCCGCCGCACCAGGAAATTAGGCAACTCAACAGTGCCCAAGCGCGGCAGAGGAAAGGCGATCGGCTCCAAATGTTCGGGCGGCATGGCGGGCTGAATGGTTTGGATGGCTGTCAGCAGTTCAGCAAGCACGAGATGGGCTTCATGAGATTCGTGAGGGGAGCCTTCAATGTCGATCGCCAGATCTGACAGGGCATGTTCCACTAAATCCCGAATATGAACGATTTGCCGCTGGCTGGTGGCATGGCGATCGCGCCAGTACTGAATCGCCGTTTCATGCTCTGTCACCTGCTGCGCCTGCTGAAGAATTTGTTCCTGCATCTCAGCAACCTGCTGTTCTAGCGCCAATTCACGGGTTTGCCACACTTGGCGATCGTCCTCCATTTCCTGGTGGCTTTGCTGCAATCGGGTATGCTGAATTGCCTGTTGAGCCAACTGCTCTTGCAGGGTCTCTATCTGCCGCAAAGTGTGAGTCGAATCTTGCAGGGCATCTGGCTCGGAGACGGCGCGACGCAGGGCACGAGTGTGGCGTTCTTCTAGCACCACATGAGTTTGTTCAATCTGCGCTTCGAGTTGGGCAAGGCTCGATCGGTACTGGCGGAGGCTGGCGGAAAGCTCACGGATCTGCTGCTGCGAGGCTTCGAGCTGTCCCTGTAGGCTGGCGGTTGCCGTGCGGGAAGCCAGAATTTCTGCCTCCATTTCTAACATACGCTGGTGCCGAACCTCTAATGCCGTCTGCAAGTCTTGCACCTGCTTTCCCATGCGATTGCGGTGGGTTTGAGCCTCCTGCTGATCTTGAGAGATTTTCAACCGCAGATGCTCAACTTCTTGCTGTTGAGTCTGGGTCATAGCTTCGATTGTCGTTAGCAATTCTTGAATTGCCTGGTCGCGCTGCTGAGTCTCTAGAATCTGAGCCTCTAATGCCTGCTGCTGCTCACCCATTTGCAGCTTGAGACGAGCGATCGCCTGTTGCTGCACAGAGGCATAATCTTCTGTGGCAGCAAGCTGTGCTTCCAAAATTGCCTGGTCTTGTAGCTTTAGACGCAGTTCCTCCAGATAAGCCAGGGCTTGATCGAGAGCCTGCTCTAAGTGAAAAATTCTTGAAACTTTCTCTTTGTCAAGCGCCTGAGCTTGGGATAGTTCCTCCAGCAGGGTTTGATAGTCGGCAGGGGTGAGCGCCAGCTCTAGGCAAGGGTCGATCGCAGGGGGGAAAAGTAGGGGATTGGAGTCCACCCAGTTCGATTGAGCCAGGGAAGTCTGAGCCAGCTCTGCTGAAACTAGCTCGATCGCAGTCAAATCTGTCTGGGCGATCTCTATCTGGGCGATCTCCGGGTGGACTATTTCTGCCTGGACTAAATTTGCCTGAGATGAATCCAACTGAGACACTCAGAACCTCCCACAAAACCAACGAGATAATTTAGACCCTATTGCCCCAGGAGCATTCAGCGCCACTGTAGCGCTCTAGACCGCTGCTTCAGAATTGATGCCGCCTCAGAATTGATGCCGCTTCAGAAGAATTGACATAGTTTAGCAGCAATTATTGATATGGCAATGGGCTGACCTAAAACAGAAATTCTTTAAGGAGCCTTTATTGTGCCCTTGAGAACACGATGTCCCTACTTGCCAGGATTAGCCATATCTGGCGCTTGAACAGGTGCAATAGACTCGACGTGATGGGGGGCAGCATGGTTTAGCGACCAGCGATAATCCACCGTAAGGTTGGCACGTTGACAGCTATCCTCTAGCTGCTTTTGCTGGGTTAACGCCTTGCGTAAGGTGCCAATTAGCTCATGAACCTGCTCTCGTTGAGGAGACTTATGCCCCACTGCGAACATTGTTTGCCGTTCTAGCAATTGCAGAAGTAGCTCGTAGTGAATATGGGACGGGAGAGGAATTGGATCCATGTAGCCTACGAGCGAAAGGGGATGATTTGATCTAGCTGACTCACAAGTCTAGATGATTCAATCTAAACATGAGTTTAGAGATACACCAAGCTTTTCGGGAAGTTCAACCGAAGTGTAGCAATTCTAAATTAGGAATTTCCCGCAGTGCGATCGCCTAACGCATACCTCTAGCCAGAAGGCAGGTCTAGCTGGGCAGGTTTACTTAGAGAACAGAGCAACGATCGCTTCTCCTGGATTAGGCTGCTTCACCAGCGACTCCCCAATCAGCACGGCTGTCGCGCCAGCCTGCTGTACCCGATGCAGATCTTCGGGGGTATGCAAGCCCGATTCGCTGACCGCCAGAATGCCGCGTTCTTGAAGCGTCTCGCCTCTAGCCGCTAGGAGATCGCAGGTGGTTTGCAAGTCTACCGAGAAATCTTCGAGATTGCGGTTGTTGATGCCCACGAGCGCCACGCCTTCTAATGCCAAGACGCGATCAAGTTCCTCTAGGGTATGCACTTCAATCAACGCTGCCATGCCTAGCGCTTTAGCAATTTTGAGGAAGTACTGCAAATCTTTATCCGGCAAGATGGCGGCAATCAACAAGACGGCATCTGCACCATGAATCCTGGCTAGATAGATTTGGTAGGGATAAACTAAGAAGTCTTTGCACAGCAGCGGCGTATCGACTGCTGCCCGTACTCGCCGCAGATTCTCAAAGCTGCCTTGAAAGAATTTTACGTCCGTCAGCACAGAGATACAGGCAGCTCCCGCCTGGGCGTAGGACTGGGCGATCGCCACGGCATCAAAGTCGGCTCGAATCACGCCTTTGCTGGGTGAGGCTTTTTTGACCTCGGCAATTAGCGCAGGCTGAGTTTTTCCTTGACGCAGCGCCGCAACAAAATCCCGTGTCGGCGGGGCATCCTGCACCTGTTTTTGCAGATCCGCTAGCGGCTGCCGCTCCCGCATTTGATCCACTTCGACTTCTTTTTGCCAGACAATTTCCTCCAAAATGTGGCGAGGTTTGGCATCGGGCACATTTGCCTGATAGCGCAAGTATTCAACGGCGATGGCACGGTTAGGAGAGCGGCGACGGATTTCCATGGGTTGATGAAGCAGATGGGGAAGGGATGGATGGGGGAGGGGTGGATGGGGGAGGGGTGGATGGGGGAGTTTAAGTGCCATATCAAATTTGATATTCACTCTCACATACCCCTTTACCCATCTACCCATTTCCCCCTCAATGAGTGCCGATCGCCCGTTTGTAAGCCTCATCCAGCACTTCTGAAAGGGTGGGGTGAGTGTGAACAAAGTAGGCAAGTTCCTGAACAGAACGGCGTTCGGCGATCGCATTGGCTGCTTCCTGAATCAAATCGGCGGCATGTAGACCAATGATGTGAACTCCCAAAACTTCGCCCGTGTCCTTGCGGTAAATTACCTTTGCCAGTCCGTCAGTTTCTCCTTCGGCGATCGCTTTAGCATTGCCTTTGAAGTAGGAGCGCACCGTAGCGACCTCAAAGCCTTCAGTTTTGGATAGTTCGACGGCGGCAGGTTCAGTCAAACCGACAAAGCTCACTTCAGGATGGGTGAATGCTGCGGCAGGAATGCTGCGGTAGTCCATTTGGCGCGGGCGACCGCAGATGGTTTCGATCGTCGCCACGCCTTGGGCTGAGGCAGCATGAGCCAGCATCATTTTGCCTGTGGCATCGCCGATCGCCCATAGATGCGGCACAGCTTCACCCTCGATCAGCACCGCCATTTCATCATTGACGGGAATAAAGCCCCGGCGATCGAGTGCTGCCCCAACCGACTCTAAGCCCAAATCCTGAGTTGCCGGAATCCGCCCTGTGGCGATCAGGCAAGCATCGACTTCCAGGACTTCCACAATTTCTTTGGTCTTGGCATCGGCAAGCTCAATGACTACTGGAGAACCAGGCGTAACGGTTTTTGCCAGCAAACCCGATCGCGTTTCGATGTCACGAGGAGCAATCAAAATCCGCTGTGCCAGTTTGGCAATATCGGGGTCAAAACCGGGCATGAGCTGATCTAATGCCTCGATAATCGTGACTTCACAACCCAACGCCGTGTAGACATCGGCAAACTCTAGCCCGATGTAGCCGCTACCGACGATCGCGATCCAGTTAGGCAAGGACTCTAGCTTAATAGCATCGTCGCTGGTAAACACGGTTTTACCGTCGATTTTGGCACCGGGCGGCACAAAGGGAATCGAACCCGGAGCTAGGATAATATCCTGTGCTGTAATGGTTTTTTCGCCCTCTGGAGTGGCAATGCTGAGTTTTTGCGCACCCGCCAGCTTGGCTCTGCCCTGAATAATATCCACGCCGATGCGCTTGAGGCTGCCAATTAAGCCTTCTCGCTGTTTTGTAACAATGCCTGCCGCATGATCGGCGATCGCCTGTCGCTCAAACGCCACGTTCCCCACCTGAATGCCCAACGCCTTAAGGTGGTCGGCATCGCGCAGCTCTCGCACACGCCCCGAAGCCGCCAGCAGCGCCTTAGAGGGAATACAGCCTCGATTGACGCAGGTGCCGCCCATGGTGCCAGCTTCCACGATCGCCGTCTTCAGCCCACAGCTCACGGCATGGAGCGCCGCCCCATGTCCGCCCACGCCAGCACCCACAATCACCAGGTCGTAGTCCATTCCGTGCGTCACTTCAGTCTCCCTCTCGGTAATTGTCTAGTTCAATTCTCAACGGTCAGCGGAGATTAGACAACTCTTGAAGAAATTTTGTCGTCAAGTCTTCACCCTAACCTATCCCAAATCTACAGTCCTCTCTCCTGCCGCTGCCGTTTTGCTTCATAGAGCATCAGCGCTGAGGCGATCGCCACATTCAGCGACTCGACCCCCGCCGCCAGGGGAATCTTGACAGCAACATCGGCGAGTTCTGCCAGCTCTGAAGATAATCCGGCTCCCTCGTTGCCCATCAAAATCAGCGTTGGGCGAGTCAGGTCAACCTCCCAGTAGGTGAGCGTAGCCGTGGGCAAAGTCGCAACCACCTGCACCCCCAGAGCGCGGAACTGCCTCACGTCTGCGCCCAAGTCAGCACTCACGCCCATGGGCAAACGAAACCACTGTCCGGCAGAGGCGCGCAGCACCTTGGGACTCTCTAAATCAACGCTGTCGTCGCTCAGCCACAGACCTTCTGCCCCAACCGCTGCTGCCGTCCGAATCACAGTGCCTAGATTACCGGGATCTTGTATGTTTTCCAGGGCAAGCCCCAGGTGCAGCGTATCGACAATAGGCAGATTGAGCGAGACGTGCTCCGCTGTAGCGACCACCCCGTCAGGCTGCACGGTGGTGGCGATCGCTGCCAACACCTCTGGAGTCACGACTTCTGTACGCTGCGATCGCTGTATTACCTGCTCCCAGAGTGCCGGATGCTGTGCCTGCCAGGTGGGAGTACAGCACACCGTCACGAGAGGATAGCTGACGGCACAGGCTTCTTCCAGGAGATGCGTTCCCTCTAGCAAAAAGATCTGCTGTTCCTGCCGCTCTTTGGCACGGTGCAGCTTTCGCATTTGTTTAATCAGAGGATTCTGAAGGCTAGTCAACATAGGAAAATAGCGGGTATTAATATTTCGTTCATTAATATTTCGTTATGTGTCAAGCATCTACTGATTAAGTATCTTGAAGTATCGGCTGCCGACAGGGGTTTGAGAGTAAAGTCTCGAACCGCGATCGCCTTAAAAAACAGCTCTAGGCAAGATTGACACTGCCTAGAGCTATTTTAGAGTTGACCTCAAGGGGTAGCCTCAAATAATGCGGAACCCGGGACTTGAACCCGGAAGTCTTTGCAAACACTAGAACCTGAATCTAGCGCGTCTACCAATTCCGCCAGTTCCGCAACTGGAAACCTAAATTCGCTTTGGAGCCATTCCTGAAGCAATATGCTCTAAAACAATATTTAGACTGCGACTTACTATCATCCGTTAACTAATGCAGTTCGTCAACCGAATAAAAAATCTTTTTACTCTAGATTCAGTCTGAATTTCCTGATTTCCTGGCAATGTGCGCTGGATTCTTTGACAATGCACAAAGTGATGCCTAAAGATTTTTTAGCCAATTCAAATCTTTTCGGTAGAATCAATACCAAATTATTTATGAAGTAATTTTGTGAGTCTAACGGGCTATCGTATCGGTAGATAGCTAAAGCTTCGGTTTAGCCAAAGCTTAAGTTCAGTCAAATTCAACGTCCGATCATTCTTGGAGGATAGAGCCATTACAGTCTCTCTCAGCATATCAACCCCCCTTTCCTTACCTGAAGACGAAAAAACTGTGCTTCAAGTATGGGGACGAAACTCTCTGTCTGGACAGGTCAAAATCAGCGGTGCCAAAAACTCGGCTTTGGTAATCATGGCTGGGTCGTTGCTCTGCGATGGGGACTGTTTGCTCCATAACGTTCCCTCAATGGTTGACGTGAGCCGTATGGCTGAGCTTTTGTCCGCTTTGGGCATCCAGCTTAAGCGCGAAGGTGAAGTCTTAGAGGTCAATGCCCGACACATTGCCCAATCGAGAGCGCCCTACGAGCTAGTGAGCCAGATGCGCGCCAGCTTTTTTGTGATTGGGCCTTTGCTCGCTCGTTTGGGTGAAGCTCGTGTGCCGTTGCCGGGAGGCTGTGCGATCGGTGCTAGACCCGTTGACCTGCATGTCCGGGGTTTGCAATCTCTAGGCGCAGAAGTGCAGTTTGAGCATGGCACGGTTTATGCCTACGTTCCAGGGAATAAGCGCCGCTTGCAAGGGGCAAAGATCTATTTGGATGTGCCCAGCGTGGGCGCAACGGAAACCCTGATGATGGCGGCAACGCTGGCAGAAGGTGAAACTATCCTGGAAAATGCGGCTCAAGAGCCAGAAGTCGTCGATTTGGCGAATTTCTGTCGGGCAATGGGGGCGCAAATTCAAGGAGCGGGCACCAACCGGATTGTGATTACAGGGGTGGATAGCTTGCACTCGGTAGAGTACAGCATTATCCCCGATCGGATTGAGGCTGGCACGTTTCTGGTGGCAGGAGCCATGACCCACTCAGAAATCAGCCTTTTCCCGGTCGTGCCTGCACACCTGACTCCGGTGATTGCCAAGCTAAAGGCTATTGGCGTGAATGTGGCGATCGACGGGGCAAACACCGTGCGCCTGATTCCATCCCGTACCCTTAGCGCTACCGATCTCAAAACTCTGCCCTATCCCGGTTTCCCAACCGATATGCAGGCACAGTTTATGGCGCTTCTTACACTCTGCGAAGGCAATAGCGTCATCACAGAGACTCTGTTTGAGAACCGTCTGCGCCATGTGGCAGAGCTAAACCGCATGGGAGCCGATATCCGCGTTAACGGCAATATTGCCATTGTGCAGGGAGTTTCCAAGCTTTCGGGTGCGCCTGTATTGGCCACCGATCTGCGGGCTTCGGCAGCTCTGGTGGTGGCGGCTCTGGCGGCAGATGGCATGACTAGCATCCAGGGATTGCATCACCTCGATCGCGGCTATGACAATCTGGATGGCAAGCTGAAAGGATTGGGTGCAAACTTGCAGCGCGTCAGAGAAGATTCAGCTGAGTCTTTGCCTTCCTCTCCAGCAGCTGTACCTCCCGTAGTTGCGTCATAGGCATCAACCTCTGGATAAAATTTGCGCCTTCTCAGTGGAGTCATTGGAGAAGGCGCAAATTTTTTGTCAAGCTGTGGGTCAAGCCTAATTACAGGAACTGAATGGTGACGCGATCGCCCACCTTTAACCCTAATTCTGCTGCCCTACCGCTGCGTAGCTCTATCACCTGATCAATTTCTGTCCAGGGCCCATAGGTAGGGCAAGGTTTTCTGGTGCAAGAGGGTACGTTTGCTGCAATGTCCTTCACCTCGCCCTGATAGAGAAATACCATATCCAGTGGGGAGGGCGTGTTCTCCATCCAGAAGCGCACCTGCCGGGGCGGATTAAAGGCAAACAACATGCCGCGATCGTCTGGCAAAGGGGGACGATACATTAGCCCCATTTGTTGCTGCTCGGCAGTCTGCGCGACCTCAAGTTGAATGGTCTGACCTGCCATTTGCGCCTGAGCTGTGATGGGCAGCATTTGTCCTCCATTGGCGCTTGAGGAAGTGGAGGGTGAGGGAGTAGGAGATTGAGAGATAACGGGAGAAGGAGAACAGCTTAAGAGCAGCACAGCCAGCCCTAGCCCGATCGATTTTTCTAAAAATAAATAGCCCATGGAAAATTTACGCTGATGAGGATGCCGATCAGAACAAAGAATAGGGCGTAATTGACCGACGTTAGGTTCCGCAGGCCTAAGTCTCTCGCATGACATAGCCAACGCCACGCACAGTCTGAATGAGCCGTTTCTCACTTTCATCTTCGATTTTGAGGCGGAGATAGCGGACATAGACCTCAATCACGTTAGATTCCCCGACGAATTCGTAACCCCAGACATTTTCCAAAATCTGTTCACGGGTCAGCACTTCGCGGGGATGCTCCATCAAATATTTCAGCAGCTCAAATTCCTTCATGGTGAGATCGATGACACGATCGCCCCGTAAGGCTCGACGGGTTGCCAAATCTAGCACCAGGTCGCCAAACCGCAGCTGTTCGCTGCTGGGCGCATCAGACTGAAGATACAGCCGCACCAGTCTCAAGAACTCATCGCTGCGATAAGGCTTGAGAAAATAGTCGTCGGCTCCGGCCTGTAAGCACGCCGCCCGATCTTCCACCGCGTCCCGCGACATCAACAGCAGCACAGGCATTTGCGCCCCATTTTGCCGGAGATGATTGCAGAGAGACAGCCCCGACTCTCCAGCCAACATACGATCGATCACCACCAGCGACGGCTGAAACTCTTTGACTTGCCGCAGTCCAGTTGCCGCATCGTGAGCGATCGCCGTTTCGTAACCTGATTCTTGCAGATCAGCCCTGACATGCTGAGCCAAAACTTCGTCCGTTTCAATCAGCAAAACGCGCGGGTTAGGGTCTAGGGGAGGAGCCATAGCAGAAAAGGATGAAGGGCATCTGAGAAAGCTAATCGTAGAGAGAGTCGGAAGAATAGAGCCTAAGGCAGCTCAACGGAGGAGGGCTTTGCGACGTGGGGCAGCCCCCAGCCCAATTTCTCCCGTAAAACATGGAAGAACTCATTGGGACGCAGACGAATGAAGCGAGCAGAGTAGGGCGATCGCAGCATTCGTACCCGATCTTCAGGCAAGACAGAGCATCCGGCATTGCCATCCACCACTAGCACCAAGGGATTAGAATTTGCCGGGTAGATGGTGACAGGCTCAGTATCGGCAAACACGAGCGCTCTGGATGCTAAAGAATGTGGGCAAATCGGCACAAGCTGAAGCGCCGCAACGCCCGGAGCGACCACAGGCCCACCTGCCGAGAGCGAGTAAGCCGTGGAGCCAGTCGGGGTCGAGATGATCACGCCATCTGCCGCAATATCGACCGGAGCGTGGCTGCCTAACTCAATCTCGAAATGGCACATACTGGTCAGCGGCTCCCGATGCAGCACCATTTCATTCAGACAGAGGGCTTCCCAGACCAGCGATTCATCCCGCCAGACCTGCACCGAGAGCATGGCTCGTTCTTCCACGACATACTTGTTGTCTAGGAGCGCGTCGATCGCCTGGGGCAATTGATTCACGTAAGCCTCGGTCAGGAAGCCCATGTGCCCAGTATTGACCGTCAGCAGCGGTATGCCGCAGGGGGCAACCTGGCGGAATGCGGACAGCACGGTGCCATCGCCCCCCAGCACAATGCCAAACTCCATGTCTCGATCGAAACCGGGCGGAGCCAGTCGATCGATCGGCGTATGGCAAATGGGACGACCCACCTTGGAAAAGCCTAAAATTCCGCCGATGCCTGAAGCAAGGCAAACTTCCCAGCCACGGGCAGCTAGCTTGTCCTGCAATTCTTGCGCGATGCGACAAGCGATCGGCTTAACATCGTTGTAAATAATCCCAGCTTTGGGCACGCTTGGTAGTCCAGAAGGGTAGAAAATTAGAAAGCCTTGCAACTCAGCTGGGCTAAGCCAATTAGGTTAGGCAAGCCAAGCCAGTCGGATAAAGCCCAATCTTAGGTCGCGCTTTTTATATAGATTAGCGCGGAGCGCACCCAACGATACTGAATTCTTGCGTTAGACTCTCAGAGAGCCTTTACAAAACTTATTTTGTCTTTGCTAAAAGCAACTCCTATTGTCGGAACCAGTTACATTTTGTTACAAGTAGTAAGCTGGTGATAGAGAGAACGCAGACCTGCCGTAAACGAGTAACTGTATGTTTAGTGGTTTCTTAGGCTCCAAAAGCCAACCCGGTACAGATTTTGGGGAGCGGATGCTGAATGCGGTCGCTACGCAATCTCTCCGCCATTTGTTTACGCAAAGTGAGTTTATTGAAGTTGCGGTACGTTGCTACCCCTCTAGCAAGTTGCTACAGGGCAGCATTGATAGCTTCAAGATGAACGGTCGGGGGCTAACCATCCGCCGTCAGTTTGAGGTTGAGGAAATGTCGTTTGAGACGGATGCTGTGGCGATCGACTATGCCTCGGTCTTGGGGGGCAAGCTGCGGCTGAAGCAGACGACTCAAGCCGTGGCGCGAGTTGTGCTGTCTGAAGCGGCCATCAATCGTGCCTTCACCGCCGATCTGGTGAAACAGCATCTGCAAAAGGTCGATCGCCCTGAGCTGACGAACCTTTCGGGTGGCGAACCGATCTCGTTCCGGGCGGTGAACATTCAGCTTTTGCCCGACAACCAGGTTGCCATTTCTGCCGAGACGGATCTGCCCAATCGCAAAGATGTGCCGATTCGCCTAACTGCCGCTCTGGAGATTGAGAAGCGTCGCCGTGTGGGCTTCAAGAATCCCCAATTTGATGCGGCTTCGGTGCCTGAAGATATGCGCGGTCTTTCGGAAACCCTGTCTGCTGCCTTCGCCCAAATTCTCGACAGTATGGTTGATCTCGATCGCTTCGATCTAGATGGTGTGATGCTGCGGCTCAACCGACTGGAAACCGAGGGCGATCGCCTCATCTTCAGCGGCTATGCCCAAATCGAGCATTTTCCAGGAAACGGCTGAGATTCAACCCAATCTGGCTATGGTTGCCGATCGTCTACTCAGGTATGCTGAGACAGGTATGCTGAGACAGGTATGCTGAGACAGGTATGCTGAGACAGGTATGCTGAGACATAACACGCTGAGACAAGTGCGCTGAGACAAGTGCGCTGAGACAAGTGCGCTAAGAGCAGGGGCATTCTCAGCAGTCGTCAGGGCTTGTAGCTAAAGGAGAGCCATGCCGATCGGTAATATTTTTGTGCTAGGCGGAGTCGTGATGATTCCCCTCCTTGGACTTTCTGTTTTGGCAGTAGCCCTAATTTTGGAGCGGAGTCTGTTTTGGTGGAAGATCGTCCGTCGGCAGGACAAAATTGTGCGCGATGTCCTAGGGCTATACCGTCGCAGCGCCAAGGCGGCAATACAAAAGCTGGAGCAAAATACTAATTTGCCGATCGCCCGGATCTTTTTGGCGGCGCTGGAGCTAGAGCAAGCCAACTCAGAAGAATTTCGGCTGGCACTCGAAAGCGCGGCACAGGCAGAATTACCTCTGCTCAAGCGATTCAATACGGTATTTGATACTGTCATTAGCCTTTCGCCTTTGCTGGGTCTGCTGGGCACCGTCTTAGGGCTGATCAGCTCTTTCGCATCACTCAAGATCGGCGATGTGGGAGGCACTTCCACATCAAACGTGACGGCAGGCATTAGCGAGGCTCTGATTTCCACTGCTTCAGGATTGGTGGTTGCCATTTTCACACTGCTATTTGCCAACGTGTTTCGCGGACTGTACCTGCGGCAAACGGCTTTGATTCAAGAATATGGCGGACAGCTAGAGTTAATCTATCGTCGCCGCTATGAGCGCGGAGTGCCCCATGCGTCTGCCCAGTGAGCCAGAACCGCCTTACCAGATCAATATCGTGCCGATGATCGATGTCATCTTCGCGATTCTGACTTTTTTCATTATGTCTACTCTTTATTTGGCGCAATCGCAGGGTCTACCCGTCAATTTGCCCGGAGCCAATACTGCCGAAAATCAGACTCAGAATCCAGCGGTAGTGACAATTGATGCGATCGGTAATCTTGCCTTTAATCGCCAGCCCATGACGCTTGATGTTTTAGAAGCTCAGGTGCGTGCCTTGGCACTCTCAGGTCAGCAGCCTTTGGTGGTAATTGACGCTGACAAGGCTGTGACGCATGGCAAGGTGGTCGAAGTCATGGATCGGCTGCGATCGATCGATGGCGTGAGATTGGCGATCGGGACTAAACGCCCTTAAAAACAGACGCCCTTAAACCCAGAAGAGCGAGTCTTGTGACCCGCTCTTCTATCCAGAATTTATTCAACTGTTTTCGCTCTAGCCTATTTTGTTTTAGGGTATTTCTCTGATTTAGCACTGAGGCGACAAAGCGCTGAATGCTCACCATAGCTTTACTCTTGATAACTTTACTACTGCTAAAGGGCAGCTTTGAAGAACCTCTACAGGCTTGACTCATCCATTCAGTTTGACTCGCCACAGGTCTACGCTGTAGGCAAAAAGCAAAGATTAAGGTTGAGAGGTTTCTAACCAGTCGAAGATGCGATCGAGCTGTTCCAACGTCACCAAGCCATACTGCCAGAGAATCATGGGCAAGGGACCTGGGTCTTGCTCTCGATGCTTTAGAGCCATCGAAATAG
The DNA here is from genome assembly GCF_059504425.1 of Drouetiella sp. Classification (NCBI taxonomy): domain Bacteria; kingdom Bacillati; phylum Cyanobacteriota; class Cyanophyceae; order Oculatellales; family Oculatellaceae; genus Drouetiella; species Drouetiella sp. The sequence continues at coordinate 117,741 of NZ_JCACIN010000110.1, forward strand.
AAGAGGACGACAGCGCCAAATCTTCTTGTAAAAATCGAATGAAACGAGAATAAGTTGTGGGTGTCATATTTACATTTACCTTTCCTGAACAAAGCTTTCCTCAAAAGCCATAAGATTTGAAACCAACGATACTGACTGGAGCCAAGATTCAAACGCTAGATCGACCAGTCTTGTATCTGTCATACTCCATTTGCCTATTAACAAAGGATTAAACAAAGAACCTAGATATTTAGAACCAAGGATAGATTAAATATTGAGAACTGACTTAAATCTTCCGAAGGAACACGCTAGTTTTTTACGGAATCTATGAAAGTGAAAGTCGGAAGATCCGTAGATTCCGAAGCTTGTAGGCTGATCTGAGTCTTATGCTGCATTCGAGGGCGATCGCCCTCAAACTTTTGCCTCCTGATTAAACTGACGCATTTACTGACCTACTTAGGAAAGCAAGGTTAGCAAATTCTCACGCATCTTAACAGGCGTAATGTCAAGAAGTTCATGCGAACTATGGTAATTTTTGTAAAGCGAAGCCAACCCTCAAGCGAGTCAAACGCCCACAGGTCGCTAGGCAGACAAAATTTGCATATTGTCCTGAAATCGAATCATTTGGGCAAACACCGAAATAGCTGATAGGGAAAGCCAATGCGATGGTAGCCCTCTAAGTCAATCGCACATGAAATTTTCGCTCGACGCTGAGGATGTTCCGGATCAAAAATTCGTAATCGCTCAGGATAATCTTTGCTTCGCATTCCGGGAGAGGCAACCACCCAGAGGTTAAGCGGCAAAGGCAAAGGCTGTCGTAATTTAGCCAAGGTTTTCCAGACCTGTTGATATCCTTGAGTTTTGTCAATAAATGCAATCTGCACCCTGTCTTCCGGCTGAGGATAAAGGTGCTGCAACTCCAGTGCAAAGCTTAGCCCTAGCGCTACTTCCTGAAGCGAGCTATAGGCCACCCCGATCGCGATTGGCAAACCTGGCTGGGCAATATTTTTTGCCACGCGATCGGGGGCATAGGACTTGAGAAACGCCCCGCCATTCACCACAAGCAGGCTGCTGAGTAGTCCTGCCAGCAAGACGATCGCTCCAGTACGAGTAAGCCCCGATCGGGCTAGGCTGGATCGGGCTGGGCTGGATCGGGCTGGGCTAGATCTGGCTAGGTTAGATTGAGCTAGGCAAGCGCCCGCCAATGCACAAACGCCGGGGTAGTAAACAAAGTTGTAGCGAGGCACTACCGTAATGTCTTTATTGAGAATATAGGCGATCGCCAAAAACTCAGTGATGACGCAAAGCGTGAAGCCTAGGAGCAGGATGACTGCCGGGTTGCCTGAACTCCAGAGCTGCCGAAAGCCGAGATAGAGCTGCCGCCCCAGCCAAATCACGAATGCCAACGTCAGCACAGTTGAGAGAATGACGATCGGCTGAGGCTGTCGCTCGACTGGAAGGGCAATAAACATCAGCGTCCAGCCCACCAGCGTTTGATACAGCGGAGCCAGTCGATCGAGCCAGTCGGGATTATAGGGAATCAGCCAATCGGTTTCAGGGCGGCGGATGTGGCTGAGCATGGTCGGCAGCCAGGGCAAATATCCTAGAAAGATGCCAGTTAGGGAAAGGGCGATCGCTCCCCATTTGCGACGCGTCATAGGCAATCGCTGCCAGTAGATCCAGCTCAGTAGCGTCACGATTTGAGCGACGATCGCCAGGATAGAAAAGTAGTGAATATAAAGACTGAGAAGATTTAGCCCTGTCCAGCCCAGCCAAATTTCAGGACGCAAGCGAGGGTCTTCAAATCTGAGCAGATCTTGCTGAATTTGCAGGAGTCCCGCTAACGCCAGCGTAATCAGCAGCATAGGCAGCGTATAGTGCCGACCTTCCTGAGAGAGATAGACCGCAAACGGCGAAACTGCCATCAGCGCTGCTCCCATAACCCCTACCGCAGGGGAGAAAGCCAGACGATTGAGGTGATAGAGTGCGGCGATCGCCCCCGCGCCCAATAGAGCAGGCAGCGCCCGCATTGCCCAAATCCAGTGAGCCGCATCGGGCTTTAGCCAACCCAACCACTGGTACATCAAGCAAAAAAACAGCGGCGGATGAACAGATTCTGTCGCGACCGTCTGGGCGATTTGGGCGCAAGTTAAACCGGGCTGATAGGCAAAAAGAGAGTCGATCGCGCTGAGGGGCAAAAATTGGTTGAGGGGCAGATTGGCGGAGGAATGACCTGTCGTAAACAGCGCCGTCAGCACTTCATCTAGCCACAGCGGCTTGGTGTCGAGATGCCAAAATCGTAGCGTTAGCCCCAGTAGAAGGATAACCAGTAGGGCGATCGCCGGGACAAAAGATGGAGGCAGAGATTTCAGGCGCACTGGAGAACCTACGATTTTTTTCGCATCGATTGAGGGAATTGCTTCACTAGGGCTGGCAAAATTGGGCAGGGCAATTTCCCATCCAAATTATCGGGGTTGCTCCAGCTAAAGGGGGCTTTGTGAGCTGCCGACATCCACAGCAGCCGCTTGGCGCGAGTCATGGCGACATAGAGCAAGCGATATTCTTCAGCAATCTTCAGCCATTTTGCCCGTTCCCAGGCGATCGCAATATCGGGAATCGAGGACGGGTGCCCAGAGGATTGATGCCCAGAGGATTGATGGCCAGAGGATTGATGGCCAGAGGATTGGTGAATGCGGGCGCGAATTTGGGCGCGGGCGACCTCCGACAGGGTGAAGTCTCCCAAAAACTGCATTTGAGGCAGCACCCGCAAGTTTCCCGGCAGCATATGCTCGTGGAGAAACGGGATAAACACAAAATCCCAGTCCAGCCCTTTGGCTTTGTGCATGGTAATAATGGTGAGCTGCCGGGGGCGGATGTAGCGCTGCTCCGGATCATCTATCTCGACGGGTTCAAATCGCTCCGATCGCACAATTTCTTCCAGCACCTCTAGCACAGCCGTCATCGCGGGATTGCCTATTGTTTGCTGGATTAGGCGCTCAGCAAGCTTTTCGGCAGTTGCCAGCTCGGACTGGTCGTACTGTAAGGTCATCGCCAAAAAGGGAATGAGCTGATACTGTGGCAGTTCCAATCGGGCGCGGAGCAAACCTGTACAGTATCGTCGGGCTTGCAGCACAGGCTCAGATTGCGGCGGATCGATCGGGCTGGGGTAGAGAAATCGCTCTGGCATCACCACCAGCGTATTCAAATCTTGCGTAGGAATCAGGCGGCGATCGACCAGCGTTTGCAGGGCTGCCTTTAAATAGTCTGGCGAATGGGGGCGATCGAGAAATTGCAGCAGCGCCAGAATTTCTGCCGGAATGTGGGAATGGCGATCGCGCGCTCCCACGTCATAAATGTCGATGCCCAGCTGACCCAAATCTACATCCAGGCCATACAGCGCCGGATTTTGCAGCCGTTCGGCAATGTACCGCCCCTGGCGATTTTCCCGCACCAGTACGGCGGCTCTGGCTTCGGGATAGCGGGCAACCAGTTCGGCAATTCGTAGCCCAATTAAATTCACCGTCTGATGGACATCGGGCGGAAAGCGAATTTCTAGCCCCGCCCCCTCCGGCTCAGGATTGGCATCGGGCTGAGGATCGCCAGACGGTACGGCGTGAATGTACTGTGTCCGAAAAGGCAGCTCGTTTTCTGCCTGATACTTTTGGTTCACCCAATCCAGCAAAAAGTTTGCCGCCTCCGTAATCAGAAGGCTGCTGCGTCCGGCCTGATCCATCTCAGCTAAATTGCCTAGGCGATCGCACGCTTGGCAAAACTCGCGGAAAAACAGCGGATCGGCAGGCGTAAAGGTAGAGTTAATCGCCTGATTGGGGTCGCCGACGCGAATCAGGTTGAGCGACTGATGCGGATTAGTCGGATCTGCCGCCAAAATTTGCAGCAGCTGAGTTTGTAGCGGCGAAGAGTCCTGGGCTTCGTCTTCAAACACAGCACAGACCTGGGTTTGCCAATGCCGCCGGGTGGCTTCATCCTCCAGCACCCGCAGTGCCGCCAAAATCATGTCGTCATAGTCGATGAAGTTGCGCGATCGCAGCAAGACCTGATAGCGCTCATACAGACCAGAGGCGATCGCTAGCACATCATAGTCAGCGCCTTCAGACGCATACCTAACCGTGTCTCTGCCCATGTTCTGCAAGTCTTTTGGCAGCAGACCTGAGCTTTTGGCTTCGTGAATCACGGTGAACGCTAGGTCGGGCAGCACCTCTGTCCGCAAGACCGACTGTCGCCGCAAGCGCTCCGACTCTTCGCCATCAAATTGCTGTCCTTCAATTAGCTGTTGGTAGGTTTTGGGATGTGCCGAAATCCATTGCTCGACGCAGGTACGAATCAGGCGGCTGCTTTGATTGGGGGACACGAGGGTTGCCTGACTGAGATTTAACCCCGATAGCGTCGGGTGACGCGTGGCAATATTGAGCGCCAAGCCATGCAGCGTCGAGACGGCAAACCCTTGAGGAGCAAGCGCTAATTCTTTAAGGTACTGCCGCACCTTGCCCTTAAGGTTGGCGACGGCCGATCGCGTAAAGGTGACGAGAATCAGCTGTCCGGCAGGAAGAGGCTTTGCCTGTAGAAGCGCAGGATCTTGAGCCATGGCATCCTGAGATATCGCATTCTGGGACTCTACCTGAGACAGGTATCGCCTTGCCAGGAACAAAGCTGCCGCGATCGCCATCCCCGTTGATTTTCCTGACCCAGGTACGGCAGACACCGCCAGAGATCCACCTTGCCAGTCTGCCATGCGCTGCTGTCCGGGGCGCAGGCTCTGCCGCAGTCCATCAAAAATTTGTTCGCGGGAGTGAGGAACGGCTGACTCAAGAAATGCTGGCTCAGAAAACATAGGCATTGGCTGAAGTCTGTAGCTAAAGTCTGCGGCTTAAATCTGGGGCTAAAGTCTAAAACACCGTCAGTCCTAAATTCTAAAGGATTAATTCTGCTCCATGGGCTGTTTCAGCTGACCGATTTTGGCTGATAATGTTACAGCTCAGTTAGATCGCGATCGCCATGAGTTCTCAACAGCCCACCCAACCAGAAACGGATGAACCTCAGCCCATTCCCCAATTTGGCTGGAATTCTTACGCGGAGATCATCAACGGTCGCTTCGCCATGATTGGATTTGTGGCGCTACTTCTGTTAGAAGTTCTAACTCGCCAAAGTTTTTTAAGCTGGATAGGAATCCAATAGAAGAAGTACCTAAGAAGAGCGGCAAGAGGGCGATCGAGAAACTTCTGTATCTTGAGGCACAATTCTTCATTTAGTTTCGTATCTTTAACTACGGAATCTCTCATACATGTTATATTGAGAAGTAACGCCAGTAACACACCTATTCTCAAAGAGATGTCCATCATGAACAATAATCGTCAGCAAATTGTGATGAAAGCCGCTGAAGCTCACCGCGAAACCCTACGCAAGAATATCCAACGCCGTTTGGATGTCGCTCGTGTGAGAGGCGATGAAGCTCTGATTCGTCAGTTGGAAGCAGAAGCACAGTATATTGGCTAGAGCTTGGCTGAGGTTAGTTAGGGATATTTCTGCCTCGTTTGTGCGATCGGTGCTTAGAGCTAAGAAGCTGTCATATAGAGAAAAAGAGGCGCGGTTGCATCGCGCCTCTTTTTCTTTGTGCAGGAACCACTAAGGCGGCTAGGACGGGGACATTTAGGGTGGAGCGCGCCCCACCCTGAATATCTTCAGGATCGTGAATTAAATAACCTGTACAGCCGATCTGCTGTAGGGGCTTAGTAGGGGCTTAGCAATGCTAAGCCCCTACCCCAAGAATTACTGGCGACAGCCATACCACTTTAAATTGATGAGGAAATTAATGAGGCGGCAGATGATTTTCGAGAGCCGCGCGGAGCGCGGCTCTCGAAAATCATCTGCCCTGTTCGGGTCTTATAGCGCTACGCACATACGTTAGGACACTCTTTAAAGGCAGCATCAACGCA
>NZ_JCACIN010000111.1:0-122953 GCF_059504425.1 Drouetiella sp.
CCCACAGGAGTGATGACTTTTCCACTGCTGCCAAAGCTGGTGTCAAGCGTACCGTCGATGTTGTAGCGCGTCAATGCAAAGTCATTATTGGTGCCGTTGAACGCAACGCCTGCTACGACAATCTTGCCGTCTGGCTGCACCACTACGCTCTTGGCTTGGTCAAAACCGCCATTGAAGTCAAGCGTGGTTGTACCGCCTGTGCCAAACGTGGTGTCGAGATCGCCCGGAGCCAAAACGCTGGGATAGTTGGCAAGTGTTGCAGGAGAGAGAGGAATCTGGGGCAATGCACAGGCAGCATGAGAGGTCGGGATGCAGACTTCTAAATGCCAATTGCCGCCCTCAGAGACATGACCTGTAGGAGTCTCGGAAGCATAGATGGTGGCTCCAGTCAGGTGATGCAAGCGTTGGAGAAATTGAGCACCAATAGGGGTAGCAGCAACGTTGCAACCGTAAAGAAAAATTTGGAAGTCTGCTTTGACTCTTCCTGTGCTACCGACCTGAAGCCAGCTTCGTAGTTGAGCCGCATGGCGGCTCATCGACCCACTCAGTTCCGTATTTCCCAAATAGAGCGTGCCGGGAGAACCGTGAGAGAAGAGATGTAGGCTAGAAATATCGGGATAACGGCACAGTGCATCTGTGATTTGAGCAATTCCGTCTTGGTGCAGATCCAGAATCACTAGAGCCGCCTGATTGCTAGCGCCGTCTGCAAGCATCAGATAATTATCGATGCCTGCATCAATGATGATGAGCGTATGGGGCGATCGTACTGCTGCTTTGTATTGAAGCATTGCACCACAGCTTAAAGATGCGGCAGTTTGCTCAAGAGAGGGATTGAGAGTAGAAGAGTCTGTTAAAGCAGTAGCGGGTACGATCGCGCAATTCATAAACCTATCCTCAGTCAGGGAAATTACTTAGTTAAAAAAACTACAGAGGTTGACAGCAAAAACTAACAGACATGGCATTTGTAAACCCAGGATTAAGTATCATTAGACACCTGAGTTGAAGCTGCCAGATCTGCCGAATAACAGATGAAACATCAGAAATTTTGTAAATTTTGCCCAATGCCTACAGAGACACAGGCAGCAAATTTAACTTTATTTAGTAAGAGAGTCAGTAACTACACCCTAGTATTCCCCGAAGTGATGAGAAACAAACAGCTCATGAGCCATGCTCAAAAGTGGCAGGGATGAAACAAATCTTTATGAGTGCAAATGCCTCTAAAGATTGAGCTTTAAAGAACTATTGACAGCAACTGTTACGTAAAAGATTTAGATAACTTCACATTTTTATGCGATCATCATTCAGGGTATCGATACTCAATAGGACTTGACAAATAAAATTAATTGGATAGTTCAGCAAGGATTCGGCAAGCAAGTTGTCTAATCCACATGACATCTATAAAATATTTGGCTTGAATACTGGGTTGTTACGATCGCAACGGGTTGGCAATATTGATTAACAGCAGATTAGTCTGTTAGGAGAAAAAGACATGGTAGAGCGTCCAATTAAGAAGTCTGAACGGCAGACAGTGGCTGAAACATCTGAGATGACCGAAACATCTGCGGCACCTGAGACCAGACAAGAGCCGTCTGAAGCGCCTCCCAAGAGAGTTGTGCCGATGCCCAACAAAGATCCCAACAGAGATCGCACTACCAGTCGGGATAATGATCGAGATAAAGATCGCGCTAAAGGGAAAGGGAAAGGCGATCGCCGAAGAGATGAAGAAGGCGTGAGCAAGCCCCCTGCCGCTATGGCTCTGATGCGTGGTCCCCGACCTTCTAAAGCTAAGCCGCCTGTGATTGAAGAACCGATCGTTGAACCCCAGGAAGAGCCTGTGGTAGAGGTAGCTGAAGAGGTCATGGAAGTCGCTGAACCCGTAGCTGAAGCTGCCGTAGTAGAACCTGTGGCTGAACCTGAAGCTGCTGTGGTCGCTGAACCCGTAGCTGAAGCTGCTGAAGTAGAACCTGCGGCTGAGGTAGAACCTGTTGTTGAACCCATAGCCGAAGCTACAGCTGAAGCTGCTGTGGTCGAAGAGCCAGTGGTTACACCTGAAGCACCTGTGACCGAAGCACCTGTGACCGAAACTGAAGGCATGGTTGAGAAAACTGAGACGGAAGCTGCTTCTGCAACTGAACAACCTGCGGCTATGGAAGCTGCTGCTGTTGAAGAAGCTGAGCCTGAAGCTGCGACTAAAACTGAAACAGAAGAACCTTCTGCATCATAAGTCTGAGTGCTTTTGATAGTGACGCGTTTCAAGGTCAAATAGCGATCGCCTTTGCCTTGGTCAAGTCTATCTTGATCAAGGTAGAGGCAATTTTTTAAATAGGGGCAGCGATCGCATGAATAGCCGCGAGTTTAAAATCCTGACCCTCTAAGCTCTTCAACTCTGAAAACTTAGAGGGTCAAAATTCTAGATTACAGTTTTTCGGTCAAGCCTTTAACCTTCTCGCCTTTTTACTCAGATGTAGATTGGTAGATTGCCGTAAGTAGAAGTATCCGCTCGCCTCTATTTACGGCAACCAGCCTGCGATACCCCAATGGTTGGTCTTGTATCAGGTGTCAAACTGAATATCATTCTTGTTGAAGTTGACCCGATTTTCCCCGGTTGGAAATCCAGCTTTTCCATCGCCGTCGGTATCAACATTCGTGTGTAGGTTGGTGTATAAATTACCTGCCAAGAATGCAGCCTGTTCTTCTGGAGTTAACTCAAATTCACCCGTAACCGTACCTGATTTACCATCAGTTGGAGTATTAGTTAGATACCGCACAACAGTAGCATCTGCGAAATTACCGCGATCGTCACCAGCAGGGCTGAAGTGCAGGTGAGTCCCAGAAATTTTGTTGCCTTCTACGTCTTGTGGAACCTTCAAGAAACCGTTAATCAAGGATACTGGATCAGAGCCATTCAGAATGGTCGCTTTAGGATCAATGACCGTTTCACCCTGGCTAAAGAGAGGCGCTCCATCAAAATTTTGATAGTTTCCATTGATGCGAAGCACACCTGACTTTAGCTCAGCAGTGAGATCGGTTGTGCCAGGGCTATCGTTTTTGAACGGGAATTCATTCGCACCAGAAGTCGCCCTGACCGGGGTAACGCTAAAGCTATCATCACCCAGATATAGGAAATCATCTCCCGCACCGCCAACTAACTTATCATCCTGAGTGGTGCCGTTAATCTGCCCCTTGCCTTGCTGCGTTTTGAGTCCATTAGCTTCTGCAAATCCCGCATCATTTTTGACGAAGTCTACTACCTTAGCATCATCAATCTGAGCAAAGTTTTGTGCAGTTAAAGTTTCTGCCTTAGTAAAAGTCAATGCACCCAAGATATGTCCGCCGTTCTTGTCAATAATGAGAGCATTGTTTTCGCTGTCTGTTGGCTGATCAAGCCCACCTTTACCCGGATTTTTGCCCTGAGTAATCAGAATGTCTTCCATCTTTAAACCACCCGACAGAACAAATTTGTCCTGCGTGGGATCAAAGTCGAAGATACGATTAGTCGTCTCTTTACCTAAAACAACGGCATCTTTTCCTTCACCAGTCGTGATGGTATTAAATCCACCTCCATCTCCAAAGATGAGGTCATTTCCACGGGCGCTAGTCACCGTATTTTTGCCGCCACCTGGATCTAGCAGATCGCCCAAATTACCACCGATTTGGTTTACTAGATCTGTCGCTGTCTTCACTTTCGCAATCTGACCAGAATCAAAAGCCTTGATAGAGTCAAGCCCGTCTAGCGAGATATGGGTCGATTGACCATTCGTTACAGGTGCATGGTCATGATTATCCTCTGACAAACTCGCTTTATTAGAACCAAAAGATTGGTTCAAGCTATTGTTTAAATCAGATTCTAGCAACGAAGAGCCTTTCGACTGCTGTTTAGAATCGCTTGAATGAGAAGCATCGATCGCATGATTATCGGCTGCAAAAGAGTCTTGCGCTTGATAAGTTTTTGAGTCAAGTCCTGCCATAATTAATCCTTAAAAGATTGGAAAAAGTCTAAAATTGACCACCGCCGCGACTATCGCAGCCATGAGGCTATGGTCATAGAGATTCAGTTGCAAAATCCATCGTCGTTGGAAAGTTTCAGCATTGCAGAATTAGGGCACATTGCGGTGAGTCGGGGTACCTTACCCCGACTCACAACCCCATGCTCTAGATCAGCAAGACTAAGGCTTTAAGCTACTTTGAATCTCTAGGAGCGATCGAATCAGGCATGGGGGCATAGCATTTTCAGTCGCTCTTCACTCAATATATTTAATTGGAACAGCCATGTCAAGTAAGTTCCAATTAAATATATTGAGTCAGAAGCCAAAAAAGCAGGAGAACGATTATCCTCCTGCTTCTTATTTAACTAAACTCTGGCTTGCACCTGTGTCAAACCATTCTGACCTCTACTGAGCGGGAGCCAGTACTGCTTTAACTGCAACGCTGCTAACACCCTTAATTTCTTTCGCCAGAGGCTCAATTTTGTCTAGCTGATCTTGAGTCTGAACTGTTCCAGAAACAACAACAGCTCCATCTTCAGCATCCACAGCCAATTTACTGTTGGGAATGTTGGCTTCAAGCTTACTGCGAACCTCACTTTCGAGATCGCCATCTGCCCGATCTGCGTCGCCTCCAGTGGCGTTATTCCGCTGTTCACGGGAGCGAATATCGGAATCAAGCTGTCTTTGACGAACGTCATTCTGGGCATCATCCTGTGCAGTTTGAGCGCCCTGGGCTGTCGGAACCTGTCCACTATTGTCTGTGGAATTGGGCGCATCTGAAGTTGTCTTAGCAGTGCTGCAAGCCGCAGCAGTTACCATCAAAAATCCACTCAATAGGAACGGGACGATTTTCTTCATATCTTTGATTCTCCAACTGTTTGTCTGAGCACTGTTTGTCTGAGCACTGTTTGTCTGAGCACTGTTTGTCTGAGCACTATTTGTTTGAGCACTGTGTATGCAGAGTTGAAAGCTTCCTAGCCCAAGTTACGACGATTGGCATTGGAAACATCTGTTCCTTCTGGATAGAGAGTGCCAGCAGGATGGGTTGCCGGGTCATGGCTGCCAGGAACAGGAGCGCCATCAGCATAGGGGGTGCCATCAGAGTAGAGGGTACCGCCAGGGTACGCAGCGTCGCGTGCTTTGGCATTTGACTCATAAACACCCCAGTCTTGGATGCCTCGATGACTCAAAATCAGTTCAGCCTGATGGATTTCTTCATCTGAACCTTCAACCATGACCAAATAACTGCCTTGGGAAACGCGATCGCTGTACACTTTCGCCCGATCTTCAGGAATTCCCAGACCTACTAAACCACCTACTAGGGTTCCTGCGGCAGCTCCAATGGCTCCACCCGAAATTGTGGTAGCCAAAGCCGTAGCTGCTGCTCCACCTAGCATGACTGGCCCAATACCCGGAATAGCCAGCGCACCAAGACCCACTAATAGCCCAGTCAACCCACCTAAAGCGCCACCTGCCACTGCACCTGTCTTTGCACCTGTGCCTGCTTCTGTATCATGTGCTGCGCGTCGGCCAGCATCAGAGAGACGATCGCTTGCCTCTGCTCCAGAAATTTCGCTATTGCGATCGATATCACGACCTACAACCGATACCCGATCCATTGGAAATCCGCTATCTCTCAACTCACGCAGAACTGCCTCTGCATCTCCGTGGCTTGAAAATGTTCCCACGGCCCGTTTGTGCTGTCCTAGTACCATGATTTCCTCCTACCATTTTGCAAACCAAAGTGAGTGCAAATGGAGTATTTTGTAGTGTGTGATACTATGCTAGGTTTAGAATTCAGAACCTCCATCATCCACAAGAGAGACTATCGTTTATCTTTTTAGGGAGATCGATAAAGTATGATTTTTGCAGCCTTTTATCTTCTCTCTTTTATCTTTTCTACATCCAGGATAGAACCTCAATGCAGCTTAAAGTTAACAAAGACACAATCTTCAAGCAGACCACTGAAGACGCAGTACAACTACCATCCAGCGATAAAACTACAATACAGAAAGGTACAGTTTTCAATATTCATTCTTGGAAACTCTTAAATCAAAGTCATCTACGTATCGCACTTCTGGGAAAATTTATTGGAGAGCCGCCCCGTAATACCTGGTGCGTCTACATACCCGATATTCAACTGATTAAACTTTCAAGTGTGAGAGTTATTCGCAATACTTTTTTTAAGCAAACGCCAGACCCTAAGCCAATCTCTAGTTCGCCGCTCTCTAGTTCTGAAGTTGCGGTTTCAGCGGGTACAGTCTTTGAGCTTCTGTCTTGGTCGGTTGAAAAGAATCATCTCAAAGTTGCTCTGTTTGATAAATTCTTGGGAGATCCTCCGCGCAACACATGGTATGTCCCCGTAACTGAAATAAAGTTTATCAATCAGCAGCCTCAAATCATTCCGGTTCCCCAACCTTCACTTAATCCAGATGGGTTGCCGATCTCTAAAACTCTTAATATGCCTCACAGAAGTCAGCTTGATAATAAATTCAATCCAACAGGTGCTTGTAATGTGACCTCGTTTGCCATGGCAATGATGTACTTTCAAGTTAAAAGGAAGACCAATATTGGGCAATGGGAGGATGAGCTGTATCTGTACATGCAAAACAATAATCTAAATCGCTGGGACCCTAATGATTTAGCCGTGATGGCTCGTTCCTATGGGTTAGTTGATGATTTTATCAGCCGGGGCACGCTTTCTGATCTACGTCGAGCGATCGCAGAAGGTCGTCCCTGTATTATTCACGGTTATTTTACAAGCTTCGGACATATTGTTGTGGTACGAGGCTATGATCCCTACGGCTTTTTTGTTAATGATCCCTTTGGGGAATGGACATCGCTAGGGTACCGTAACGATCGCTCTGGGAAAAACCTCCACTACTCTAGTGCGCTTATTCAAAACAAATGTTCGCCCGAAGGAGAAGACCATATTTGGATGCACCGTCTTACAAAAAGGTAATTGGCTCCTAGAGGTTTGAGAGCATAGAAGTCGCTAAGTAAAGTCTCCCCGCTGCCCTGGTTATTGCACTAAAAAGGGCTTTGGGGATGACCGTTGGCTTGACGCGACTTCCAAGCCGATCGCCGAATCGATCGCTTTTCTTCAGTCAGTTCCGCAAAGCAGTCTGGGCAAGAGACGCCAATTTCGTAGGCAGGAGAATTCTTGTCGTTTGTAGAAATGGGGTGCCCGCAGCCTAGACACATTTCGTGAGTTCCTGGCTCTAGCCCATGCTGAATAGCAACTCGCTGGTCAAACACAAAGCATTCTCCTTGCCAGAGGCTATCTTCAGCCGGGACTTCCTCAAGGTATTTCAGGATGCCGCCTCTGAGGTGATAGACCTCCTGAAACCCTTGCGACAAGAGATAGGCAGAGGCTTTTTCGCAGCGAATGCCCCCCGTACAAAACATAGCCACTTTTTTGTGTTGAGCCGGGTTCAGATTGTTCTGTACATAGGTGGGAAAATCCCGAAAAGACTCAGTTTCAGGGTTTTGCGCGTTTTGGAAGCTGCCAATTTTCACTTCATAATCGTTGCGCGTATCAATCACAACGGTGTCTGGATCGGTAATCAGGGCATTCCAATCTTGAGGGTTAACATAGGTGCCAACCTGTTCACTCGGATCGACATCGGGCAGTCCTAGCGTCACGATTTCTCGCTTTAATTTCACCTTCATCCGATCGAATGGGAAGGTATCCGCAACAGATTCTTTATGTTCCAAATCCGACAGCCGCCCATCCGATCGCAAATAGGCCAGCACAGAGTCGATCGCCTCTCGTGATCCGGCGATCGTGCCATTGATCCCCTCCTGCGCCAGCAAAATTGTCCCCCGCAGGTTTTGCGCCTGACACACGTTGAGTAGGGGCGATCGGATTTCGGCAAAGTCAGACAGCCGCACAAATTTATAAAAGGTGGCAACAACCCAACTCATGTTTCCTGTGTCTACTTATGAAATATGGCATTACGTAATTGAGTTAGGATGAGTTATTTTTTGAGAGCCGCGCGGAGCGCGGCTCTCAAAAAATAACTCGTTGGATCTAATCGCGTAGCACTATACCATTCTCGCTTGTTGAAGGGTCAAACATCACCTCAAATTTCTCATTGGAGTAAAGTTGCCGCATCACCTGACAATAGCCCTCGGCATCGGAGCATTTGTAAAACCGCGCTAGGTCTTGATGCCGAGCCTGAGAGAGTAGACGCACGACAATCCATCGCTGAATGCGATCGGCATGTATTGGGGAAAGGCGATCGACAAAGATTAGCAAGTCTGAAGCATCGGCTGGCTCGCGATTCCTGCCTTTTACCGACGTAGCATGACCTCTTCTGACTTAGATTGGCTACGGCGATCGCGCACTTTTTGGCGGGCGCGCCACTGACGAATTGCGATCGCCGTTCGCATAATGGGCGATAGATAGCCTTCTGGGATTTCTTCTTCGGCAATGACACCCAGCGGCGTGCTGTTCATGCAGTCTGCCAGAGAGTCTAGGTAAGGCTCTAGGTCGAGCATCCGCAGCACTTCTTCAGCATTTTGGTAGCGATCGCGGCAGGAAACCTTCAGCATCTTATCCAAGACTTTGCTAAAGTGATCGCTGACCTGAACTGCCGCTTGCCAATTGACTTCGCCCGTCGCCGGATTGTAGTCAAACTCCATCGGCGGCTTGCCCGTCAGCAAATACAGACAGGTCACCCCCAGGGCAAAAATATCGCTGGCATAGGTCGATCGCAAAGCCAACTGTTCGGGTGGAGCAAAGCCCAGGGTGCCCACAAAGTGGGTTGTGGTGGCGCGTTGGGTGCTTTCTCCCATACGGATAAAATGCTCTTTGACGGCTCCAAAGTCAATCAGCACCAGGCGACCGTCGTCTTGGCAGCGAATAATATTGGGGGGCTTAATATCGCGGTGGATGACGTTATTCTCATGCACGTAGCTCAGTACGGGCAGGATTTCCCAAAGAAACTGTTTCACCTCTCGCTCTGACAGCGATCCTTTCATCTTGACTTCACGCGCCAGAGTCCGCCCTTTGATATACTCCTGCACCAGATAAAACTCGCCATTCACCTGAAAATAATTCAGCAAGCGGGGAATTTGGGCATGGCTGCCCAACTGGCTGAGAATCTTAGCCTCGCGCTCAAATCGCTGGCAGGCGCGCTGAAGCGCCATGGGATGACTGACTTTAGGGCACAAGAGTTTGATGACGCACAGAGGGCTGCTGGGTAGGGCAACGTCTCTCGCGAGAAACGTCACCCCAAATCCGCCGCGTCCTAGGGTGCGGAAGATCTTGTAGCGATCGCGAAACAGCCGATCTGACCCGCAGATTTGCCCCAGATAAGTCTGATGCTGGGGTGAGGAGCGCAAGTTATCCAGTTGGGGCACTGATGAATCCATTGGCAAGTCCATGGGTCAAAGGTCGCGAGTTCCCTGTCGCTTGAATCGATCGCCCAAACAAGCTCAGCTAAAACGCCATCGGCTCAAACATCACTGGCTCAGAACAATCACTGGCTCAGAACAATCACTGGCTCAGAACACTATTTAGTTGAAACACTAATAGAAATTGTCCCGCCCTGAAAGGAAATATAACATCCGTAGTTCTAACGACTGCGTAAAGACACAATAAAGAGTTGGTCAAGTTAATGACTGTAATTAAGAACACGCCTTGCTTTAAGCCATCTTAAGTAAAAATACGACATTTTTGTCTAAACTCGGTAAATTTTTTGACTAAGCATCTCAAGCTAAGCATCTAAAGCAATGGCGCGATCGCTCCTACACCCAAAAATCTACCGCGTCATAGCTCAAATTCGCCAGCATTTGCCGCAGTAAGGGCAAACTCAAGCCAATGACATTGCTGTGGCAACCCTCAATTTTTTCGACAAACATGCCGCCACGCCCCTCTAACGCGAAGCACCCGGCGCAGCTCATTGGCTCTCCAGTGGCAACGTAGGCGGCAATTTGGCGATCGCTCACCTCAGCAAAATGCACCCGCGTCATCTGCGAACGCACTAACACTCGGTGCTGCACTTGGTCAATTAGCGCATGTCCGGTATAAAGCTCTCCTACCTGACCTCGCATCTTATGCCATCGGGCGATCGCCTCTGCGGAATCTGCGGGCTTGCCGTGAATTTCGCCATTCAGCGCTAACACAGAATCGCAGCCCATAATCAGGGAATCTGTCAATTGAGAGGCTACAGCACCCGCCTTTCCCTGTGCTAAGGTTCTGACTAAGACATCGGCATCTGTTATCTGAATTTGAGACTCGTCAAAATCGCTGGGCCAGACGATCGGCGTAATGCCAGCGGTTTGCAGGAGTCGCCGCCGAGCGGCAGAAGCCGAAGCTAGAACGAAGGGAGGAATACCCATTTGCAAATCGATAAAGGGTGCCGTTTCAAAACATAACCTGAATTAAGCTGCTTGTGTCAGACATGAAATTTCTGCAAAACATCAGTCCAGCGACGCGCGTCCTCACTCCCGCCGATGCCGAGGCATACCTTTCCGTGCGTCTGCGAGCGCTTCATGAACAACCACCCGCTTTCGGTTCGCTCCCCGAAGGCGAGCCAAATCTTTCCGAGACTGCTGTGAGACTTCAGGAAAGCGAGGATCGTTGCTTCTTCGGAGCGTTTCAAAATGAGCAACTCATTGGCATCGTCCGGATTTCTCGTTATTCAGCGCTCAACGAGAAGCACCGGGCTTATTTAGGGGGATTGTATGTTCTTCCCTCCTTTCGCGGTCAGGGCTGCGGTAGAGCGCTGGTTCGCGAGGCGTTGAGCTGGGCAGCGATCGCGCCAGGTGTTACTTCAGGCATTACTCCAGACATTACTCCAGGCATTACTCCAGGCATTACTCCAGGCATTAGAAGAATTAATTTAACTGTTGTCACCCAACAGGAGGCAGCAATCCGCCTTTATCAGTCCTTGGGCTTCCACATCTACGGCACCGAACAGGAGACTTTTTCGAGAGACGGACAGTTCTACGACGAATACTTGATGACCTTGAAGCTCAGCTCTGATATAGCCCTACGTAATGTAAGTTAGGACGAGTTATTTTTTGAGAGCCGCGCGGAGCGCGGCTCTCAAAAAATAACTCATTGGATCTGAGCGCGTAGCGCTATAAAGACCACTAAAGCAATAAGAATGCAAAAGACGCTCTATGCTTGAAGATGAAGTCTTGCTGTTGGGCGGCATCATGCAAATTTATTTAGACTACAGCGCTACTACCCCCACTCGTCCTGAGGCGATCGCCCTCATGCAGCAAGCCTTGACCCAAGAGTGGGGCAACCCTTCTAGCCTGCACCATTGGGGCGGACAGGCTGCCACCCTGCTAGAGCAAGCCCGGATGCAGGTTGCCGATCTAATTAATGCTAGTGCCGAGGCAATCGTCTTCACCTCTGGCGGCACAGAATCTGACAATTTGGCGATCATGGGCGTAGCGCGGCAGTACGATACCCCGCAGCATATGATCATCTCCAGCATCGAGCATTCTGCGATCGCTGAACCTGCCCGGCTGCTGAAGCGCTGGGGCTGGCAGGTGACTTGTCTGCCTGTCAGCACCCAGGGGAGAATTGACCCAGTCGATCTGAAGGCGGCGCTACAGTCCAACACGGTGCTGGTTTCCATCATTTATGGACAAAGCGAAGTGGGCACCTTGCAACCGATCGACATTCTGGGACAAATCACCCGCGATCATGGGGCACTCTTCCACACTGACGCCGTTCAGGTTGCCGGACGCTTGCCTATTGATGTGAAGCGCTTGCCTGTCGATTTACTGTCCTTATCTAGCCACAAGCTCTATGGGCCTCAGGGTGCAGGTGCGCTGTACGTGCGTCCTGGGGTCAATCTGGTGCCTCTTTTGGGAGGAGGTGGACAGGAATTTAGCCTCCGTTCTGGCACTCAGGCAGTTCCCATCATCGCGGGTTTTGGCATCGCTGCCGAACTTGCCGCTCAGGAGATGGCGATCG
The DNA here is from genome assembly GCF_059504425.1 of Drouetiella sp. NCBI lineage: Bacteria > Bacillati > Cyanobacteriota > Cyanophyceae > Oculatellales > Oculatellaceae > Drouetiella > Drouetiella sp. The sequence goes on from NZ_JCACIN010000111.1 coordinate 11,929, forward strand.
AAACACCACGACTCATACAGCTACGAGATCGCTTATTTGATCAGCTCGCTGACGTGACGGCACTCGTACCCACGGGCGATCGCCTCCATCGGTTGCCTCATCACGCCAGTTTTTACCTGTGTAATGCGGATGGAGAGCGGGTCAGCGGCAAAACCCTCGTGCGGCAAATGAACCTAGCAGGCATCGGCATTAGCGCGGGTTCGGCATGCAGTAGCGGCAAGCTCGTTCCTAGCCCGATTCTCAAGGCGATGGGATATGGCGATCGCGCAGCAAAATCAGGCATCCGACTCAGCTTAGGGCGACAGACCACCGAGGCAGATATCGACTGGGCGGCGATGGCGCTGAAGCAGATTCTAGAGCGATTGGCGGGACGATCGTTGTCCTACTGCTCGTAAAGCACTTTTGGGTGCTGCTAGATTGCAAAGTCCTCTTAATATCTCTCAAAAGCTGGATTTCAAAGGCGCAGAGCGCCTTTGAAATCCAGCTTTTGGGGTTTTGTGGCGCGCGGAGCGCGCCACAAAACCCTAATTTGCGAGCTGCCGATACTTCAAAACGCACTATGTTCTAGAAAATTTTGGTACCCTGAAAAGCAACCCTTTCAAAGCGTCTTTTCGCTATGAAAATTCTTCACGGTACCTGGATTCCTCAATCAGAATCAACGTTTGTTCAAGGTGGCGCGTTTTATCTTTGGGTAGAAACGACTGAAAGCAAAAAGTTTCGCAAGCCGACTCAACAGCATCCCAATCAGCTCTTTAAAGCCGATTTAGCCTTGCTACTGACTCAAGAACTGGGCATTCAGCCACCGGGCTATCGTAAGCTGGAAGAATTGATTTCGCCGCAATATTTTCTGCTGCCGACTGTTGCCAACCATCCTTTGCCCTCGCTGGAGCTTTCTCGCTACCTCGAAGCAGAGTTACCCGAATCCTTTGAGTTGCAATATTGGCAGGTTGATTGCTATCAAACGATCGCTTCTGCCAGAACGGGAGGAACCGTCAACAATATTGTGAGCCTGCTGAACGACCTACATTTTCTGGCAATCCACAACCTAACGGACATTCAGCTAGGCGCGGATCTGCTGTTTTGGTTTCATTACACGCAGGCGCTCAAGCGAATTATTTTCAAGGATCAATATATTCCTGCTCTGAAATACCGAGAATTGGAGCTGAAATCAGCCGCCTCAAAATCATCTACCTCAAAATCATCTGCCTCAAAATCAGCACAGACGAAAGCGAAGGCGGAAACGAAGACATCCGCCAAAATTAGAACATCCGCTAAAGCCGCTACAAGAACTACGCGATCGCCGCGAGCCAACCTGGCAAAACCACGGGCTGTCACCCAAACGATCGATGTTTCTGCCAAAAGCTCAGCTAAATCATCTGCACCCACAAATTCCTTTGAGATCTATCCCGGCTGGGAATTTATTGGAGAAGAGTACGAATCCACCATTCAGCAGCATGTCGAGTATATGCCGCTTGCCTGTGTCGCGGGTTTTGCGGAATCCCGCGACACACCCGAATTCTACGATCGCGCTACCCTGTTGCGCCACTTTTCCGAGTGTTTGCTGACTGATATTGTGACTCACACGCCCACCACACAGGCGTATGAAAAAACCATTGCCGATTCACTGCTCTTTGACTGTCTGAAACGCAGCGGTCAGCCTGCGGTTCCTTCCACATATCTAGAACTTTACCAGCAGTGGCAAGGGTGGCGCGATCGCATTGTCCGCACCCAGTCCAATCTGCCGTTTTATCTCTGTTTTCATCTGCAAGATCCGGCAAAGCCCAACGATCCTTGGGAGGTGCAGTTTCAGGTTGCGCCCAAAAGCGATCCCTCTCTGAGGGTCTCTTTACAGGACTATTGGCGGATGCGCGCCAATCAGCAAAAACAAGTTCAGAAGCAGATGGGGCAAGATTTTGAACGGCAGCTCTTGATGAATCTGGGCTACGCGGCGCGGATCTATCCTGACCTTTGGCGGGGATTGGAAACCGACCAGCCTGTGGGCATCACGCTCAATTTGGAGACGGCATTTGCCTTCTTAAAAGAATCGGCATGGGTGCTGGAAAACGCGGGCTATAAGGTGATTGTTCCAGCCTGGTGGACACCCCAAGGGCGGCAGCGCGCCAAGGTGCGCCTCAAAGCCAAGGGCAAATCGCTGACGGGGGGCGAGGATAAAGCGAAGTCATATTTCTCGTTTGAGAGCCTGGTAGAGTACCAGTATGAATTGGCGATCGGCGGTGAACCCGTTAACGAGCAGGAATGGAACCAGTTGGTCAGCGCTAAAACGCCCCTGGTCAAGTTTCGCGGACAGTGGATGGAGTTAGACCAAGACAAAATGAAGCAAATGCTGGAGTTCTGGAAGACCCAGCAGCAAGAAAATCCAGAGCTGAGCCTATTGGACTTCCTCAAGCTCACCGCAGGAGATGACAGTTTGGAGTTGGAGGTCGATCGCCAGAGCGGTCTTTCGGATATGCTGGCAAAGCTAGAGGATAAAAGTCAGCTCCAGCCTGTTGACAATCCTAAGCAGCTTCAGGGGAAACTGCGAGAATATCAAAAGCGAGGCGTGTCCTGGCTGCAATACCTGGAGAATCTGGGGCTAAACGGCTGTCTTGCCGATGACATGGGTTTGGGTAAAACAATTCAGGTGATTGCCCGATTGCTCCAAGAACGGGAAATTGCTCAGAAAAGCAAGACAAAAATACCGCCCACGTTACTGATTGCACCTACTTCAGTAATCGGCAACTGGTATCATGAAATTCAGAAGTTTGCGCCGAAGATTCAGACTTTAGTGCATTACGGAACGGAACGCGCGAAGGACAGCAAAGAGTTTAAGCAAGCCTGCCGAGAGCATGACTTGGTGATTACCTCCTTTGCTCTAGCCCGTAAGGACATCAAGCTGTTCGGCGAAATCAACTGGCACCGGATTGTGTTAGACGAAGCGCAGAACATCAAAAATCCCAAAGCCGACCTGACCAAAGCCATCCTGAAGCTGACGGCACCCCATCGGCTGGCGTTAACCGGAACACCGATCGAAAATCGTCTGCTCGATCTCTGGTCAATTTTTAATTTTCTCAATCCAGGCTACTTGGGCAACCAGACGCAATTTCGCCGTAACTTTGAGCTGCCAATTCAAAAAAGTAACAATCCGCAGCAGTCCCTGACGCTAAAGAAATTGGTGGAGCCTTTCATTTTGCGACGGCTAAAAACCGATCAGTCTATCATTAAGGATTTGCCGGATAAAGTAGAGCAAAAGCTGTACTGCAACCTGACGAAAGAACAGGCTTCTCTTTATGCGGCGATCGTCAAAGATGTGGATACCCAGCTTCAGGAAGTAGAAGGGATTCAGCGCAAAGGATTAATTCTGGCGACCTTGACGAAGCTGAAGCAAATCTGCAACCATCCGATGCAGTTTTTGCAGGACGGTAGCGACTTCACGCCAGAGCGATCGCACAAGCTTACCCGCCTGAGCGAAATGGTGCAGGAAGCGATCGATGAAGGGGAAAGTATGCTAATTTTTACCCAATTTAACGAACTGGGTCAGGCATTAGAAAAATATCTACGGCATACCTGTCATTACAACACCTATTACCTCTCAGGCAGCACTGCGCGCAACAAGCGGGAACAGATGATTGCTCAATTTCAAGACCCCGAAACAGAGCCTTCTGTGTTCATTCTGTCCTTGAAAGCGGGCGGTGTCGGCATTACTCTAACAAAAGCAAACCATGTGTTTCATTTCGATCGCTGGTGGAATCCAGCGGTAGAAGATCAGGCGACCGATCGCGCCTTTCGGATTGGGCAGAAAAAGAATGTTTTTGTCCATAAATTTGTTGCTATGGGTACTCTGGAAGAACGCATTGATGAAATGATTGAGGACAAGAAAAAGCTGGCTGGATCGATCGTCGGAGCTGACGAATCATGGTTAACCGAACTCGATAATAATGCTTTCAAGAAACTAATCGCGCTTAACAAAACCGCCATCCTGGAATAACGTCGAGAGATTGAAAATAGCGCGTTCAGGAGAACTGTTAGGATCAATTAGGAGTATCATCATATGAGTCAATTTAGTCGTACTTGGTGGGGGAAGAAATTCATTGAGGCACTGGAAGAAGTCTCCGATGCCGGACGATTAAGCCGGGGACGTTCCTACGCTAACAATGGTAGAGTTACCAGCTTTGCCATCCAAGACGGCTCGGTTGTTGCCAAAGTCAGAGGCTCGGTGAATCCCTATTTTGGCGTGTATAAAGAGCCGCTCTACACTACCACAATTGACTTTCAGCCGATCAGCACCGCAAAATGGGCAGCCGCGATCGCCCTAATTGCCTCTCGATCGAGCCTCATTTCTCGGCTGCTGCTCAATGAAATTCCGGACAACATCGAAGACACTTTTGCCCAGCTAGGACTTCACCTGCTGCCCCACAGCGAGAAAGATTTTGATGCCGACTGCTCCTGTCCAGATTATGGCAATCCCTGCAAGCACATTGCCGGAGTGTATTATCTGGTGGCGGCTGAACTCGATCGCGATCCGTTCCTGCTGTTTGAGCTGCGGGGGCTATCTCGACAGGCTTTGCACGAAGAGCTAGTCAAGTCGCCCCTAGGACAAGCTCTCTCTGCCGAGCTGCAAATGGCACAGCGATCGCCCCAGATCGCCATCTCCTATTACACTCGACCGCAAGCCACCCCAGCTGTTGCCCCTGCAGAACTACGCGATTTCTGGCAGGGTACCAAACGCTTGCCTCAAACTATTGAACCCCTGCCGGAGACGCTGGTTTCTGGGATTCCCATGAAAAAACAGGGCGACTTTCCAGCTTTCTGGCATCGAGATAACTCCTTTCTTGCCGCTGCTGAAATCCTCTATGAACAGGTGAGGGCTAAAGGGCAGCTTTAGATTGTGGATGTTTTTGAGGTTATTAGACCTCTTGCAGATTAGGTTTAGTAGGAGCTGCGCCCCTACTAAACCTAATCCCAAAACTTTAATCTGCAAGAAGTTTATTCGGTTAAATATTGCAGCGCTGTATGGGCGATCGCCTGTTGAGAATCAATCTGCTGTGCTGCTTTCCAGGCGGCAATTGCCTGCGGAAATTCTCCTTGCAGCGCCCATAGCTGTCCGGCAAAGGCGTGAAAGTCGGCATTAGACCAGAGGGCGATCGCCTGATTGTTGCTGGCGATCGCCGTAGCATAGTCTCCGGCTCTGAACGCCTGAATCGCCTGACGGTGATGCCAGACGGCTCGATCGTGAAGCTGAATCAGCGGCGAGAGATTGACTCCACAGCGGCGGCAGGATTGCGCTGCCTCAGCGGTGGCAGAAGCCGGACGGTAGAGCGCACGACAAACGGGACATTTCATGAAATTAGGAGTCTTGAGTAGTGGCGTAGTAGAGGAAGTCTGCTAACTCTTCTTGAAGGTTGGCGATCAATTCTGTTTCGCTGTCGGCGATCGCTTCTGCAATGTCATCCAGCAAATCCTGCAATTCTTCAACCTGCTCACCCTCCAAAGTGTCTAGAGCCTGTCGGGCGCGAGTGAGCAAGGCAACCAGTTCGGGGGCGATCGGGATTGTTTCTGATGTTTCTACATCAATTGAGTCGTCCTCTACATCGGAGGCAGCAGAGGAGAGGAGGGTTTCATCAGGTTGAAACAACCCATCTTGAAATAGCGCATCTAGATCAGCTCTGGCTTGCTTCAGCTCATGGCTAGACAACCGCTCAATCCCACCATGATTGACAACCAGGGTTCCCTGCTGTCCCTTACCTTTCTCAGTGGTGGTAACGGTGAGTATCCCGTTGATGTCAAAGTCAAAATGTACCTCAATCTGAATACTGCCTGCTGCACCGGGCGGCAAGCCTTCAACTTTGTAGGAACCCAAAGGCACATTTTCTTCGGCAATTTCGTTCTCGCCCTGGAAGATTTCAATCTCTACCGCAGTCTGGCGATCGCTCATTGTTGAGTAAATCTCCGATCGAGAAACGGGTACGACACTGTTGCGTGGAATGATAACGCTAAAGAATCCCGGCATAATGCCCATCGGGGTTGAAACGGCTGCTGAAATGCCCAGAGAGTGGGGAATCACATCCACTAAAATAGACTCAACTTCCTCACCTGCAAGCACTCCAGCTTGCAGGGCGGCACCCAGCGCCACACAGAGATCAGGCTGAACACCGTCCACCGGAGCCTGGTCTAGGTGCTCCTCTACCATCTGCTGTACCAAAGGAATGCGGGTAGAGCCGCCCACGAGAATAATGCGATCGAGATCTTCAGGATCTAATTCGGCATCAGCCAGCGCTCGATCGATCGCCTCCAAGGTTTCCTCCAGCAGCGGACGCAATAGCTCCTCAAAATCAGATCGGGAAATTTCGGCTTCCAGGTGCAGCGCCGTGTTCCCCTTACTGCCCAAAAATGCCTCCCGCACCGGAGCAAATCCGTGGGTGCTGAGGGTGATTTTGACCTGTTCTGCCGCCCTTAACAGCCGTGCTTGAGTTACGGCATCTTCGGGAACATCAATGCCGTGCGCCTGACGAAACCGCTCTGCCAGATGAAGCTGAAGCCGTCGATCGAAATCATCGCCGCCAAGCTGATTGTTGCCATGACTTGCCAGCACCTCAGTCACTTCACCCGTAATCTCGACCACCGACACATCGAAGGTGCCGCCCCCTAGGTCATACACCAAGACCTGCTCGGTTTCATCCGATCGCAAATCATAGGTGAGGGCGGCAGCAGTCGGCTCGTTGATAATTTGCAGCACCTCTAAGCCCGCAATTTCTCCAGCCGTTTTGGTGGCTTGGCGTTGGGCATCGGTGAAATAAGCCGGAACGGTGATCACCGCTTGTGTTACCTCTTCGCCCAGCGCCGTTTCGGCTCGCTGCTTCAGCGCCCGGAGAATCATTGCCGAGATTTCGTGAGGTAAATACTCGCGGGTCTCGTCTGAGGCGCTGTCGATTCGCAAGGTGGTTTTGTGATCTGTGCCCATCCATCGCTTAATCGAGCGAACTGTGCGATCCGGAGCGGCAGCGTATTGGCGCAGGGCATCCCGCCCGACTAAAAGCTTGCCCGTGTCGCTGAATCCGACACAAGACGGCAAAATCAGGTCGCCCTCTTCTCCCGGCAAGACTCGCGCCTGTCCATTTTCGACGATCGCCACTTCAGAATTGGTGGTTCCTAGGTCAATGCCAACCGTTCTACCCATAGTTGTGCTTCCTTGTGCCTTCCTGACTGCTATGCCTTTTTAACCGCCACAATGACCTGCGCCTCACGCAAAACCTGATCTTTCCACAGATAGCCGCGCACCACCTCTTGAATCACAGTATTTTCTGGAGAGAGACTTTCCTGTCGTCCAACAGCATACATAATCTGCGGGTTAAAAGGCTGTCCCTGTGCCTCAATTGGGATGACCTGCCGCTGCCGGAGAAGATCGAGCAGCGATCGCCTGATCAAAGCTACCCCCTGCTGATTGCTCACTAAGATATCGAGTAACGAGTCAGCCGTTGTTCTATCTGACGGTTGATTCCATTCAGGTCGCTCAGGTTGGATCAACTTTTGCAGCCATACTTGCCAAAAAGGTTGAGGAGTCTGGGCAGGAACTACATCCTTCTGCACCAAGAGGGTTTGAGCAGCAATCTGCGTTTCCCAATGGGCATTTGCCTGATCGAGAGCATCGACGATCGCCAGCAAATCGCGCCATAGGGTTTTGGATTCAGCTTCAGCCAACGCCTGGGTTTGCTTTAGCCTCTGCTGCTGGTCTATTCGCTCTGCCTGAAGCCCTTCTAGCGACTGCTGTAGCGTGTTTTGGCTGGATTGCAGGAGCTTACCCTGCTGCTTGACCTCATGGCGTAGCGCGATCCACTCCGCCACCATCTGGTAGGGATCAAACAGGGCAGGATCAAAGGAGGCGATCGCTTCAGGGGCTTCCCCCAGGTAATCCGGTGCCGGGGGTTCGGTCTGAAGCAGGTCAAAAAATTTGTCGAATTTGTCAGCTAAAGTCTGTCGATCCATCATGTTCTACTGAGCTTTTACTGAGCGTCTACTGAGCTTAAATCTTCGTAATTTTACAGGCTGCTCTCTCTGCGGCACTCAAAATGTTTCCCGAATCATCTCCTCCCAGCTGACCTGGAGCTGAGCGATCGCCCGTTGCCGCAATGCCTCCACAGCCGAGGGATCAAGCTTAGCGTCGAGGGGACGCACCAGAAAGAAGAAGTCATCGGCAGACGCGCCGCCTTTGCGAATCGTTTCGTAGGCGGCTCTCACTTCCTTGAATTCTTCAGGATGCAGATGGGCAGGAAACTCCCTCAGCTTGGCATGGTAGGCGGCTTTGACTTCGGCAGGAGTTGCCGTGAGGGGGATGGCAAGGCGATCGTAGGGGGAAAGCATTTTAGAGTTTGGATTTTCTGGGTGAATTTTTGCGGCTGAGGGTTTTGGGGTTACTTGCGTTTGCGTCTTCCGGGTCTGGAGGGCAATCCTCCAGAAGGGAAGCCAAAGCCGAAGCTGTCGTCTTCGTCATCCTCGCTCCCAAAGCTAGGCATGTCATTCATCACCATACGCTTGAGTTCGGGCAGCATGCGTTGCAGTTCAGCAGGGGACATTTTGCTGCCAAACATCTTGCGAATCATGTCCTCTAGCAATTTATCTATATTTCCCATGCCCATAGGGTTGAAGGCATCCAGATCAGGCAGAAATTCTTGCGCTTCCTGGGCAGTGAGGAATGCCTCCTCTTCGCGGAAGGCTTGCAGAGATTTGTCCTGGATGCGACGGGCGATCTCGAAGCCTTCCTGTCTAAATTTCTCGTAGCTGGGTGAATAGGCAGGGTAAGTCGTTGCTTGTGCCAGCAGCAGCAGCGGATTTTGCGGTTCTTTGCCGAGGGCGGTTTCGATGAAGGGACGTAAAACCTGGGCTTGGGCATTATTGGCAAAGCGACGCACCCGTAGCTGAATTTCCGCTAGGGCATTGCCGGGTTGCGGCTGGATGCCCAGATAGGACTGGAGGGGAAGCTGCAGCTTTTTCGAGTCGCGTTCCTTCAGCGCCAGGACGACGAGATTGGCGGTTCGGGCGGCGGGCTGCTGGTCGCCCAGGGCAATCAGCTTCACCGTATATTGGCTGATGAGAGCAGCTATGCCCTTCTCTCGTTTGGCAAAAAGCACCAAAGAGAGGGCGATCGCCTCCACCGTTTGCACCTGCTCTGGAGCCGCTAAACCTTGCAAAAGCGCCTCCCATTCAGGAACGGCTTGGGCTTGATTCAGCGAAACATTGCCCCCAGAGTTAGGTTCACCCTCAACTGCCTCCACAAAAATCTGACAGGCGCGTAAAGGTGAACTCAGCTTGCTACCTGCCTGAGCTGAGTGACTTTCGACTAAGTGACTAAAGAGCGGGTAGCTGCGGGTAGACAGCGCCTCTACCCAAGGCAGCACCTCAACATCGGCTTCGGGGTTGAGATCGCCAAACTTTTTGCCAAAGCGACGACGGACTTCCAGCGCGGCAGCTGAGTTGCCCAAGGTCTTCCAGGTGTCTACTAGAACGCTGTAAATTTCCTCCGTGCGACAGCCCCCCTCTAGCGCCTGGGTCAAGAGCTGAGTTGCCTCGTCGTGGCGCTCTTCTAGCACCGCGATTAGCCCTCGTCGCCCGATCGCTTCTGGCGATTGAGGATCAATCCGCTCTGCTGTTTGCAGTTCTCCTAGGGCGGCACGCTGCTTCCCTAAAGCCATCCAGGTATCCGCCAGACGGCAGTGAGCGTAGGAAAGCGTTGCCTTGCGGCGATCGTCCGACCAGCTTTGCGGATTTTGTTTAAAGTCCTGCTCTAGCCATTTAATGATGCGCGTCAACAATCGCTGGAGCGCCTGATAATCCTCATTCAGATCCAGGACTTTCATCAGATTCACCGCCAACTGCGGCTCAAAAGGCTGCTCCTGCTGCAAGAGCTGCCAAAACTCTGCGGCGCAATTTACCTCGCCTTGAGTCATAGACTGCTCTCCCGCCATCGCCAACAGCGCCGGACGCAGGACTGCTACTTCTGGAAATTTGCTAGAGCGGCGATCGAGTCTCAGCATGGCATGAGCTGCCTCATGGGAATTGTTCTTACCCAGATCTTCCAGCAGGGACAGGATGTGAGCCACCTCAGCCGTTCCGCTGAAAGCCGGATTGGTCTGATTGAACAAAATCTGTTCCATCGGCGGCTCCCCGGTTTCCAGGTGTTGCAGCAGGGCAAGTCGGTGCAGGAGCGGATGCTCAGTATAGGCGGGTCTGCCAAAGGAAAACGCCCATTGTGCTGAAGATTTCAGACCCAGTTGAGCGGCTGCCGCATCCCAATTTTTCAGAATTTGCTGGGTGTAAACTTGCCAGATTGCGGGGCGATCGCCCGGAGTTACAGGACGCTTGAGCTTCTGGAATGCCGCTAACGCCACGTCCGGTTGCTCTGCCTTCAGCGCCAGGACGCCTCGCAGCCAGTGCTGCTGCGCTGCCGGAAACCGCTTTGACTGCTGACTCAACAACTGTTCAACGGCGGCGGTGTCGCCTTGCAGCAGCAGCAGCTTGGCGTAGCAAATGCTGTAGTCCTTGGGCAAAGTGCCCGCTTCAAAGGCTGGGCGAATGAGGGCGATCGCCGCATCCAGCCGATTTGCTGCCAGCAGCGTTTTTGCTAGCCAGTAGTGAGACTCACCCAACAACCCCAATCCTAACGCCTGACGAAGTGACGGATCAGCTTGCTTAAGATCGCCCTTCTGAAACTCCTGTTTGCCTCTCAGTAGCCAGATTTCGGCTTCTGAGGGCGTAAATTTTACATCAGGCTGGGTACGCTGCGCCTTGCGAATTTCCTCTAGCGCCTGACGATATTTTTCCTGCTTGAGCAAAGAGTTGAGCTGTGCCTGAAGCTTTTCCTGCGGCGACAATGGCGCAGAGCTAGCTAGCTCACGTTTTGGGAGGCGTTGCTTAGCCACAGAGATATTCCCCTAGACGCACAAATTCACATAAACACCAATGTAGAGATATTAGTTGAGAATATCAACGACAGCTTAAATTCAGCGACAATTCTATTGAGGCGACTCTGTGGCGATCGCCAGTTTAGCTTAGGGCATTTTTGGTGGGGAGCTTCGCGCCCCACCAAAAATGTCCCCGTCCTAACCGCCTTGGCGGTTGCTATACCTAGCGGATATTTCTGGAAATCATATGACGGCTTTTCTCAAGCGATTTTCTCAAGGGATGGCGATCGCTCTCATCATTCTGCTTAGCTTTACAGTCCTCAGCGCTCCCGCCTTGGCAAGCTTTCTCCGCACTGCCGATGCAGGGGCGATCGTTGTACAGTCGCGGCGCACCTTGCGCGATCAGCATCGACAGAGCTGGCAGGTAATCGCCTTCAAGCGAGTGCAGCCTAACGCGCCAGAGGAGGCAATCTACCTACGGCTGGTTGCCTTTCCAGGCAGCGTGGCGATCGATCATCCTCAGCCGATTCTGCTGAGTAACGTTCAGGGTCAAGTGTGGTCAGCCGCCGATCGCTCTAGTCAAATTGCCATATCTGCCCAGCCCAGTGTCGGGCAGAGCGTGGGGCAGTACGAACTTCAAGCCGTCTTGTCCAAGCTCCCCGATCAGACCTTGCGGCTAGAAGTCCCAACTGCTCAAGAGGCGATCGTCTTACGCATCCCGCCTGCCCTGATTCAAGAATGGCAAACCGTGGCGCAGAGCGAAGCCAGCCAGCTCGTGAAGAATTGCGATCGATTTCCGTTAGAAGCCCGTCAGAATCCGGACTTTCCTGAATGGACGGGTTGTAGGGGAGGTGAGGGGGTGAAGGGGTAGATGGGTGAGGGGGTGAAGGGGGTATCTATCAAATTTGATATTTGCTTCATCCTCAATCTACCCATCTACCCATCTACTCATCCCCATCTGCCCCATCTGCCCCATCTGCCCCATCTCTTCACTCCCAAAAATAAACCCTTGAACTCTGGCAGTTCCCTCCCTCGACGTGCCAGAATTTACGTACATTCAAAGCGCTTTGTCCCCGTAGCTTCCCGTTCTCACCATGACTGCAACCATCCCTGCCCTCGCCAGCCAATATGACCCTGCCACCTCTGAAGCCAAGTGGCAGAAAGCCTGGGAAGACAACCAGGCGTTTAAGGCAAACCCTGAGCAAGGCGGCGAACCTTACTGCGTCGTGATTCCGCCACCCAACGTTACAGGCAGCCTGCACATTGGGCATGCCTTCGAGAGTGCCCTGATTGATACGCTGGTGCGCTATCACCGGATGTTGGGGAAAAACACTCTGTGGCTGCCTGGCTCCGACCACGCCAGTATTGCGGTGCAGACTATTCTGGAGAAGCGGCTGAAGGCTGAAGGACAGACGCGGGATAGCATTGGACGAGAGGCTTTTCTCGAAAAGGCTTGGCAGTGGAAAGAAGAATCGGGTGGGACGATCGCCGGACAGTTGCGCCGCCTAGGAGTCTCGGTAGACTGGACGCGCGAACGCTTCACCATGGATGCAGGGCTTTCGGCGGCAGTGCTGACGGCATTCACTCAGCTCTATTCGGAGGGCTTGATTTATCGCGGCAAGTATTTGGTCAACTGGTGTCCGGCAAGTCAGTCGGCAGTGTCAGATCTGGAGGTGGAGAACAAAGAGGTGAATGGTAGCCTCTGGCATTTCCGCTATCCGCTGACGGATGGCACGGGCTTTGTAGAGGTTGCCACCACCCGACCGGAGACGATGCTGGGCGATACGGCGGTGGCGGTGAACCCAGAAGACGATCGCTATAAGCATCTGGTGGGCAAAACCCTGACGCTGCCGCTGATGAATCGTCAGATTCCGATCATTGCTGATGAGTATGTAGATGCTAGCTTTGGCACAGGCTGCGTCAAAGTCACTCCGGCACATGACCCCAACGACTTTGAGATGGGCAAACGCCACAATCTACCGATGATCACCATCCTCAACAAAGACGGCACCCTCAACGAGAATGCCGGAGATTTCCAGGGACAGGATCGGTTTGTCGCCCGAAAGAATGTAGTGAAGCGCCTGGAAGAGCAGGGTTTCCTGGTCAAAATTGAGGATTACAAGCACACCGTCCCCTACAGCGAACGCGGCAAGGTTCCCGTCGAGCCGCTGCTTTCAACCCAGTGGTTTGTCAAAATTCGCCCCCTAGCCGATCGCGCTCTGGAATTTCTGGATGCTCAGAACGACCCGGTGTTTGTGCCCGATCGCTGGACAAAGGTGTATCGAGACTGGCTGGTGAACCTGAAGGATTGGTGCATTTCACGGCAGCTCTGGTGGGGGCATCAGATTCCGGCCTGGTATGACGTGGCGCAGACGGGCGGCGAAATCACCGACAGTACGCCGTTTGTGGTGGCGCAAAACGAAGCTGAGGCAAGGGAGAAGGCGATCGCTCAGTGGGGTAACGAGCGGGGCGATTCGGTGCAGCTCGTTCAAGATCCAGATGTGCTAGACACCTGGTTCTCGTCGGGGCTATGGCCGTTCTCGACCATGGGCTGGCCGCAGCAGACGGCTGACCTAGCCACCTACTATCCCACGACAACGCTGGTGACGGGCTTTGACATCATCTTTTTCTGGGTAGCCCGGATGACGATGATGGCAGGGCACTTCACGGGTAAGATGCCCTTTAAAACCGTCTACATTCATGGGCTGGTGCGGGACGAGAACAACAAAAAGATGTCCAAATCTGCCAACAACGGCATCGATCCGCTGCTGCTGATCGATCGCTATGGCACCGATGCCCTGCGCTATACCCTAATTCGGGAAGTTGCCGGAGCTGGACAAGATATTCGTCTAGAATATAACCGCAAAACCGACGAATCGGCATCGGTGGAAGCATCCCGCAACTTCACTAACAAGCTGTGGAACGCCTCCCGGTTTGTGATGATGAACCTGGACGGCAAAACCCCGGCTGAGCTGGGTCAGCCGCAAGCCTCATCCCAGATTGAGGGTCTGGAGCTAAGCGATCGCTGGATTCTCTCTCGCTACAACCAGGTGATCCAGCAAACCCGCAAAGACATCGACAGCTACGGTCTGGGCGAAGCGGCAAAAGGACTGTATGAGTTCATCTGGGGCGACTTCTGCGACTGGTATATCGAACTCGCCAAATCGCGGCTCCAGCCAGACTCAAGCGATCGCTCTGCGTCAAAACGGACGGCACAACAGGTGCTTGCCCATGTTCTAGAGGGCACGCTGCGTCTGCTCCACCCCTTCATGCCCCACATCACCGAAGAAATCTGGCATACCTTAACGCAGACGGAGGACACCCAGTATCTAGCGCTGCAATCCTATCCTGAAGCAGATTCTAACTTCATTGATGCCGAACTAGAGCAGCAGTTTGATTTGCTGATGGAAACGATTCGCACCATCCGCAACCTGAGAGCTGAGGCGGATATTAAGCCCGCAGTCAAGGTGAAAGCCTTCCTGGAATCGGAGAGCGATCGCGAGCGCCATATCCTCACTTCCGGTCAATCCTACATTCAGGACTTGGCAAAAGTCGAACATCTGACGATCGCGCCTCCTAGCACAGCCATTCCTGCGGCTCAGTCAGGGCATCAGGAGATGGAGCAATCGCCCGACAGCTGGCGCGATCGCCCTGTGATCGTCATGCTGGTACTGCTCACGCTCATCTACTTCACGTTAGATTCTCTGGTTTATTTAGGCGTGATGCTGAAGATGCTGTGGGATGTCTTTGTTAATAAAAAGCCCGTTCCCGTGGTTCCAGTGCGCCAAGCAGCCGTTAAGCCCCCTGTGAAACCCATATCTGAGCAGCATTTCCAGCCTTCTCAGTCGGCAGCTCAGATGATTACGGGGGTGATCGGCACTATCCAGGTGCTGATTCCGCTAGCGGGTGTCGTGGACATGGACGCGCTGAAAGCCAAACTGCAAAAAGATTTAGGCAAAGTAGAAGCTGAAATTCAGGCTTTGACGCAGCGCTTGAGCAGCCCCAACTTTGTCGATAAAGCCCCCGCTGCCGTCGTTCAAAGCACCCGCGATGCCCTGACAGAAGCCGAGAAGCAGGCTGAAATCCTACGCGATCGCCTAATATCGCTATAGATCTCGCCTCTCAAATTTCCCCATAATTTTTTGAAAGGTTCGCGCGAACCTTTCAAAAAATTATTTTGTTTTACTAAATTAAACCAATTTGAATTGGAACCGCGACAGATCCCGGTAGGGGCTTGGCATTGCCAAGCCCCTTCTGAGGTTTGATGTGCCCACAAATTCATTTAAATCGGTATTACGCGATGTGCGACTCTTTTTCTAAAGATCTTGATCTGCATAGGGCAGACATCTTGCCTGCCCAGATTCGGACGGGCAAGATGTCTGCCCTACAAAACATTTCAGACCAAGTTGCACATCGCGTCAAATTTGCAACCCTAAGCAAACTGGCGACAGCTAGACTTCATCCACCCACACCTTCATATCCAAAAGCTGCATTGCCCCAAACTGGGTTGAGAGGGCGACATCCGCCGCATCACGACCGTAGGCGATCGTGATCCGGTTGCCGCGCGGCTGATTCTGCGTCGAGTCGAAAGTGTACCAGCGATCGCCCACATAAGCCTCAAACCAGGCGTGTAAATCCATTGGGTCAAGCTGATAGAGATAGCCCACCACCATCCGCGCCGGAATGTTGAGGCTGCGGCAGAGGGAAATCCCTAAATGGGTAAAGTCCCGGCAGACCCCAATGCGACTTTCAGCCGTGTCTACTGCCGACGTAGAGGCGTTGCTGGTGCCATATTCGTACTTAATATTTTCGTGAACCCAATTCCGGATCGCCTCAACTTGGGCATAGCCCGGAACTGCGTTTCCCACCACATCGATCGCCAAATTTCCCAGCAGGTCAGACTGGCAATAGCGGCTGGGCAGAAGAAACTGAAGCGTATTCTCTGGTAATAGCTCTACTGGGACATAGGGGGCAGTTGGATCGACGTCGATCGTATCCGCAGTTTCCACGCAAGCCGAGATTCGAGCCTCAAACCGACCAGGAGGCACCACCAGCCGCTGACACAAATTCCCATAACCATCGGTGTACTCGACCACAGGCACGCTAGGCATGAGCAAATATTCTTCGCTGGCAACCCACTGTCCTGAACCGCTCCGAGGTCGGAGCATAAAAATCAGCGGCGTTGGCGCATTGGTTTCATAGGAAAGCTGACATCCCGCCTGTAAACGCATCCTTGCCTCCGAAAATCTGTTTGTTTGAAGGATTTGCAGCACAAACCTTTCAAACAAATGCGGCTGTATGTAAATGAGATAGCAGATTTCAGCCTAAAAAATCTAGCGCTTACGCTACATCTGGCTGAGGCAGTATCTTGCGATTTTGGATCTTGAAAATCAGCGATCGCGCTCTTAACCTTGCCATCCCCCCTTGCCCAGTTCGGATTTCCACCCTACCAATTCTTAGCGCTCTCGCCCTTAGAGTGCTAAATTTCAAACATTGGAGAACTATGAGCGAAAAAATATGTCCAAAATTATTGTGTTCAACGAAGAAGCGCGTCAGTCACTAGAGCGAGGTGTAAATGCCCTAGCTGACGCAGTGCGGATTACGCTAGGACCCAAAGGACGTAACGTAGTGCTGGAAGCCAAGTACGGAGCGCCCCAAATCATTAATGATGGCGTAACGATCGCCAAAGAAATTGAGCTAGAAGACCCCCTGGAGAACACAGGAGCAAGGCTGATTCAGGAAGTAGCCTCCAAAACCAAAGATTTGGCGGGTGACGGTACGACCACTGCAACCGTGCTGGCACAAGCCATGATTCGCGAAGGGCTGAAGAACGTGGCGGCGGGCACCAATCCGGTGAACCTGCGCCGGGGCATTGAGAAAGCCGTTATTGTCATCCTGGACGAAATTGCCAGAGTGGCTAAGCCTGTGGAAGGCAACGCGATCGCCCAGGTCGCTGCCGTAGCGGCGGGTAGCGACCCGGAAGTGGGAGCAATGGTGGCTGAAGCCATGGCAAAAGTCGGCAAAGATGGCGTGATTACGGTGGAAGAGTCGAAGTCGCTCTACACCGAAATGGAGCTGGTGGAAGGGATGCAGTTCGATCGCGGCTATGTCTCCCCCTACTTTGTTACCGACACCGATCGCATGACCTGCGAACTAGAAAATCCGCTGATTTTGCTGACGAGCGAAAAGATCAGCAGCATTCAGGATTTGCTGCCTGTGCTCGAAAAAGTGGCTCGCTCCAGCCAGCCCCTCCTGCTGATTCCTGAAGATATCGAGGGCGAAGCTCTGGCAACGCTGGTGGTGAATCGTCTGCGCGGCGTACTAAACGTTGCTGCTGTCAAAGCCCCCTCCTTCGGCGAACGTCGCAAAGCCTTCATGGAAGACATTGCCGTGCTGACAGGCGGTCAGGTGATTTCTCAAGAGATTGGCTTGAGCCTAGATGCCGTCACCCTAGAAATGTTGGGCAATGCGCGCAAAATCTCAATTACCAAAGACACAACGACGATCGTTGCCGAAGCACCCGATAAAGCAGCACTTGAAAAGCGGATTGCCCAGATCCGCAAGGAGCTGGCTGAAACCGATTCAGAATATGACACCGAAAAGCTGCAAGAGCGCTTGGCGCGTCTCGTGGGCGGCGTTGCCGTGATCAAAGTGGGAGCAGCAACCGAGACTGAGCTGAAGGATCGCAAGCTTCGCCTTGAAGACGCTCTGAACGCTACCAAAGCTGCGGTTGCTGAAGGCATCGTTCCGGGTGGCGGCGCGACCTTGCTGCATCTGGCGCAAAAGGTGCAGGAAATCAAGCCTAGCCTCAATGCCGAGGAGCAGATTGGCGTAGATATCGTCACTCGCGCTCTAGAAGCACCCCTGCGGCAGATTGCCGACAACGCCGGAGCAGAGGGCGCGGTCGTCGTTGAAAAAGTCAAGGTTTTGGACTTCAACTTTGGCTACAACGCTTTAACGGGTGTCTATGAGGACATGATTGCTGCCGGGATCATCGATCCTGCGAAAGTGGTGCGATCGGCTCTTCAGGATGCTGCGTCGATCGCCGCCATGGTGATCACAACTGAGGTGCTGGTGGTCGAAAAGCCTGAGAAGAACGCTCCTGGCGGCGGTGCGCCTGACATGGGTGGCATGGGTGGCATGGGCGGCATGGGTGGCATGGGCGGCATGGGCGGCATGGGTGGTATGGGCGGCATGATGGGCATGTAATCCCTGGGTCACGAGCCACAAAACGAACTAGCCAAAGCGAAGCGGATGGGTCACTGACCCATCCGCTTCAAACGTATATTTCAGATTTAGTAATCAGATTTAGTAATGGGTATATCAGCGCAGTCTTTTCTACAATCCCTACTTTTGCCGCTCTAGCTCAGCTTTCATGCGCTCCAGCGTCAGGTTAGTTTGGTCAAACATTTGCTGCATTGAGACTCCAAACTGGTTGAGCTGCGTCTTAAGCTGCTCAATGCTCATCTGCGCCATAAAGTCTTCAGACAGCTCCGCCCGCTTCATGAAGATGCGGTAGCGCTCCATCACAGACTCCATCTGCTCAATGTAGAGCTTTTTGCCAGCCCGATCGAACTTGCCATAACCTGACCCCAGTTGCATCATAGACTGGTAGTCTTCAAATAATTTCTTAGCTTCTTGCTGAACTACTTCTGAGTCAAAGAATCCCATCGTTCCTGAGTCCGCGAATTGATATCCACACGTAGTCACATTCTAATCCAGGGCGTTCTGAGTCGGGCGATCGGGTATCTCTACAAAGTGAGTAGAAAAAGTACGGGAGAGGGGAATGGGTGGATGGGTGGATGGGTGGATGACATTTCCCCTACCCCATTCACTCCATCCCCATCCACTCCTCATCCACCTCCTCACCCATCCACCCCTTTCCCCAACCACCCCTCACCCATGCAACCCGATCGCCTTCAGCAACAGATGCAGTTCATTGTAGAAATCGATCGCCTCAAGCAAATCTTGCGGCAGTCGCTCATCACAGGCGGGTCGCGGCGAGAAAATAGCGCCGAGCATTCCTGGCATCTGGCGATTATGGCATCGGTGCTGGCAGAATATGCGCTGCCGGGAGCTGATCTGCTGCGCACGCTGCAAATGCTGCTGATTCACGATTTGGTAGAAATCGACGCGGGTGACACCTTTTGCTATGACCTTCAGGCCAATCAGGACAAAGCCGATCGCGAACTTCAGGCGGCAGAGCGAATTTTTGGGCTATTGCCGGATGACCTGGGGCGAGAAATGCGATCGCTCTGGGACGAATTTGAGCTACGGGAAACCCCCTCGGCAAAGTTTGCGGCGGCTCTCGATCGCATCGAACCCATGTTGCTCAACCAACAAACCCAGGGCGGCACCTGGAAACTGCATGGCATCACGAGCGATCGCGTGTTGCAGCGGATGCAGCCTGTCGCGGAGGGCACGCCGGAGCTGTGGAGTTTTGTGGAAGAGGCGATCGAGGATTGTGTGGTTGCGGGGTATTTAGCTCCCCAACCCTCCAAAGAGTTTTCTGTTTGACACTCGGAGTTTCTTGTTTGCAGGGCGATCGTTGCACTTCCAAGCTCGGAGTTTTCTGTTTGCAGGGCGGTTACTGCGGTTCTGAACTCAAAACTTGCTGCTTGGAAGGCGATCGCTCTCTCTTGAGTCTGAATTTAGCCACGTTTTGGGTCAGCGATCGCAAACTCAATGATCTTTTCCATCGGCAGTTCGATCGCAGTAATAGTCATGTCAGGTTTACTCCTAATGCTTCAAGCTGCTTGCTCTCTTGCAAATTGGAGGCGGGGGCTGCACCCCCGCCTCCAATCCAAAAATCCTAATTTGCGAGAGGTCTAATAGATTTGAATCACGGCTGTTAACGAGCCAGCACCCAAAATACGGTGAAGAATTTTTTGATGGTTTGTACGATGCCAGTAGCTCTAAGAGCCGAAACTAAAGGCTTACCTAACGGGCGAAGTTTTTGAAGTGCTGAGTATTTTGATACTGCTAATCTCAGCTTAAGCAACAGCCGATCGAACCCAGAAATGGGTTGCTCTAGCTCAGACGCGGGGGGAGGTACAGGCAGGACAGGCTGCGCGGCTATCTGTAAAGCCAGCAGAGCAGATTCGATCGCCTCACTCCTACAATCAGTTTTGAGATCGGGCAAGTAATTAATCCAACGACCTGTTGCTGGATCTCTAAAACTCTCGAAAGGACTCGCTTTGAGAGGCTTGTTGCAGAGCTTGGGCGAACCAGGCTGGGTTAACTCAGGTTTGGCTAGCTCAGGTTTGGTTAGCTCAGGTTTAATTAACTCAGGCTTGGCTAACTCAGGTCTGTAATCTAAGAGCTGAGCAGAAACAGGGAATTTGCTAAGGTTAGTCATGAACAACATCTCTAATTGCAGGGATCAGTTGACTGGTCTTGCATAAATCAGTAGATGCAGTATGGACAGAAGGAAAGGTAGTGCGGAGGGGTGCAAGCTGAACTGCACAGGCTTTCAATTCAGGCTCTAGTGAGTCAGGACAGGCTTCTGGATGCATCAAGGCATTGACCTCTGCCTGATCTGCCCAAAGCGCACCCCAATGAATGGGCAGAAAAACGGTTCCAGGGGCGATCGCTCTCGTCACCACAGCCGGACAGTAGACAAACCCTCGACGTGAGCGGATCTCGACTAAACTCTTATCTTCAATGCCGAGCTTCTGGGCATCTCGCGGATGGATCTCCACGAAAGGATCAGGGTGCATTTGGCGAATCTTCTCTATTCTGCCTGTGCGAGCCTGAGTATGCCAATGTCCATATAGCCGACCCGTTGTCAGCACTAGCGGATATTGGTCATCAGGCGGTTCGGCAAGACCTTTGGAATGGTAGGCTCCGAAGCGGGCGCGCCCGTCAGGGGTAAGGAAATGGCGATCGGTATAAAGGCGCTGGGTGGGTTCGCCGTCCACAGGACAAGGCCACTGCGTCGGCCCATTTTCCTGAAGGTAGGCATGGCTGAGCGCCGTCTGATCACAAAAGCGATCGCGCGTCAGCTGAATAAACTCGCTGCGCACGTCCTCCGAAGACGAGAACTGGAACTGCTCGGCAAATCCCAGACGGCGACCCACCTCAGCAAAAATTTCCCAGTCTCCCCTAGCTTCGCCCATAGGACTACGGAAAGCAGGGCAATAGGTAACAGTACGCTCAGAATTAGTCATGGTTCCTGCTTTCTCACTCCACTGAGTGGCAGGCAGCAAAATATGGGCATAGGCAGCGGTTTCCGAAGGGTAGTAAGCGTCTTGATAGACCGTCAGAGGCGATCGCCGCAACGCTTTTTTAGTGCGCTCCAAGTCTGGCATACTGACTGCCGGATTGGTTGCTGCAATCCAAAGAAATTCTACGGCCCCAGATTCTAATCCTGTGATCATCTCCCATGCCGATCGCCCAGGGTAAGGAGAAATACGGTCATTGGGCAAATGCCAAAACTGCTCAACTTCGGCTCTGTGCTGCGGATTTTTGACCGATCGGTATCCTGGCAGCAAATGAGACAAGCCACCTGCTTCCCGTCCGCCCATAGCATTGGGCTGTCCGGTGAGGGAAAAAGGCCCTGAGCCGGGTCTGCCGATCGTTCCGGTCATCAGGTGCAGGTTGATGATCGATCGCACTTTTGCTGTGCCTTCGCTGGACTGATTGATGCCCATTGACCAGAGCGAAAGAATTTGCTGCGCCTCTTGCCAGTAGCGAGCTGCTGCCTCCACGTCTTCCGGCTGGACACCGCAGAGGTGGGCGACTCGCTGAGGCGGGTAATGCTCCAGCACCTTGGCGTACTCTGCAAAACCAGTAGTGCATTCATCGATAAAGGGCACATCGATCGCTCCCCATTTCAGCAGCAGATGCCCGATGCCGTTGAGCAGATCAATATCGCTGCCCGGATGGATAGCAAGATGCAAATCGGCAACATCCGCCGTTGGCGTAGCGCGCGGATCAACCACAATCATCTTGACGTGAGGATTTTGCTTGTGGTGCTTGCGAAGGCGGTTAAAGGCGATCGGGTGACATTCCGCCATATTTGCGCCAATGATGAAGGCACAGTCGGTCAGCTCCAGATCGTCATAGCAGCAGGGTGGCCCATCTGAACCCAAGCTCTGCACGTAGCCTGCCACCGCCGAAGACATGCATAGGCGCGAGTTGGCATCAAAATTATTGGTGCCCAAACAGCCTTTTATCAGCTTTTGAGCAACATAGTAATCCTCAGTCTGAAACTGACCAGAGCCATACATACAGAGGGCATCTGCTCCGCTAGTATGGCGCACCTTCTGCATGTGATTGACGATCCGATCGAGCACCTCATCCCAGCTTGCGACCCGAAACTCGTCATCTAGGGAGTCGCGCACCATAGGATAAAGCAGACGATCGCAGTTCAGCGGCTCCGCTACCGTCGCTCCCTTGACGCACACCATGCCTTGACTGGAGGGATGGGTGCGATCGCCTCGGACTTTCCATTTCTCAACCTTTTGACCCTGGCTCAAACTGGGATTTTTAGAGGTGCCAGACGCACAATCCTCTACAGGCAAAACTTCTAAACCACAGCCAACACCACAGTAAGGGCAAAGGGTTTTGATGGGGGCAGTCATTGGCTTTTCAGAGAGATGAAGGACGGGGAAATCAGGAGCGAAGCTGCAAAAATGGCTCAGCTCAGCCTATTCATCGTCATCATGGGCATAGCGGCGATAGAGATAATCCAGCGCATAGTTACGCAGCTCGTAGTAGCGAGGATCTTCCATCACCTGGGTTCGGTTGCGAGGGCGGTGGAAAGGAATGTCTATGATTTCGCCAATTTTTGCCGCAGGGCCATTGGTCATCATGACAATGCGATCGGCTAAAAACAGCGCTTCGTCAATGTCGTGAGTAATCATCAGCACAGTACAGCGGTGATCCTGCCAAATTTTCAGCAGTTCCTCTTGCAGCTCCTCTTTTGTGATGGCATCTAGCGCCCCAAACGGCTCGTCCATAATCAGCACTTCAGGCCGGATAGACAGGGCACGAGCGATCGCCACTCGCTGCTTCATACCGCCCGACAGCTGCGCCGGACGCTTGGTCGCCGCCTCAGTCAATCCCACCATTTCCAGATGCTCCCACACCTGAGCCGCCCGTTCTGCCTTGGGCTTGTCTGGGAAAGCTGCCTTGACCGCCAGATCGACATTTTCGTAGGCGGTTTTCCAGGGCAGCAAACAGTAGTTTTGAAACACCACCATCCGATCAGGCCCCGGCTGGGTGATGAGGCGATCGCCCACTCGCACTTCCCCGGTAGTCGGCGTTGCGAACCCAGACACCATATTGAGCAGCGTCGTTTTGCCGCAGCCCGAATGCCCAATCAGGCAAATGAATTCCCCTTCCTGAATCTCCAGATCAACGCCATCCAGAACGGTGTAAGGGCCCCTAGGCGTTGGATAAACCTTGGAGACATTTTTGATGCTCAAAAACGATCCAGTTTCGAGCTTAGGAGAACCACTTGAAGTTTTGCTATCAAGGATTTGCATAGGTTGCGTGGGGTCAGAGAGATTAGCAGACATGAGCAGATTAAAAATTCACAAGTGGAAGACAAAAATTCCTAGAGTCCTAAGCCACCTTCAGCTTCTCAGAGATAGCGGCATCTAGCGGAATTTCCACAACACGATAGTCGTGGCGAATATCAAAGCTTTCGATATAGCTGATGGGGTCATCTGGGTCAAACATCACGCCGTCAAATAGAGCAAAAGGCTGACGAGACGGTTCGCTCCTAGGCAGCTCTAGTTGCTTCGTAGCCTCCCAAAACAGATCCAGTCGGCGGACTCGTTCGATCACCTCAATCCAGTTTTTGGGGAAAGGCGTGATACCCCAGCGCGCGAACTGAGTGAGAATCCACAGCGCCTCGCTCCGACTAGGAAAGTTGGCGTTATCGACAAAGAACTGGTTGAACCGCAGCATTTGCTGAGGCGGTTGGTCAGTGCCAAACTGGTAGGGATCGATGAAGCCAGGGCGGGTAAAAACTGGGTCAGTTCCTAAATATTCAGGGCGGCAGAGCAATTCTAAAACCTCTTCTCGGTTGCGGCGATCGTCGCAATATTCGCAAGCTTCAATCAACGCCTTGACGAGCGCAATATGGGTCTTGGGATATTTTTCTGACCAGTCTTCCCGGATGCCCAGCACCTTTTCTGGATGACCTGCCCATAGATCCATATCCGTTTGGATGACAAAGCCTGTGCCTTCATGTACTGAGTAAGAATTCCAAGGTTCCCCAGAACAGTAGCCATCAATATTGCCCGCCTTCAAGTTTGCCGCCATTTGGGGGGGCGGGATCATTTTGAGGCTGACATCGCGATCGGGATCGATACCGCCTGAAGCCAGCCAGTGCCGCAATAGCAGGTTGTGCATCGACGTGGGGTGCACCATGCCCAGCACATGATTTTTATCGTGGGTCTGATACAGCACCGTTTTCAGGTCGGCAAGCGATCGCACGCCTTGGTCATAGAGGCTCTTGCTGAGGGTAATCGCATTACCGTTACGGCTTACCACCATTGCCGTAATCATGGGGACGGGTGTTTTGTCCCCTGCCCCTAGAGTCAGCGCCAGCGGCATCCCGGCAACCATTTGGGCTGCATCCAGGCGATCGGACACCACGCCTTCCATGACTGACTTCCAGCTGGGTTCTCGCACTAAATTGACTTGCTCTAAACCATGCTTATTGAAAAAGCCCTTTTCCTGCGCCACAATCAGCGGGGCGCAGTCGGTGAGTGGAATAAAGCCAATGTTCAAGTTGATTTTCTCTAGCCCGTTCGCAGCAATGACTGCGGGTGCTGCCTTGACCCGTTTGGATACCCGCTTTTGCTGGTTGAGAAAATAGACAATCTCATTACGCATCGCGTAATAAGTGGGGTGATTCACAACCTCTAACCGACGGCGCGGACGCGGGATATCCACCTCCAAGATCTGACCGATATGGGCTTCGGGACCAGTGGTCAGCATGACGACGCGATCGGACAGCAGCAGCGCCTCATCCACATCATGGGTTACCATGACCGCCGTGACTTCATTTTCCTGGCAAATCTGCATCAGCTTTTCCTGCATGTTGCCCCGCGTCAGGGCATCTAGCGCCCCAAAGGGTTCATCTAGCAGCAATAGCTTGGGGCGCAGGGCTAAACCTCTGGCAATCGCCACCCGCTGCTTCATGCCACCCGACAGCTCATGGGGAAACTTGTCGGCAGCAGGGCGCAGATTCACAATGTCAATGTGATGTTCAATAATCTCATGCCGCTCCTGCTTCGGGAGATGCTTCAGAGCCGCATCGACGGCCAAAGCGATGTTTTGCCGCACCGTTCGCCAAGGCAGCAGCGAATAGTTCTGAAAGATCACCATGCGATCGGGTCCTGGCTGAGTCACTTCCTTGCCCTCCAGAACCACCCCTCCTGAAGAGGCGCGATCAAGACCTGCAATGATGTTGAGCAATGTAGACTTACCGCAGCCCGAGTGACCAATCAGGGAGACAAATTCGCCCTTCTGAATCTTCAGGTCAATATTTCTAATCGCCACATATTCACCGCCACCTGGGAGAGAAAAGATGCGATCGACGCTATCGATTTCAACGAATGCAGGAGTAGACATAGAAGAGAAAATGAATGAAGGGCGTAGGTTCCGTCTGTGGTTTTGTCTGCTTTGCGAGGACAAAGCTTTGCTGACTATCTCTGCTCGCCGGGAGCCACTAAACGACCGACCCAAGCCACAATCTTGTCGAGCAGCAGTCCCACCAGACCCACAACGACGATCGCCAAAATGATTTGACTTGTGCTGTTGTCGTTACCTGCGTTGTAGGCATCCCAGATAAAGAATCCGATGCCGCCATCTGCTTTCAACATCTCGGCAGCAACGATGGCAAGCCAAGATAAACCGATACCAATCCGCAGACCTGAGAACACATAAGGAACCGTTGCAGGCACCAAAATGTTCATCACATATTCTGGCAGAGAGAGCTGCAAAACCCGCGCTACGTTTTTGTAGTCACTGGGAATCTGCTGCACGCCCAGCGCCGTGTTGATGATGATTGGCCAGACCGCCGTGATAAAGATGACGTAGATAGCAGCACGATCGTTGTTTTGAAAAAACAGCAGCGCCAGAGGCATCCAGGCAAGGGGAGGAACCGTCCTCAAGACCTGAATAATTGGGTCAAGACCCTTGCGAACAAAGGGAACTCCTCCCACTACGGCACCCACGGCAACGCCCACAATGGCGGCAAGTGCATAACCCATTAATACCCGCTGAAGGCTAATCAGAATCTGCCACCCCAACCCTTTGTCTGTTCCCCCATTATCAAAAAATGGGTTGGTCAGATAAGGATCAAACGTTTGAGCAATCACTTTGATGGGGCTAGGCAATGCCGAGTCATCGCTGAAACAAAGTAATTGCCAGACGGTCAGCAACACTCCGACGAACAGCGCCGGGGGGAAAATAGCCTGCCAGATCTTGCCAAATGCCACCGAGGTCTTGGAGGCAGGACTGGGTCGAGAAAGAGCTGTCGTCATGAATCAAACTTCCTGGTGTTGGCTTGTGTAAGGAGCTTGCGAAGGTGACTTGTGAAGTCAAATCGTTTCTCTAGGCTACGGTCTTCATTTCAACGCAATGGTCTTTAAAGCTACGGTCTTCAAAGTAGGGACATGGCATTGTCATGTCCCTACATGAACTCTTAAATCTTTTTGATCTTGAGTTCCTTTAAATAGTCTGCGGGTTTCTCGAAATCAAACTTGGTGCCGTCAAAGAAACTCTCGACTCCTCGCGTATCTTTTGCGGGAATTGCCGCAGACTGACCAATCGCCTTAGCCGCATCCTTCCAAATATCCTCGCGGTTAACGGCATCCACCAGCTTCTTGACATCGGTATCAGCAGGCAGTTTGCCCCAGCGCATGTTTTCCGTTACAAACCAGGTGTCATGACTCTTGAAGGGGAAGGATGCCGACTCGCGCCAGAACTTCATTAGCAAGTCGCTCTTTTCTAGAGTGCGCCCGTCGCCGAAGTCAAAGTTGCCTTTCGATCGCTCCAAAATATCTTTGACCGGAGCTTTGACGTACTTATCCTTTGAGAGAATTTCGCACATCTCCTGCTTGTTGGCATCGTCATCACACCAAATCTGTGCCTCTTGGATCGCCATCACTAGCGCTTGGGTCGCCTTTGGGTTCTTGTCTACCCAGTCCGCCCGCATTGTGAAAGCCTTCTCAGGATGCCCCTTCCAAATCTCACCTGTTGTCACTGCCGTGTAGCCCAGCTTTTTGCTCACCAGACGACCGGGCCAAGGCTCGCCGACGCAGAAAGCATCCATGGTCTTCGATTCCATGTTGGCGACCATCTGCGGAGGCGGAATTACTACAATGTCTACATCCGTTTCAGGGTTAATGCCGCCAGCCGCTAGCCAGTAGCGCGTCCACAGATCATGGTTACCGCCTGGAAAAGTGACAGCCGCCTTGAACTTTTGACCCGCAGCTTTACGCTGCTCAATCACTGGTTTTAGCAGCGAGCTGTCGGCACCCACCTTCAGAGCCTTGAACTCGTTGGAGAGAGAAATGCCCTGTCCGTCAGTGTTGAGCCGTGCCAAAACGTACATCGGCAAGGGCTTATTGTTTTTGGTCTTACCTGAAGCAAACTGGTAAGGCATGGGCGACAGAATATGTGCTCCATCAATACCGCCATTGGCTGAGCCTAGCTCTAGGTTGTCGCGGGTAACAGCCCAGGAGGTTTGCTTGCCCACAGAAACGTCGGTCATACCATACTTGGCAAAATAGCCTTTCTCTAGCGCAACCACCAAAGGTGCACAGTCGGTCAGGGCAATAAATCCCAGCTTTGCCGTTGCGGTTTCAGGCACAGCGCCATTAGAAACTGGGCTAGGAGAAGCACCCGCCGCAGCGCTGGGGCTAGCAGAAGTATTGGTTGTGGTGGAAGTGCAGCCGTGAATAAAGGCTGTTGCCGCAGTTGCAGCGCCAGCAGTTGCTAGAAAATTGCGTCTGGTCAGTTTTGACATGAATAATTTACCGCTTCCAAGTTCAATAGTGTGTTGCGCGAGGCTCGACTTGGGCAATCAGGGAACCTATGCCTGAGTCGAGCAGGGGGAGAATGTGAGAATGCCTATCGTTCAAAAACGGTGTTAGAACCGTCAAGAACTTCAGCTTTTGCTGTGAGCACCAAACTGCTCAATCAGCAAATTTTTGAGCACAGGCTTCAGGTCATCGCAGGGAATTCCTTTTTGTGCGCAGGTGCCAAGATGGGCATCTTTGCCTACCTTGCCACCCATGAACAAATCAACGCCTTCAGCCGTTTGACCCTCTTTGCGAACTTTTGTCCCCATTAAACCAATATCGGCAACCTGGGGCTGTCCGCAAGAGTTAGGACACCCTGTCCAGTGAATGCGTACCGGGCGAGTCAGCTCTACTTCAGATTCCAACTCTCGGATCAGGGCGAGCGCCCGATTCTTGGTTTCAATCAAAGCAAAGTTGCAGAACTGTGAACCCGTACAGGACACTAGCGATCGCATTAGGGGAGTCGGGGCGATCGAAAACTTTTCTAGAATCGGCTCCTGCAGCAACGCCTCCAATCGAGAATCTGGAACGTTAGCAATTACCAGATTTTGCTCAACCGTCAGGCGCATCTCACCATCGCCGTAAACTTCCGCCAGTCGAGCTAGCTCAAACATATCGTCGGCAAACAGACGACCTACAGGAATGTGGAGTCCCACATAGCTCAGCCCAGCTTGCTTTTGAGGAAACACACCAATGTGATCGCGCTTGTCCCAGTCCATCTCGTCTTTATCGGCAGCGGTTGCCAGAGGAATACCGATCCGCTGCTCGACCTCGGCGCGAAATTTCTCTAGACCCCACTCGTCAATCAGCCACATCAGGCGAGATTTTTGGCGGTTGGCGCGCAGACCGTGATCTCGGTACACTTCCAAAATGGCGCGGCAGAGAGCCACCACCGCTTCAGGAGCCACCCAGACATTCATTGGAATTGCCGCTTCGCAGCGCTTGGCTGAGAAGAATCCACCCACTAAAACATTGAAGCCAAACTGCTGATCTTTGAAAGCAGGCACGAAAGCAATGTCGTTGATTTCGGCATGAATGGAGTTGTCTCGCCCCCCCTCGATCGCAATATTAAATTTTCGGGGCAGGTTAGAAAACTCCGGGTTGCCTTCGCCACCGCTGGTAATCATATCCTGCACCTGTCGAGCCAACTGACGCACATCCATCATCTCATCGGCATCCAGTCCGGCGATCGGCGAGGTTGTGATATTGCGAACATTATCCATACCCGACTGAATGCTGGTCATCTCGACTGCCTTCAGGCGACGGAAGATGTCGGGCACATCCTCAATCCGGATGCCCCGGAGCTGGAGGTTTTGGCGCGTCGTGATATCGGCGTTGCCATCTTCCCCATAGCGCTGGACAATTTCTGCCAGAACCCGCATTTGCTGCGCCGTCAGAAGCCCTGCGGGTAGCCGCAATCGCATCATGAACTTTCCGGGAGTGACAGGGCGAAAGAATATGCCCAACCACTTCAGGCGATGATCGCGATCGATCTCATCCATGATTTCCCAGCCGACTTGAGCAAAATGCTCAAGCTCTTGCCTCACTTCCAGTCCATCCTTCTCGACTTTGAGCTTTTCAAACTTATTAAGGCTGGCAGCTTGGTTAGCTATCACACTAGTCACGGCGGTTGTTCTCCTGGTCTGGCACGGCGATCGCACGTCTTGATCCGATTTGTTGTTAGGTTAAAGATATTCAAGACTTGAGTTCGTAGCGATAGTTACAAAAAACTAAGCTGTATACTTTTTGTGCATATTCGCCATACAAGAACTGCATTTATACAGAACTTCCGTTTGTAAGCAATAGATTTAAATTCGCGTACTGAGCTGACAAACTATTAGTTCCAACCCTTAATTTCCAAGACTCTAAATTAAGCCCATGTCTGATGCTGGCAAGACTGATTTATCTGCTGATCTATCGACTGTATTAGTCCGCCTGAAGCTAGGGGACTTTCAGAGCCGATGGGATATTGCCAAAGCGATTCCTGATTTTGGTGAATTGGCGATCGCTCCCCTGGTCGATTTGCTGCAAGATGAAGCTGAGGATTGGGAACTCACTTGGTTCATTGCTCGAATATTAGGCAACCTGAAGCATCCAGAGGCAGTTGCTGTTTTAGTTAACCTGATTCGCACGACTGACCACGAAGAAATCGCTGGGGTGGCAACTGCTGCCCTGACCCAAATGGGAGTAGAAGCGATCGCCCCTCTGCAAACCCTGCTTACCCAAGCCTCGACCTATGGCTTGGGAATTCAGGCTTTAGCGCAAATTCGCCATCCTCATGTAGTGCCATCGCTGCTAGAGGCAATGCAGCATGAGTCTCCGCCTATGCGTATAGTGGCGATCGAAGCTCTCAGCCATTTTCAACATCCCCAAATTTCTGCGGCGCTGCTGCTGGCGTTGCAAGATACCGATGCCAAAGTGCGCCAGTCGGCAGTCACGACACTGGGCTTGCAATCCGCGCTGCATAGTAAAAACGAGCTAGCCGATCGCCTTAAGCCCCTACTGTGGGATCTGAATCTGGAGGTGTGTCAGCAGACAGCAATTGCTCTAGGACGCATTGGCACCGAGTCTTCTACCGAGGCTCTGTTTGCAGTATTGCGATCGCTTCATGCTCCTGCCCCTTTGCAAATCGAAGCCATTCGCTCTCTAGTGTGGATTGGTAGCATTGAGGCTCTTAATCACCTTCAGGAGTTTTTGTTGCACAGCGATTCGTCCGTCTGCCAGGAGGCAATCCTCGTTTTGGGGCGTGTGGAGTCCGAGGAGGCAAAGACACAGGCTGCTCAGATTCTCCTCAATCTGCTGCAATCGGCACACCCGATCGCCCAAACCGACCGAGGCAAACAGGCGATCGCCCTCAGTTTGGGACAGCTCAAACAGCCCCAGGCATTGGAAACACTGATTCAGCTCTTGGCAGAACCCAGCGCCAGCGTGAGGCTCCATGCGATCGCGGCTCTCAAGCAGCTCGATAGTCTAGAACAGCCTGATAGCTTAGAACAGCCTGATAGCTTAGAACAGCACATTTTAAAACAAGCTGAGCCGCAAATTGCCCAGAAACGACTTCGGGAACTTGCGGCTCAAGACAGCTTATTAAATGAAGAATTGCGAAAAGGCGTGGCGATCGCGCTACAAGAATGGGGCGCTCTAGGCTGAACCTTTTGCACTCATCTCACCAGAGCCTGCTGATATCTGCTCTTTCTCAAGACGGCGCTTGCGAGCATAAAGCTGAATGATAGCCGCCATTGCCACCACCATACCGACCACACTCCAAGATGCGGCAGAGGTGGGAAAGCTATTCTTGAACACTGCCAGCAGTACAACAATCACAAACAGCACCGTCGGGAATTCGTTGAACCACCGGAATTGCTGCCCGGTAAAGCGAAACCGACCCGCCGCCATTTCTTTCATGAGACGAGCGCAAAAGTGATGATAGCCCAGCAGCACCACCACCAGACCAAATTTTATATGCAGCCAGGTTTCCTTTAGCAGATCAGGAGACACAATCACCATGCCGATCGCCATTGCTACAGTCAGCACCATTGCCGGAGTCATGATGATGCGGTAAAGCCGCTTCTCCATAATTTGGTACTGCTGCTGTAGCACGGTGCGAACGGCTTCTGGCTGCTCGTTGGCTTCTGCATGGTAAACAAATAGACGCGGCAAATAGAACAAGCCTGCGAACCAGGCAACCACGCCCACCAAATGAAATGCTTTAAACCAGAGGTATGTCATGGATTAGGAGTACTCGACTTTTACGGTGGCTGATTGCGATGGCTGAGAGGGATGACTGGAGGATTGCTACAGAAAAATTCTACGCCCTTCATGACCGCAGACGGTCAATGTTTTACAAGTCGTTAGGTTTCGCTCGCCAGCCCTAAACCGCGTGCTTAAACAGCGTGTCTAGATATACCCTAGCAGCCCGACGATAGCTACGGGAGGCATCTGGCGTATTGCTGCTGCCGTTCTGCAACAAAAACAGGGAAAGCGCGGCGCAAAACACGCGATCGTGGTCCCAATCTGGATGGGTTTCTAGGTAGCTTTGAAGCGATTCGTGGAGTTCTTCGGGAATTTCTGCCAGGATGCTGACGGTTGCGTGCATGGAAACCTCTATTGGGCGAATAACGTTTGGGTGAATGGCGGGGCAGTTCGATCGCTTCAGCAGCGACAAATAGCGCCAAGCCTAACTCCAGCCTTGACCTGTCCGTTGACCTGTGGGCTTGAGGAAGGATAGCTTAAGCCAGAGCGCTTTCAATATAGTAGGTCGCATCGTTTTGCGCCATTGGGGAGAGAAGCAAGTAGCGCCAAAATGGAGAGTAAGTCAATTAGGGCACAGAGTAGGCTGACGATAGAATCAGGGTTTGAGGGCAGTTTACTTTACATAACTTAATAAAAACTGTGGGTTTAAGAGGATTGGCGTTTGAAAGCAGCGTATTCCCCAATAAGTCTGTCAGGGCAGGTCGTACCGTTATTCGCTGTGGAAAACTCTGCCCTGACCTGTGGAAAACTTTGAATCACCTGTGGAAACCCTGTGGAATGTTTGGGAGAACCTCCTCAATAAGTAAAGTTTTGTAAAGTTTTTGAAAATTACTCGATCGCGACCCTGCGGAAATCTTGTGAAATAGTCCTGTGCCCATTTATATGGACAGCTAATGGTCAGCTAATGGACAGCCCCAAAGAACCCGGTGACAGCCGGATTTTTCGCTTGCCACCTTACTGCTTCACTCCGATTACTGATTAACGTAACGATCTAATATGGCTGCTGCCGCTCTAATAATTGAGTAATAGCGCTCACGTCCATCGGTTCAGAAAAGAAATAGCCTTGACCGAACTCGCACTGCATCTCTAAAAGCTGATCCTGCTGCTCTGAGGTTTCTACTCCTTCTGCCGTGACATCAATTCCCAAGTTGTGTGCTAGTACTAGAATAGTACGAACGATCTCTAAACTATCAAGACAGGTATCCATTTGGCTCACAAACGATCGATCAATTTTCAAAGTATTAATTGGAAATCGCGGCAGATAGCTGAGGGAGGAGTAGCCTGTGCCAAAGTCATCGATCGCCAGATGAATGCCTAGTGCCCGAATCTGGTACAGCACATCGACGACATGCGCCGCATTGTCCATCACCATGCTTTCGGTGAGTTCTAGTTTCAAGTTGGCAGGGTTCAGCTCGGTTTCTCGCAAAATTTGCTGAATCTGCTCCGTTAACCCAGGCATAGAAAACTGACGACTAGAAAGATTGACGCTGAGGGTTAGGAAACGTTGCTCTGGAAAGACCGTCAACCACTGCTTCATTTGACGGCAGGCTGCTCGCAAAACCCACCAGCTGAGGGGAATAATCAGCCCGCTTTCCTCAGCAACAGGAATAAACTGAGCAGGCGGTAGAAATCCTTGTTCTGGATGCTGCCAACGCGCCAGAGCCTCAAATCCTACGACCAGTCCGGTGGTGAGACAGAGAATGGGTTGATAGTAGATTTGAAGCTGTTGATGGAGACTCGATTGATGGAGACTCGATAGGTCTGGAGACGCTGCAAGGCGATCGGCACAAGCCTCTGGCACCCAGTGATCTGGATGCCTTGGAGGAGCGGCCGCAATCCCCATCATGTTGGCGTACCGTTCGCCTTGAGCAATAGCTTGCCGCAGATCATTTTCAAGCTGAAGTTTCAACAGCATTCGGGTTCGCATGGTGCGATCGAAAACTTGATACTGCGCCTTGCCCAAAGCTTTAGCGCGGTGCATGGCCGTGTCCGCATCGCGCAGCAAGGGTTCGGTTTGGGTGTAGTGTGCCGAACTGAGAACAATGCCAATACTGACGGTGATGAAAACCTCCCGTCCATCCAGATTAAACGGCAGCGACAACAGCTGCTGGAGCCGTTCTGCCATATGGGTCACGTCGTGAGCATACTGAATCTGAGGCAGAAGCACTGCAAATTCGTCACCGCCCAGCCGCGCCACGGTATTTTCGGGCGTCAAGAACGACTTCAGCCGCTGAGCTACTGCCGCCAAGAGCCGATCGCCCAAGGTATTCCCCAAGCTGTTGTTCACGAGCTTGAACTGGTCAATATCTAGCCATAGCACCGCAAAAGAAATAGTTGAGTGCGTCTGAGTATCATCGATCGTCTGCTGCAATCGGTGCATGAAGCCCACTCGGTTGGGCAACTCCGTCAGGGCATCATAAAAGGTTGTCCGCTGAAGTGCCATCTCTGCTTCGCGGCGTTCGGTCGTGTCAGTTTGAAAGCCAACCACCCGTTCAACCCTGTCCCAGCGATTGCGAACCACCAGCCCTCGGCTATGCATCCAGCGATAGGAGCCGTTGCGATGCAATAGCCGATATTCGCACTCTAGGTGCGGCGTTTGCCCCTGACAATGGTCGGCAAGAGCGAGTTTCAGCGCATCTATATCTGAAGGATGCACCCGGCTAAGCCACTCAGTGGGGCGATCGCCAAGTTCATGGGCTTCGTAGCCCAGCATTTCCTTCCAGCGTGGGGAAAAATCAATGCGATCGGTGCGCAAGTTCCAGTCCCATAAGCCTTCTGTTGTGCCGCACAGGGCAAGGGCATAGCGCTTTTCGCTCTGGCGCAGCAACACGTAAGTTCGAACAGACTCTGTTAACGTGACGGCGCTGCCACACAAGCCAAATAGCAGCATAGGAGCCGCCATCGGAATTTGAGAGCCGCTCGCTCCCAGCAGCCAGCTCAGGGCACCCCAGCCGAGGCACAGCGAGAGCCAAGTCATGAGCTGATAGCGAAACCGCCAGCGCGGCAGCCATCCTCCTAGACCGATGCCAACAGATAGCAGCGCCAGCCACAGCCATTCTTGAAAGCGATCGGGAATGGGATCTTTGAAGCGCAGCAGCGCATGACATAAAGTTGTTTCGATAACCTGGCAAACACCAAACTGAAGCAAAACGATGACAACTAAGGTTGCTAACCCGGCCGGAAGGAACTGCCACCAAAATTTTTCGTTAAGTCGTCTGACACTGAGATCGGAGCGTTTGAAACTAGGGCGCAACCCCTGTGGAGTGAATGAGGTGATCATGCTTCGGGCTTAAGCTGCTGAAGAGGGAAGAGAACTGAAAGTCTGTAGATGCCCAGCTTCAATTTTATCGGGGTAGCGATCGTCTGAACTTAATAGAAATCGCTGAATCTAAAGCTTGATACAAGCGCCAAATTCTTAAGAAATGGTAAAGCTGGGAAATCCTGCTCTGCCTGGAATTTGATGATTTTTCGGGCTGCTTTTGCAGATGCGATCGCAACCTCAAGTCACAATATCGCAACCTCAAGTCACAATATCGCAACCTCAAGTCACAATATTGTAAAGCCTCCTGAAAACTACTGAGGCAATCTTGGTGTCAGGTTATGAAAAGTAACAGGCTGTGGAAGAAAAATTCCTGATACGCTGGAGGGATGACGGCAACCTCTCGGCTCTCTCTTCCGATCCATCAGCTCACTGAAGCGGCATCCATTGCGATCGCCCAACGGATTGAGTATCAAGATATTTCTACGCCTCTTACAGAAAGCCCGATCGCCACAGCCTATGTGCATCATGGCAAGGAGCATCATGGCAAGCAGCCTCTAGGCAAAAAATCTCAGGGCAAATCTCCGATGCTGTTGCTGCACGGATTTGATAGCTCAGTGTTTGAGTTTCGCCGACTCTTGCCGCTATTAACACAAGGTGAGACTTGGGCGATCGATCTGCTAGGGTTTGGGTTTACAGAGCGATCGCCTCAGCTTCCGGTGAATCCTGCCGCCATCAAAGCCCATCTGTATGCTTGCTGGAAAACGCTAATTGACGAGCCTGTTGTCCTCATTGGCGCATCCATGGGCGGTGCGGCAGCAATTGATTTTGCCCTCACCTATCCTGAAGCTGTGAAGCAGCTTGTGCTGATTGACAGCGCCGGATTTAGCGCTGGATTTCCGCTGAGCAAGCTGATCACTCAGCCGATCGGCAAATGGGCAACCGCCTTTTTGCGGAATCTTAAAGTTCGGCAAAACATTAGCCTCAAGGCTTACTATGACGCTAGCTTTGCTTCAGCCGATGCTCTAAAGTGTGCCGCACTGCATCTCGATCGGGCAAACTGGCAGCAGTCTCTCATTTCTTTTACCCAAAGCGGCGGCTATCGATCGTTCAAAACCCGACTGGCAGAGATTCGGCAGCCAACGCTGATCTTGTGGGGAGCGCAGGATCGGATTCTGGGAATTCAAGATGCTGAGCGCCTTCATCAAGCTATTCCTCAGAGTCAGCTTGTTTGGATTCCTCAATGTGGTCATGTGCCGCATTTGGAGCAGCCCCAGATCACCGCAGCGCATATCCTTGAATTTGCCCGTTAGATTTGATGCAGGAGTTTCTCTGTGGTGCGATCGCCCCTTCCCTCAAAATCCCCTAGAATCTTGGTGGTATTCAACGGCAAGGGTGGCGTTGGCAAAACTACAACCGCCGTGAACTTAGCGGCTGCTTTTGGAGAAACTGATCGCGTCCTTCTGGTCGATGCCGATCCGCAGGGTTCTGCCTCTTGGTGGGTCGATCGCAGCGAGAACCGCATGGGCTTTGACCTAGCAAAATCGATCGATCCTCTGCTGCTGGGGCATTTGCGGGAGATTGAAGACTATCAAATGATCATTGTGGACACACCGCCCGCCCTCGGCTCCACTGCCCTAGCCGCCGTACTGCCTGTTGCCGATTATCTACTGCTGCCTAGCCCACCTGCACCCATGGATTTGTCTGCTCTGATTGAAACCGTTAAGCAGGTCGTTATTCCTTCGGGTATAGCGCATCGGGTGCTGCTGACTCGCGTTGATCCACGCAGTCTGGCAGAGGCTTTGGAGGCTCAGAAAACGCTTTTAGAAGTAGGCGTTCCGGTCTGTAATGCCTTCATTCGCGCCTACAAAGCCCACGAGAAATCTGCCCTGGAAGGGACATCAATTTTTCAATGGCGTGGCAAAAATAAGAAAGAAGCTGAGGCAGATTATTGGCGGGTAGTTGAAGAAATCCGGCAAGACTGGAAGACGTTAGTCCTCAAAAGGTAATGATTTTCGTGGTACTAGGCTTTACCCACACCACAAAAATCATTACCCGCGCACCACCACTTGGAAGACAATAGAGAAGAAAGGGATGAATGGGTGAGGCACCTCAGCAGATGGATAAAAATGATTTTCCAGGCATTCATCCAGGCGTTTATCCAGGCAGTTCAGACCAATAGAGTAACGGGCGATCGACAGTCCATCACAGGAGTAGAGGCAGCAATGGCGCGGAAACGGTTGTCAGATTTATTACGGGAAGAAGCACAAAAGCCAGCGGCAGAGTCCCAGGAAGTTAATGCAGGGGCAGAAGCCTTGCCAGAGGCGGCAACAGAAGCGCCAACGGAGGCGGCAGAAGCCACAGTAGCCACAGGTGTGCCACCCACGCCAGAGCCTGAAGCTGCCAAAGTGCCAGCTAACAGCCCAGTGCCAGCCAACAGCCCAGTGCCAGCCAACAGCCCAGCGCCAGCCGATTTAGAAGGAACGATCGCCCAACTGCAAGCCGCTCTGGATGCCGAACAACAGAAGGCACAGCAGCAGATTCAAGAGTTGCAGCAAGCGATCGCTCAACTACAGGACAACCTGCAAGCCCAAATTGAGCTAAACCGAACTTTCAAAGAAGCGAAAGATGAAGCGAAATCTGCCCCGGCGCTTCAGCAGCTCAAAGCGGAGCTAGAGGAAGCCCGCAGCGTAATTTTGCAGCTCTCGGAAGAAAATCAGACATTGCAGGCGGCACAGAAAGCGCAGGCGGCTAAAGCTTTAGCTCAAGCCTCTCAGCCGATTGCCCAAGCTGCGTCTAAATCATCGGCTACTCACACCTTGACGCGATCGCCTTCCCCAGCTCGTGCTGCACTCACGCCCTTGCCCCAGCCTAAAGCCCCAGAGCCAGGTCTAGAAAGCTACAGACCAGCCACTTCTCAGGGGATCGTGCCCATGCCGGGACGCGATCGCCCCAACCACGAAGTTGCCCCCCGCAAAATGATGGAGCCTCCGACGCTCCCTAGCTCTCTGCCAGAAATGTCTTCTGAGAAGTCTACGGGCAAAATCAGCGAGGTGGATATTGGCTGGATGGATTAAGAGGAGATCGATAGGCTCCTCTAGTGCGCTCAAACTCTTCTCAGATCACTCTGCGGAGAGTTGCTCCTAAAGGTTCACGGCTTTGCTAAATGTGCTGACGCAATGCTTCATTAGTCAAGGTTTGGTAGTTTCCACCTGCCGCATGAACTAGCTTACGAAACCAGGCTGAAACTCGTCATTCAACTGGATTATGATGCGAGTCTTTCCAGGAACTGGGTCGATCGCTCCTCGTTTACTCTGGCTAAAATCATAGTCTTCT
Source organism: Drouetiella sp. (assembly GCF_059504425.1). Lineage (NCBI taxonomy): Bacteria > Bacillati > Cyanobacteriota > Cyanophyceae > Oculatellales > Oculatellaceae > Drouetiella > Drouetiella sp. Next base: position 50,217 of record NZ_JCACIN010000111.1, read on the forward strand.
TCCATAGCTACGCCTCTTCATATTGCTGGCGCTCTTGCCGATTTGCCCTGCGGGCAGAGCCGATTTACCTTGCGGGCAGAGATGACTTAATCGATTCCATCACCTTGTGCCGGAAATCATCGCTATAAGGTTGAGCCATTGGGCTAGAGTAGGTGCTGTAGCTGTTGCCAGTTTACTTAGGACGTTTATGGTGGGGCTAGTGAATGGCAATTCGGCTGAAGAAAATGGGCAGGCTCCTCAGCCAAATCGCTTTTTCTTTGAATGAGGGCTTCTCCCCCTGTAAGCAAGAGTAGCTTTTGTGCTAGCCTCTGGTTCATGGGTGACGTACAGGGTCAGTATCGCGCAAGTTATCGAGTCTTATTCCTTACGCTATGGTTAACGCTGCTGGTCTTAGCAGTGAAGTTTTGGGCAGGTTGGACAAGCCGATCGCTCAGTATTTTGGCAGATTTCTTGCATACTCTCCTCGATTGCTTCAGCATCCTCCTCAGCCTGAGCGCGACGGCTTCTATGCAGCAATCTGGGCAGCAGTCAGGGCAAGCATTACGAACCCATCGTCAGCAGCATACGGTAGCAGTGCTGCTGCTAGCTGCTTTTTTGGGATTCATTGGCTTTACCATGGTGGCAATTTGCCTCTTTCACTTCAGAGATTTTCTCGCCTCCTCAACTGAAGCGCCAGAGTTAAATGTTGATTTACCGCTAGTTTTTTTGCTCAGCGCAGTTGTAGCCGTTCATATTTGTCTTGTGCTATTTGAGCGCTATGAATCTTCTGCCCTGAGAAACCCGACACTGCGCCATAGCGCCAATTACATTTTGCAGGGCATGTGGCTAACCGGGCTAATGTTGGCAGGGCTAATTGGGATTTCTCAGGGCTACCTCTGGCTTGATCCGCTATTAACGATCGTTCTAACGCTGATGCTGGCTCCCAGCCTTTGGCGTATTCTCAAGCAGCAGATTCCCTCTTTAGTGCATCAAATGGCGATCGCTCCAGAAACACTGGCTCAGATTGCAGCTCAAGTCGAAGGAGTTTCGGATTGTCCGAAAGTCTTCTCTCAAGGTGTTATCGGAGATCAGCTTTTTATCCGTCTGTATCTGCTGCTGCACCCAGAATTTATGAGCGTTGCCCACTTAATTGGCGAACGGCTAGAGAATATTTTGCGTGAACGCTATGGGGCTGTGACCAAAGTGTATGTCAGAAATATTGCTGACAAATCAATGCCCTGGCAAAATGCGCTTAATCTAGATGCTAAAAAGCGGCGCAAACGATAAAAGAGAGTTGCGATCGATGAAGCGCAACTATTGGTGAATCATGCTGATGTCTGATTCAGGTGTGTCAGCTTGAGGTGTGTCAGCTTCAGGGACAGATTCTATGGCAGAGGTTTTTGGCTCCTCCTTATCGTCTGGCAAATCTGAAATCTGTTCATCCCATGGATCATCATCAATAATTTCTCGACGTACCCAGTCATTGAGACTATTTTGCCAGAAGGTAATGAATGCTAATAGTTGACTCACTTATAGTTGGCTCGCTTTATGCAGAGTTGGCTTACTTCACATACCAAAAATTAAAACTAACCTACATTTGCTGAGTTGCAGCTTTTGATATTTAACTCTTTTAATTTCGACTTTTTTAATTTCAGCTAAGCAATACCTTGATCAAACCCTATATCCCCCAGTATTTTTTGGAAGTGCCGCGCGGCACTTCCAAAAATGTTGGATTCTACTGAGTTCATCGTCTTTAATGCCTATTATCTGCGGTCATAGGGCAAAACTTCTAAAGAAATGCTTAAACTACAAAACATTTTACAACTGCCAATATGGCTGATTTTTGCAGATAAATCTAAGCCATACAGCGTAACTGCTGCTTAACAAACAAACGACCCAAAGAGCCAAGGAACCACCCTCAACAATTTGGGCTTGGTCAATTATTCTGTTGAGGCATTTAATTTGCCAAGCCGCAGCTTGATGGGAAACAGCTACAGAACAGGATTGAGATACAAGAAAGCCTTCACCTCAACCGCAGTAGGCTGAGCCGCGATCGCCCCTGACCTCATTGTGGTCAGCGAACCAACCGCATTAGCGTAGGTCACAATCGTCTCAGCGATCGCTGAATCACAAAGTGCCGATCGCCCTTGCTGACAGAGTTGGTGAACAAACCCTGCAACAAACCCATCTCCAGCTCCCGTTGTGTCTTCAACTTCTACCAAAAAGGCAGGCACTTTACCTTCTAGATCACCGCTAGGATGACTGAAATAGTAGGTGCAGCCTTGTGCCCCAGCAGTGATTAGCACGCCCACATTGCCTGTAGAATGAGCGCCCAGGGAACGGGCGATCGTCCCAGCATCTGTAGAGTCAAACAGCCATTCGGCTTCTTCGATTGAGAGCTTCAGAAAGTCAGCTTGCTTAACCCATGCCAAAATAATTGGCTTGGCTAACTCCGGCTTTGACCAAAACATCGGTCGCCAATTAACGTCAATCACGATTTTGAGAGAATGCTGCTTTGCTAGAGCCATGGCGCGGGCGATCGCCTGAGCGGTATCTGGATAAGCCAATCCCAGCGTGCCTAGCACTAAAAACTCGGCATTCTCAAATAGCTCGGCAGGAATCAAATCCGCCTGAAGAAAGGCATCTGCAAATTCTGAAGTATTGCGATCGCCGAAGCCTGCAAACTGGCGATCGCCTGCCTCATTTCTCAGCACTTCAACCTTGCGCGTCGGATGAGACGCATGGCGCTGTATGCCTTTGCGATCGACCCCAGCTTCTTGCAATAGCTCGACGAGCTGTTCTCCTAACCTATCTTCGCCAATGCAGCCTACAAACCCTGCCGAAGTGCCCAGCTTTGTCAATGCACAGGCAACGTTAGCAGGGGCACCCCCGGCATAGAGCGTCCAAGATGTCACCTGATCGACCGTTGTAGAAATCTGGTCTGCCAAGCAGTCCCACAAGATTTCGCCAAGGCAAAGAACGCGTGGATGGGTCATGGGCAAGAGGCATCTTTGAGATACCTAAAAGGGTAGTGTTTCAAATATGTTGCTGATGTTTTTGCAAGGGGTGCGGAGCGCTCCTTGCAAAAACATCAATATGTCCAGAGCATTACCCCTAAAAGATACCTAATCGATCGCCTCTTGGAGCTGAAGCGCGATGCGATCGCCAAATTCTGGATCGATATTGGCTAAGCTCAGGAGCTGCATATATTCCTGGAGCGTTAGCCCCTCAGCCTCAATTAAACCCATCGCTTCAGCTTCGATTTCTTGCTGAACTCGCAAAGATTCAGCATCGGTTTCTGCACCCTGAATTTCGCCCTCGCGTTGTTCAATCAGCGTCACTACATGCAGATATGCCCGAACAAATTGACCCACTTTTTCAGCAGAAATAGCATCCGTCCCTAAGCCTGTCCGACTGGAATCAGGTGCGACCTCAGGGGCAGTCTCGATCGGCAGGGTATCAGCCCAGGCCCATGAATTATTCAGTATGTAACCGACTGGATAGCCAATCAAAAGACTAATGAGGCTAAAGGTGAGGATCGTTAGCTTACAGAAGTTTTGTAGGGTGAGAGAGAGATTTCGGTATTTTTGCGATCGCACCATGTTTCTAGGCTCTTCTGTCTCTCTCTAAGTCATAGATGGCTTTCTCCCAACACCACTGTTCGCTACGTTCAGGATGGGTCTCCTTCAAGTTTGATACTAATCGAATCGCAGTTTTTTCGTTGCCATTCACAAGCCTCAAAAGTCTGCGACGGGATGCAGGACTCGCTGATCCCAATCGAGGCGATCGTGGCTGTCTAGAACGAACGGATCTTGAAGTGCCTCTCGGCGATCGGGAGCGCCGCCCAATTTCTCGCAGCAGCAGGTAAAGCAGAATCAGAATTACGATAGCCAGGAGCGTTGGCACTAGGGCAGAAAAACTCATACCATTTTGGATTTTAGATTTTAGATTTTGGACAGTAGATCCTGTAGGTCTGTGATGCCAGAACGTTACGGAATCATCTGTCTGATCTATTTTTCAATTCTAGCTCCTGACAAAATTCTTCATCATCAGCTTTGAGACAGGCGAAATTCCTGAAGCTGCCTCAACCTGCGGTCATGTTTTCCCCAAGGCGGGCTATGTTTTCCCCAAGAACCGTACGATTGGCTGAAAAATAGGAACCAGCTCAGCACGGCTGACCACCAGCGTAGGGTAGGCTCGACTGCCATAGTTTTGTCCATCCTGCAACGGAAAAATCGGCTCTGGATCGAGTGAAACCCAAGATCCACCCGCAGCTTTAACGATCGCCCAGACCGCAGCAATGTCCCAAATTTTGGGGGTTGCCTCTACGCCGCCCAGCGAAATACCTGCCGCCACCGTCAGCAGATTGTAGGTCGAGGCTCCCAACATCCGAACCTTGCAAGGTAAAGGTTGCTGCAAAACGGCTGTACTGCGGGCGCAGATATTAAAAAATTGGTTGCCAGAGGGGATGTCGCGGCGAGGATGAACGGGCTGATGATTGAGAAATGCACCTACGGGGCAGTCTATGAGGGAAGGGTCGATCGCCAGATTAACTGCCGGATTGACTGCCGAAGGGCTTGCCGCCGAGCCTGTGTCCGTTCCACCGCACCAAAAGCCGTGAAAAGACTGACGTAAGGGGGGCAGATGCACATAGCCAAAAACAGGTGTGCCTTTGTAGAGTAGCCCCAGAGAAATTGCCCAAAGCGGTAGCCCCCGCGCAAAGTTGGTGGTGCCATCGATCGGGTCAATCACCCAGCACCAGTCGTTTTCCGGGAAAATATGCTCTGATTCTTCGCTCAAAAAGCCGTGATCGGGAAAAGCTTGAGCGATCGCCGATCTCAGCTCTGCATCTGCCCACTGATCGGCGGGAGTAACCAGGCTGCCGTCCGTTTTTTCGACGGCATTTGCCTGAGCGTGCCCAAAGTCTTTGAGGAGCTGAACGCCGACGCGATCGGTCACCGTTTCAGCAAAATTGAGAATCTCACTCCAGTCCATGTTTAATCTGCCTCGGCTTTCAGAACGCTGGCGATCGCCTGTCTGGCACTCGTGCGAAACTCCTGCACATCCACCTGGCGCAAGCACCAGACGGCAGCTAGCATAGCCATACCCTGCGCTAAAAACACCAGCCCATAGGACAGTACCAGATCAGAAAACAGCCGCTTACCCAAATCAATCAAGATCCCGCCTGACACGGTGGCAACTCCTTTGGCAAAAGCCTGCGCCAGCCCCCATGCCCCGATAAACGTCCCGGCGGTAGCGGCAGCCGTCAGATCCAGCATTAAGCTCAGCGCACCCGTAGTGACAATGCCAGAAGCTAGACCAAAAATCAGCAGCCCCAGCTTCAGCAAAGCCTGACTGTGGGTAAACCCTAAGCCCACCACGCCTACTAACGAACCCACCACTAGCAGACAACCCAGTTTTGCCGTATTGCGTTTGCCGATGCGCGGAGTCAGCAAGAAGCCTGAAAGGAGCAGCCCGATTAAGGTGCCTGTGCCCCAAAATGCGTTGAGGCTAGCCGTTTCACCAATTTCCATGCTGAACACATCACCGCCATAGTTTTCTAGGACAGGATCTTGCATAAAGAGTCCGATCGTCATCAGACAGAGAAACGTGAAGAACAGGCGCGTTTGGCGGCTAGCCGTCAAGATTTTCCAGGCTCGTCCTAACCCGATGCGCGATGGCTCCAAATCTGAAGATGCTGCCGATGCATTGAGCGCTGCCAGCCGCGCGGCATATCGAGAATATTTTTTCTCAATGCCCCAGGTCGCCAGGAAGGCAAGCCCAATTACCACAAGAGGCACGATCGCAAATAGACGATTGATGGAAGACTGCAATTCGGCGATCGGTGCATTCAAAGTCAGCTTTTTCAGCAAAACGCCGATGGTGATCGCCCCGACGATCGTGCCGCCAATCAGCATCGACCAGTCCATGCCCACCAGCTTAGAGCGATTGTCCTCATCTGACACATCCACCAGCAGCGTGGTGAAGGGCGTAGAGCAAGCGCTGACCGCCAGACCGTACAGCGCAAAGACGATCGCCAGCAGTCCTGTCCAGAGATAGGTGGGAGTTGTCCAGCCGACCGCCTGAAGGCTACTGCCTAACTGCCACATCACCTGCACTGAGACTGCTGCCAGAATCGCCAGACAAACTGCGCCAATCCACACATATCCCGTGCGATGGTACCCCCACAGCGTCTTGGTGTCAGACATTTGCCCAAACCAAACCCGTGCTGGAGCCACAAATAGCGTCAGCGCCAGAATCAGACCGCCGATCGTCCCTGGAACGCCTAGCTCTCGGATCAGCACCCGGTTCAGGACACCAAAGATTAGCACCGACATCATGCCCAGCCCAACTTGAAACAGCCCCAGCCGGAACATTGTGAATAGCGTGATCCGAGGGAGGGCTTCAGCTTCAGACTGAGGCGCGTAAAAATCAGATGAGTTATAAATTGCCATAGGGCTTCATGCGATTGTGGATTTTAGATGGTGAAGTCTTTGGATGAGCGTGGCTTATTCAAATCTACCCCAGCGCACGAATGCACTGATGAGGTACAGCACGATCGCACATCCCACGATGGCAGGAACCACTAACACCCCCTGGATTTGCCAGTAAAGAAATGCAAAGTTGATGCCAAATTCTTTTCTAAACAGCGCAAATGCCCACTCGCCGAGCCAAATTCCTGCCAGACCAATCAGAATCAATCCCACTAATCCGCCTGGAATGCGTCGCGGCACTAGGATGTTGGCAATGCTGCCACAAGCGATCGCGATCACTAATTTGATCAGGAGATTAATTAGACTGTCCGTCATGCCATTCACTCATCCTCTTGCCTTATCTTCGCATTAGATTTCTTGCATGAATGCCTTATTTAAAAGCGTAAATTGTTGCGCAGCTCTGCCGCGCAACAATCGCGCAACAATTTACGCAAGAAGCCTATGGACTGCCCAACTCCTGCGATCGCCGATACGCCGCCTTCACTGCCTCAATCAGAGCCGATCGGAAGCCGACGCTTTCCAGATGGGCAATTCCGGCGATCGTAGTGCCACCCGGACTGGTGACGCGATCTTTGAGTTCGGCAGGGTGCATTCCAGAGGTTTGCAATAGTTCAGCGGTGCCCCGAACCGTCTGAAGGGCAAGCTGAGTGGCGATCGCCCTCGGCAATCCGGCCGCTACTCCACCATCAATCAGACCTTCAATCATGACGGCAACATATCCAGGTCCCGACCCAGATAGCCCTGTCACGGCATCTATTAGAGCTTCAGGCACTTCCACCACTTCACCCACGGACGCAAAGACCTGACGCGCCACTTGCAGATGGGAAGCCTGGGCGTGTTTGCCAGGGGCGATCGCCGTCATTCCAGCACCCACCGTGACGGGCGTATTGGGCATGGCTCGGACTACTGGCTGTCCAGAGAATACAGACTCTAGCCGACTGAGAGGAGTACCTGCCAAAATCGAAAGCACGATTTGTTCGGTCTTCGTGATTTGTAAAGTAGCCGTTACAGCATCAAAAGCCTGGGGCTTAATGGCAAGCAGCAGGGTTTCTGCGCTCAAGGCAGCCTGATTGTCAAATGTGGTTTCAATTCCGTATTGAGACGACAAAAAATCTCGGCGTTGAGCTTGCGGATCGCTCACCAAGATTTCGCTAGATAGATAAGTCTTCTGATCAATGAGGCGAGACAGCAGGGCTTCGCCCATAACCCCGCCCCCAATAATTCCAAGCTTTGCTGACAACTACACCTCCAAGCTCCAAAAACTGAAGGGTTTCTTGTAAGGAGCGATCGATCGATCTGAGATCGATCGCTAACCTTGCAAGAAACCCAGCGCTAACCAATCGAAGATCTCGATTAAACCTAAGCCATGCGGGCAGTCTGCTCTGCGGGCCAAGCGGGCGTTGAAGTCATGGGACGATTGCGCATTTGAGCCTGCTGCATGGCAATATCCGCCATACCGCCGAGCTGCGTGCTGACCTGAACACAGCTTGGAGTGAACAGAAAAATGCTTTCGCCAATCCGCTCTTGATGACCATCGATCGCATAGGTACCGCCAGCAACAAAGTCAACAGCCCTCTGCGCCTGGTCAGGATCCATAATGGTCAGGTTCAACACCACAGACTTGCGCTCCCGCAGAGCGCGAATCACCTGCGGCATTTCCTCAAAGGTGCGTGGTTCCATCACCATCACTTCAGACATACCATTTGCCGCACCGGGCATTCCGATTACATTGCTCACAGGTGAACCCATATTTACCTCACTAGAAAGAATGCTGCGATCCCGAAGTCTGCTGCTGGCGCTGCGTCGCCGAGGCTCCTCTTCTTGCTGTGGTTGCACAGGCTGAGGATGCTCTTCTTGATAAAGATTTCTATATTCTTCGCCGTCTACCTCGGCATATTCATATTCATAGTCAACAGGATCGTTCAGTCCAACGAAATCCCTCAACTTTGAAAAAATGCTGTTCACAATCCACGCTCCATCATCACAACTAAGGTTTAATCAAAATTCAGTTAGGGCTGGTTAGTTAAAGCTGGTGCCCTAAACAAGACAACCACAGATAGAAATAGCTAACTAGAGATAAGACCAAGCAACAGGAACACCCTAGAAAAGACAGTTCAGCAAAACCTCATGAGACAAAGTTTTAGAATCTTTTCTGTGACTGCACCATGCTAGCCACAGGGAAATCCCAGAACATTTTGCTTGAGAGGCTGCACCCTAATACATCTCTGCTTCTCCGATTTGAGTCATCAGTATACATCAAATTTCTCAAATGAAAAGCCTAAGCTGATATTAAGCAGAAACCGTTTGAGATCAACACTTTCAGGAACGTAAAAAAGGCAAATCTTGAAAACAAACTGAGAGTGTCAGGAAGCGCCACCTAAATCGATATAGATAGATATAAAACCGATAACTCTTAGTTATCTAGGCGATCGCCTACCCTAACTCCTCAGGAATTCAGGACTGCTCAAGCACTGCTCAATATAGGAGATTTAGCCCTCAAATTAAATCAATGAAATCTAAAGTGATTCTTAAGATTCCCTTAGCCGCCTGATAACCTGCTTTCCAGCTTTTAGGTGCAAAAAGCATTCCTCAACCGTTAAGTAAAGCTTTTGAATCTAACGATTTTTGATTGTAGTAGAGTTGTCCAAAACCTAGAAGAGCAAACATACTACTGGATATGCTAGGCTAGACGTACTATATGTAGCGTTTACCTAGGGATTCCAATACCACCCGTAGAGTATACTCCATGAGTTGCCTTTTGAACTATTTTCTAAAAAAAATAGTTTATTCCGGATACTATTCAGAGTCCGGATACCGATTAAAAATCAGAAAGACCATTTAACGTTGAAAGCCGGATTGCTTCAAGGGTAATCTTACTGAGATTTAGAAGCTTGGCTTAATTTTAAGTTCGTAGGTTTACTGATTAGATTATGAGCAACATAGGCTCTCAGCCTGTGTCGATAAGCTTTATTCAGTTGGCTTGCAGTTTCAGCCGCTAGGTGCAAAATGTGAGGTAAGCTAAAGCGAAGCGAAGATCCGTGCAATGCTTGACTCCATCACCTTTTCAGACACCAAGAAGCCCGACCTAAACGACGTCTTGCCCCTCTACGTTGCCAATTCGTGGTCATCTGCTAGCAAGCCGAATCTGTTGATTCAGGCGCTCCACAACTCCCATGCGCTGGTGACGGCATGGGAATATCAGCGTTTGGTGGGGTTGGGCAACGCCATATCCGATGGTTATCTGGTTGTCTATTTTCCACATCTGATTGTGCATCCCAAGTATCAAGCTGGAGGCATTGGCGCAGAAATTATGCGCCTGCTGATGGAAAAATACCGTGGTTTTCATCAGCAAATGCTAGTCGCCGATAGTGAAGCGATCGAGTTTTACAAAAAATGTGGATTTGAGCGCGCTGGACAAACTGAACCCATGTGGGTTTATCACGGGCAAGATACAGGGTCGCGATCATTGACCAATCGTTTGAGTTGACGAGCTGTTAGGGATCACTGAACCTGAGATGCAGAACCTGAACCTTCAGAAACTTAGCCTTAAAGCGGCTGGAATTATTGCCCGACGAGAAGCCAACGATCGCCTCTTTTTCTTGGTGCAATGCGATCGAGCTGAGTCATTTTATCGGTTTGCTGGGGGCGGTATTGAGTTTGGCGAAACGGCAGCTGAGACGATCGTGCGTGAGTTTCAGGAAGAGTATGATCTTGCCGTTGAAGTGGGCAAGCTCTGCTGCGTTTGCGAAAACTTTTATCCTTCAGATGGACATTTGTATCATCAGCTAGGACTGTTTCATGTTTGTCGGCTTCTAGAGGAGTTGGCGATCGCACGTACGCTCTGGCACAAAGAACATGACAATATTAAGCTTGTTTGGCGAGAATTGAGCCTGCTGCGCGATCGCACCCTCCATCCCAAAGGCATTGCACAACATTTGACCCATCTTGAAGAAGTACCTCTGCATTTGGTGGTGCGTCATACCAAGTTTGGGTAAATATTAGATGAATATTCTGATGGAGCCGTAGCGCTCTACGATGTTTGCAATTTTGCTGAAGACAGATATCTTAACTTTCTGGCTAGAAAAGAACTTTTTATGAAATGGATATGGCGCATAGTTTGGATCACCAGTTTGCTGGCGCTGTGGCTATTTTGTAGTGGCATAGCCCAAGCAGATTCCTCTAGTTCCTACAAAATTAGCGAAATTAGTGCCCTTAGCGAAATCAGCGCTCAAGCCGCTTCTCCCTTATCGGCTCGCCTGTCCCAGTATCCTAACTGGCAGAGTAAACCTCCCGTGCAGCCTTCACGAGGAGATTTAGTTTACCCTGAGTGGTTTGAAGGCAACTGGACGGTAACAACGACGCTTTTGGGTATGGCGGCTCCCCTAGCCCCCGACATTGTTACGCCGGGATATGAAAGCAATCGCCAGTTTCTGAATCAGCCGATCGCCTTCAAAGTTCGCTTCATAGAGGCGGAAACTAAAGGTATTGATGCCCTTCTCTCGCTAGTGCTAAATCGAGGAGGGAAGCAAATTATTTCCGATCGCGCCTTTAACGGCATGAGTTTGGCAAAAGCTTATCTGGGCGATCGCGCCATCCTTGCCGTAAAAGTTGATCCCAATAACCCCAATCGCCAAATCACGCTGCTGCGCGGTGAATCAACCGAAGCCTTGTTTAGCGAACGCCAGCTTATTTCTACCGTCATCGGACGGGCAGTTGAAGCGCCCACAGACGATCGCTTCATCACCACGGAAGTGTTTCAGCAAGAGTTTCGAGGCACGCCACAACTCTATTTCAACGAAGTGGAGAATACTACAGCCTATCTGCATCACTCTGCTGATACTTCTGCCGATGCTTCTGAGGATGATGCAATAGCAATTGAAGCAGATCAGGTAACCGCAATTTACCTCTCTCCTCAAGATCCAAATTATTTCAAGACCATTCCCAACGGCAACTTCTTGGGTGAACCGCAGCCTGTGGCTTTGTATCGCTACAAACTAGAGTTTGTCAGGGACACCGATCAGATTTCAAACTTCTGAGAGGGTGATGATGCTTGAAGGGCTAGCCCGGATTTGAACCGGGGAATGTCGGTTTTGCAGACCGAAGCGTTAGACCACTTCGCCACTAGCCCAGATCGCTAAGAGTAGCATAAGTAGACCTACCGAGGCAACCTAGAAAAACGACTCATTTCCATGTAAAAGTCATTACATTTTGAGGACTACCCCGCTGTTTTTTGAAAGATCCGCTCGGCGGATCTTTCAAAAAACAGCTCTAGATGTCTGCTGAAGGTTCCGGCTCAGATAGGGGGCGGATGTCAACAATTCTGCCGCCCAAGCGAGTGATCCGGCGCATCTCGTTATTCATGCGGCTGTAGGGCACTTGAATCAGAACAGTACTGCTGCTGCGCACGGCGTAGCTATTCTTATCCGTCTGCTCATTTTGCCGCAGCCCTGCCACTTCATAGACAAATATGCGGCCATCTGAAGTAGAGCTAGAGGCTTTAGTCAATGCGGATTGTCCCAACATGAGGTGGCTCCTTACTGAGTGAGTTCTTACTGAGCGAGCTTTTACTGAGTGTCTTACTGGGCAAGGGTAATGCTGGCAACCTTACCGCCCAGCTTATTGATTTGCTGGAGGGTGTTAGACAGCTGTTCGTAGGGCACGATGAACTCTTTGTTGCTGCGACGAACTTTAGGATATCTGGGCAAGCTAATTCCAGCGACCTCAATGCGGTAGAGGCGATCGGTCGATCCTGTCGAAGAGCGACCAAACGTCCGGTTAGGAGCCACTCCCTGCTTAGAAGGTTGGTAAGCCCAGCCATTGCCGCTCCCTGAAGGTGCGATTACCGCAGAGACACTGTTCCGAGCCAGCTCGCCTGCCAGACGAGAGCTAGAGCCACCGAGCTGAGCGCGATCGCTATTCGCATAGCCCCGATAGAGACGAAACATCCGAGGAAATCCAGCTGTCTTTTGCTGCGTTTGAGTTGAGAACCCTCGGTAGTAGGGAACGATCGCATCGCCAAAATTTAGCTCATATTCCTCTGAGTCAATGTAGGAATCAATGTCTGCCTCAAATCCTTGAGTTTGATAGCGATCGAGATGCTCAGTCACCTCAGACTCATCATAGGGAGCACGACCCAGAAGATGTTTAAAGTTCAGCTCGATCACACGAGTTTGAAAGTGAGGATACAAAAACTTTGTCTTATACAACTCAGATTTTGCCAATCCCCGGACAAAATCACGAACGGTCAGCTGACCATTGGTGAACAAAGATTCTAGATTAGTTAAACGCTCTGACTGCATCAAGTAATCATTCCCCAAGACCTGACGATACACCGCTCGAATGACGGATTGGGCATCATCAGAAGTCCAGTTTGGACGCAACTCGATCGGACGAGATTCGCTAAAAGCAGTCGTTCCCAAACGGGAAGCTGCGGTTGTAATTGCCACGGATATAAACTCCTTCTCTTATTAATTTGCAAACCTACAAGCCATTAATGCCCGATTGCCCCACCCATGCAACGCGACTTCTCCCAGCCATCTCCCATCTTATGCAGGTAGCGGTACTTAAGTAAGGATTTTTTGTTGCGCGGGCGAAGCCCGCGCAACAAAAAATCCTTACCCCTGACTACCCTCATGCAGAGAGTATGTGGGGGACGCGCCCATCCCCTGCTAGGGGTGTAGGGGAAACCCCAAAGGCTGTTGGCTCTCTTCCAAGTTTAGGCGAGAAATTCAGGCTAAACGCTTACGCGAGAGAAATATTCACTACCCGACTCCCCCGCTGATTCAACCGCTGCAAAGTAGACGAAAGCTGATCATAAGGAACGAGATAATCTTTCACACTCCGACGAACCTGTGGAGTCCGCCCGCTCCCCGACTGCGTCACGCGTACCCGATAAAGCTGACCGCGATCGCCCCCTGCCGTACCCGTCAAACCCCGACCAAAGGTCGCGGTCTGCACTGGAGAGGCAACATTACGCGCCAAATCGCTTATTAATCCAGCAGACTTGTTTTTACCCTGAGCGCGATCGCTATTGGCATAGCCCCGATAGAGCTGAAACATCCGGCTAAAGCCCACGCTCTTCTGTCCACGCTGAGTTGCGAAACCCCGGTAATAGGGAACCACAGATTCGCCAAAATTTTCTTGATATTCCAACGAATCAATATAGGAATCGATCTCCGCCTCATACCCTTTCTCAGTATAGAGATCGACATGATAGGCAATTTCCGACTCATCATAGGGTGCACGACCCAGCAAATGCTTATAATTCAGCTCAATCAAGCGAACTTGAGGCGTCGAATAAAAGAACTTTTTTCGATACAGCTCAGACTGTGCCAGCGCCCGCACAAAATCCCGAACTGTAATGTTGCCGCGACGCAGCAGCGATTCTGCACTGGTCAGGCGCTCACTCTGCATCAAATGCTCATTGCCAAAAACCTGGCGATAGGCAGCATAAATCACCGTCTGCACATCACCCTCTGTCCAATTTGTCCGTAACTCAACGGGAGATGTGCCCTCAAATGGCTCAAATCCCAGCTGCGTCGCTGCCGTAGAACTCGTCATGACTGATCTCCATATCGTTTTAATAAGAGAGCATTTCAATAGGAAAGCGAAGACTTTACCCAGATAAAGACCTATAGCAACCGCCTTAGAGGTTAGGACGGGGACATTTTGGGTGGGGCGCGAAGCGCCCCACCCAAAATGTCCTAAGCAAACTGGCGATAGCTATATGTCCAGCTCTTTAGAAAACCTCCTCTACAGAAGCGGCTAAAGATCTGGGCAGTCGAGTCTAGCTCAGGGCATTGATGGCGTAATCAATGTAGGAATTAGCTTCCACAGCAGGATCGCCGCTCAAACCATGATTGGCTTTAATGTGCTTCAGCGCTTCAACGTACCAGCTGGGAGACAGATCAAAGGTGCGGTTGATTTCAGCAATGCCGCCAATCAGATAGTCATCCAGGGGACCTGTGCTGCCAGCAACCAAGCAGTAGGTGATCATGCGCAGGTAGTAGCCCACGTCGCGCGCGCACTTAGCCTTTCCTTCTGGCGTTGAGGCAAAGTTAGCACCCTGCATCTGAGTCGTGTAGGGAAACTTTTTGTAAACCGCATTGGCAGCATCGTCTGCAAGGGTTTGAGCTTTAGCGCTCAGACCTTTTGCTGCATCCAGGCTAGCGGCCGCCTGACGGAAACGCCCAAACGCAACTTGAACTTCAGTGGAGCTAAGGAAGCGTCCTTGAGAATCTGCTGTAGCGATCGCTTCGGTTAAAGGTGTTTTCATGCGAGTTATTCCTCCAAAAAATGTGCGAGTTACAAAACAAGTTAGAAAAGTACAAGCCGTTAAAAATCAGAACCACTAGAAATCAGAGCAACGACTAGCCGACTGCCGATGCTGCCTGATCAAAATAGCCGCCTAGCTCAGCCATCAAGCTGCTGCAATCGCCACGGGTTACGCCATTCGGATCATTGGCAATAGCGATCGCGGCTTCTTTCATTTTGTTCACGCCTGCCGCCACAGAACCCCCCGGAACGCCCAGTGCTAGGTAGGTTTCGCGCAGACCGTTGAGACAGCGATCGTTGAGGACGCTAGCATCACCCGCAAAGGTTGCATAGGTGACATAGCGAAGGATGATTTCCATGTCACGCAGACAAGCAGCCATTCGACGGCTGGTGTAAGCATTGCCGCCTGGAGCGATCAACTGAGGTTGCTCTGCAAACAAAGAGCGGGCTGCATTTGCCACGATCGTCGATGAATTTGAGGTAATCCGGTTGACTACATCCATACGCTTGGAGCCTTCCGCCACCATGTTTTTCAGCGCATCGATTTGACCACCGCTGATGTACTCGCCACGGGTATCTGCTTGAGAAACTACTTTAGTAAACGCATCTAACATTTCAAGATCTCCTAATCATGTTGATGTGTGAATTAGAAAAGGTTCAAGCCCAGTCATGAAGGTTAATTAAACACCATCATTTTGAGTAAAGAAGCATTGCACTGCAAGTTGAGCTTGCGATGTCATAGCAACGTCAGGAGAATACTTTTAAGGAGAGCGTCATCCCAACAGGATTGATCTACTCAGTGGGTTTGAACCTAATCCTGATTAAAGCAATCTATTTGTGCAAATTTTGTGCAAATTTAGAAGCGTAAAAGGAGAATTGATTAAAAAATATTAAGAGAGTGGCGAGCTGGGTTCTGAAATAACGTTTTCCAAATGGCGCTTTGCAAAGCGTACGACTCAGGTGGCATAGTCAAACAGCATAGTAGTCATGTAGCGATCGGTCCACTCAGCACCGAAAGACTTTTCCAAGACTCGCCGAGTCTTATCATTCTGCTGCTGCTTCGTACAGTAATAGCGTTGCCCAGCCATGGCGCTAGCAATCTCCCGTTGAGAAGTGAGCGGAGTTGCAAGACTGGCGTTTTGACAATGCAGCGTCAAAAAGTCACGCACTCGCTGCAAAAACATATCTTCCTCCAGCACGCCCATCGGACGGACAAACAGACAAAACTCTGAAAAAATGTCTGCCCATTCTGGCAAGGCGCGCGCTTGCGAAAATTGAAGCGTTGGCAGGGTCGAGAGTGCCTGACGATAGGGTTCTGGTAGCGATCGATCGGCATTGACGGGAGAGAGATCGGCGATCGCCGCACTAATGGCACCCCCGCGTCCACCCACCAGATCTGCCCCAAAAATAGGCAGTGCATAATCAGGATTGGGAAACATAACGCAATGTAAGATATCTAGTCCAGTTCCCACCTGAGCCAGTTCTAAGTGCAGCTTACGAAATTGAGGAGCCTGATAGCAGTAATTTTCAATCACCAGCCGTTCGCCCTCCAGAGCGCCCTCAATGTAGCCCAAATCCTCTGGAACAGAATAAGGGGAAAGCTCTAGGTGCTGATGCCAGGTTTCTTCAATGCAATCTGCCAAGCGGCAGATCAGGGGATGCTGCTGATTTCTTAACGACATTTGAGTGGGCTTTTGTAGAGACTTCGACATGCTGCTATTTAACTTAAAGGATTAATATTTACACTGACGCATTCTTCGTGCAAAATTTGTGCAGGGCAGCGAGCGACCAAAGGCGCAAATTAGCCTGCCCAAGCCCGCACCCGCTGCAATCGGCGAAGAATTCGGTTGGCAAGCTCCACGCCCATAATAGGTTTACAGAGATAGTCATCTGCACCCACTGTAAAAGCCTGATTTTGGCTAGCGGCATCAGTTAGCACACTTAAAAATAATACTGGCAACCGCTGCCAATCGGGATCGCTGCGCAGGATTTGACACAGTTCAAACCCATTCACCTGGGGCATATTGACATCGAGTACCAGCAGATCAGGCATGACGGACTGTAACACCGTTAAGAATTGTTGCGGATCGGCTAAGGTTGTGACCTTAAATCCCCAGGGCTTCAACAGCGTTGGCAGCATTCGTAGCCAATTCTGATCATCATCCACAATCATCACCCTG
This sequence comes from Drouetiella sp., assembly GCF_059504425.1. NCBI lineage: Bacteria > Bacillati > Cyanobacteriota > Cyanophyceae > Oculatellales > Oculatellaceae > Drouetiella > Drouetiella sp. Next base: position 67,144 of record NZ_JCACIN010000111.1, read on the forward strand.
GCGGGTGAGTCAGAACCACGCAATAGACGAACTGCCGCTGAAATGACCTGATCTGGAACAGCTGAGGGTTCTAGAAAAAGTTTTCCACCCGATCGCACAATCTTGAGTCGATCGCTCAACTCGCTTCGATCGCCCACTACCAAAATTGGCAGCGCAGGATGACGGTGTACCCATGTTTGTAACGTTTTCCAAAGATCGTCTATGGTGCTACATCGATCAGGATCTTTAGGCGAACCGTCAGGAAATCGAAAGAGGATGACATCGGGAGATTGCTCCTCTGCTGGCTCCAATGACGCAATTTCTGGCGCAATTTCTGGCGCAATTCTAATGTGAATGCCTCGATCGATCGCGACAGGCATCAGAGATTGATTGAATTTAGCATCGGTGCTAACGACCAGCAGCAACGGCACTCTCCCCACAATCTGAGGAGCTTGAATCGTCCGATTGTTTTTAATCTCCTGCTGGAGGGCGATCGCCAAAGTCTGCATCAGCTCCGCCTGTTTGGGGTGAAGCGTTTCGCCCAACCAATGCTCTAGCTGGCGTGAGAGGTGCATGGCTTGAGTAAGTCCAAAGACTCCCAGCGTACCCGCTAGCTTGTGTGCGACTTGCTGCGCCTGAACCTGCTGCGGGTGACTGAGGCGATCGCCCTGCAACTCTGCGGCGGCTTGCAGCAAAATCTCAGTTTGAGCCAGACACTTAGGCTGAGTCGTTGCCCAAGTTTCGTTGAGGAAGGTGAGGTACTGCCGCTGGGAATCTGGCTGGGAGATGGGAAAGAATGGAGACGTTTCTGATGAGGTGCTGGCGATCGCCAAACCGCCTGCCAAATCGCCCGCCAAATCACCTTTGAGGTGAGGCATCGTCGCCTCTTCTGTCTTTGGCTCTAGCGCCTTCAGGTAATATCCCCGTCCATGCAAAGTGGCAATGAAATCTGAAGGGGCACCCGCTGCCACCAGCTTGTGGCGCAACCGACGAATATGAGAACGCACCGTTGCTTCCGAGGGAAACTTCTCAGAAGACCAGAGGCGATCGAGAATTTCATCTGTACTCAGAACATGCTGGCTATCCCGCAGCAGCAGTTCCAGCAGCTCATACTCTTTGGTGGTCAAGATCAGCGGCTGCCCATCATAGCTAACTTCACAAGTGCTGGGGTCGAGCAGCAAGTCGCCACAGGTCAGCAGCGGAAACGGCTGGGTGCTGCCTCGACGCAGCAGCGCCCGAATCCGGGCAATGAGTTCTGCCTGGTCAAAAGGTTTGACCACATAGTCATCGGCTCCGGCATCCAATCCCTGCACTTTTGCCGTGCTGTTGTCCTGAGCTGTGAGCAGCATGATCGGAGTCGTGTATCCCTCGGCGCGAAACCGCTGGCAGAGACTAATGCCGTCTAACTTAGGCAGCATCAAATCCATGAGGATCAGGTCATACTCAAATGTAGAGCCATAGCTCCAGCCCATTTCGCCATCTTTGACGGCATCAACCACATAGCGCTGGGCAACTAGGCTTCGAGTCAGCAGGGCGATCAGAGACTCATCATCTTCTACAAGCAAAATTTTCATTGCCGCTACCAATGGAGAATTCGACTAATTTGTTCTGGCAAATCCAGTGAGTTAAACGGTTTGGTAATCACACCGCTGACCCCCAAATCATTGAACTGACGCCTTTCTGCCGTCTGAGCCTTTGCCGTCAAGAGAATGACAGGAATTTTCTGAACTTCAGGATGCGCTTGGAGTTCTTTAAACGTGGCAATACCGTCCATATCTGGCATCATCACGTCTAACAAAATCACGTCGGGCTGTTCAGCTTGTGCCGTCTCAATGCCCTTGAGTCCAGAACTGGCGGTCAACACTTCCCAACCTGCCGCTAGTTTGATGCCAAATTGCACCACCGTTTGAATCGTTTCTTCGTCATCAATGATTAAGACTCGTTTGGAGAGCATGATGGTGGGGCGATCGCAAAGGATACGAAAATAGAATGTAGATGCTACTCATTCAAGAACAGGTACAGTGAATGAAAAAATGCTGCCATATTTAGGAAAACTCTCTGCCCAAATTCTGCCGTTATGCTGCTCAATGATTTTGCGGCAGATGGTCAGCCCCAATCCTGTCCCTCCTTTTTTGCGCGAATCGGAAGAATCAACCTGCTGGAATCGCTCAAAGATTCGCTCAAGCTGATCGGCAGGAATGCCCTGCCCTTCATCTCGCACGCGAAATATGACTTCAGACTGCCCCTGCTCTAGGGTTAACCAGACAGTTTTACCTTGCGGTGAAAACTTGATGGCATTGCTGAGTAAATTCGTCAGCGCCTGCAAAATATAGTCTGCATCCGCCCAAATTGAGACACTCTGGGGCTGTGTCACCAGACTCACTCCATGCTGCTGTGCCAAAGCCTGCATTGCTTCTGCTGCCTGGATTGCCAAATTTGCCGCATCGCAGATCTGCCGATCGATAATCACCTGACCCGACTCAATCCGCTGCAAGTCCAAAACGCTGTTGATCAGCCGCACAAGCCTTTCGGTGCTGTCATCCGCGATCGCCAACATTTGCTGCCCTTCATTAGACAGCGTGCCCAGCCGTCCGGTCGCCAGAATTTTGAGGGCGCTGTGCAGAGAAGTGAGCGGCGTTCGCAGCTCGTGGCTCACCACCGAGATAAATTCATCCTTCATGCGCTCAATGGCTTTGCGATCGCTAATGTCGCTCGTCAGCGCAAAAAAGCCCTTCACAAGCTGCTGGTCATCCCGGTGCGGAATGTAGGTAATGTCTACGGAGCGGCGATTGCCATTCTTCAACACAATTTCATTCTCGTAGGCGACAACCTGCCCAGACAGCGCTGCCTCGATCTGCGGCTGCATTTGCGGATAGCAATCCACACCCCAAACTTGAGCTAGATGCGAACCGTAAATCGCGTCGGGAGACTGCCCCAGCCAGTCATCATAGGCTTTGTTGTTAAAGCGATAGCGCTGCTGATCATCCACATAGGCAATTAGCACAGGCATAGCATTCGTGATCAGGCGCAACTGCTCTTCACTCTGCTGCAACGCCGCCTCGATCTGTTTGCGATCGGTAATTTCTTGCTGTAGGCTGCGGTTTACCTCTTGCAGTTCCGCCGTGCGGGTTTCCACAACTTCTTCCAGATGCTCCAAAAACTGTGCCTGCGCCAGGGCAATGCTAATTTGATCGGCAAGCTGCTGCATTAGCTCCAGCTCAAACTCTACCCAATGGCGTGGACTGCTGCACTGGTGGGCAATCAGTAACCCCCAAAGCTGATTCTGATCCGATAGCGCTTGAGGATGGACTTGGACGATCGGCACAATTAGCTTGGCTTTAATCTGGAACTGCTCGACAAATTCCACCAGGCAGTCTGCCAGCCCAAAGGTTGAATCTTGGACGTCGGCGATCGCCCGCACCCGCCCCTGAGCATAAAGCTGTTGATAGGTTTCTGGAAAAACTTCTTCGGGAAACTCTAAGTCCAAAATGGTGGGATAGTCTGGCAACACGGCTTCGCTAATAGTTTTCCCGGTGCCGTTGGCAAACACCTGGTAGATCAGGACGCGATCGGCCTGTAAGATTCGCTGCACTTCTGTGACGGTGGTGTGCAAAATTTCTTTGAGCTGCAAGGACTGCCGAATTTTGAGCGTCACTTCCGAGAACAGCTCAATTCGCTGCCGCTGTCGTCGCAGCTCAGCCGCCATATCTGCCTTACGCTGACTAATATCGCGCAGTAGCAACAGATGGGAGTCGAGCAATATATTTGGCGTGAGGCTGTACTCTACCTCTCGCTGAACGCGATCTGCACTGCATAGACAGAGTTCTCCGATCAAAGATTGTCCAGATCGAAGACTTTGAGCAAACGACTCACGCTCAAAAGCGGTCAGAAAAGAGGAGAACGATCGCTTCATCAGCGCCCGACGAGACAGACCGAAGAGTTGGCAGGCTCTTTTATTCACGTCAATTAAGTTGCCCTGATTGTTGATCAGGGCGATCGCGTCGTGCAGATTTTCCAGCAGTGGCTGAAGCTGCCGCTTCTGATTTTGCCGCTGATGAGTTTTTGCACTCAATTGTTGACTAGGCTTGGGCACTCAATCTAATGCAAGCTAATGCAAGAAAAATGTAAGAAAGCTAATGCAAGAAAGTATTGCTCTTCTTTACTTAACCTATCGAAAGTTCAAGTTTTATCAGGTTAATATTGCAAAACTTAATAGGCATTCTTTACTCTCCTTCAAAGGACAGCAGGAGTTTGCGAAGCAGAAGGGTCAACGACTCACGCTCTGACTTATCCAGAATACTGAGGAGGCGATGTTCATTAGCAATGTGAGCTTCGACAGCTTTTTCAATCAGCTCAAAGCCTGTCTCTGTGAGGACAATGAGAGTGCCTCGCCGATCGCCAGGAGCAGGAATGCGCTTCACCAATCCGGCATTTTCCAAGAGGTCAATCCGGTGGGTCATGGTTCCCGATGAAACCATCAGCGCATTAAATAATGCGGTGGGTGAAAGCTGATAAGGCTGACCCGCGCGACGGAGGGTAGCCAACACATCAAATTCGCCGACATTCAAACCAAACTCTGAGAACGTTTCTTGAATCGCTCGTTCTAAGTGCTTGGCTAATCGCGTCATTCGTCCGACGATCGCCATCGGTGAAGCATCTAAATCAGGGCGCTCGCGCTGCCACTCCGCCAAAATCTTATCGACTCGATCACGATCCATTTCTGACTTACAGCGCTTTGCGCTTGATTAAGTGTGGATTATTTTTGTAGAAGCCTTGCTCCGCAGGGCTTCTACAAAAATAACTGTAGTCTATGCAATTGAAAATTGCTGTATTGCCTAAATATCTTGACACTAGATATCTTGACATCAAAATAAAAGCTATAATCTTGACATCAAGTATCTTATCTTCAAGACAAATTAGCAGGAGAGTTCAAGATGGGCGGGCGGACAATTTATCTTTTGGCGGCTCTTATGGGCGGAGCGGTTCTACCCGTTCAGGTCGCGCTGAACACAGTGCTGCGGCGCTACGTGGGAGAACCAATGCAGGTGACGTTTATTTCATACCTCGTGGGCACATTGGCATCGCTCACGCTGTGTTTCTTGGCGCGATATCCCGTTCCTGCCTGGGGTTCGCTTGTTCAGACCTCTTGGTGGATGTGGGTTGGCGGCTGTTTAGGAACTTTGTATGTGTGGTCAACCATTTTTGCCACCCCTAGAATTGGAGCCGCTCTTGCCCTTGGACTGACCATTGCGGGTCAGATGATTGCAGCCCTTTTCCTCGATCACTATGGTGCGATCGGACTGGCGAAATATCCGGCAAGCCCAACCCGCATCGCAGGAGTTGTATTGGTCGTCTTGGGGGTTTCCCTGGTGGCGTATGTCAAACGGTAGATCTCAATAGACCTTTTGCAAATCAGGTTTTGTGGAGCATAGCCTCACAAAACCTAACCCCAAGACTCTACTCTGCAAGAGAGCTAATATTCTAAAAACAGCAGGTCAAATTCTTCTGCCGGGTAGGGTTTCGATCGCGCTCTGGGCAGCGAACCATCTACGGGCAGCAAACTGTCCACAGGTATCGAGTCACGCATCTGGTGAGCTTTAGCTTCCAGGCTATCAACCTGACCTTCTAACACCGTCAGACGGCTGAGAATTTGCAGTCGCCGCAGTTCGATATCCTGTAGCTCTTGCTGAAGCCGATTTTTCTCGATCGCCAATTTATACAGATCTAAGACTGCCGCTGCCTCAGTTTGCTGACGCGGCATGGTGCTGATCTTAGGCAAAATCCGACCTTTGGAGGGAGTACGCATGAGAAAATGGGGGAATGGGAAAGTATCGTCATTATGCCCAATCAGTGTGCCCCAGGGGAGCGATCGCAAACCAGGCTCTTTAACTTTTGCAACACCGTGTTGTCAGCTACAGTTCTCAAGTCTTTGGGTCACTGACAATAAGCCTCTAGTCAGCTTTACGGGTCAGCTTTTCTGATCAGCTTTAATAGCGCTGACTGCTCTTCATTTATGAAACCCCGAATTATTGTCTGTGGCTTGGGTCGTACAGGCTACCAGGTCTTTTGCTTGCTGAAGCAGCAGGGAGCCAAAGTCACAGGAATTCACGATCGCCCTCTCTCAAACCACGAGATGCCGGGAGATGATATTTTGATTGGCGATATGGGTTCGGCAGCCACACTGCTGGCGGCGGGTATTAAAGAAGCCCAGACGCTAGTGCTGGCAACCCATAATGACTCGCTTAACCTGGCGACTTTGACGCAAGCCCGCGTCCTCAATCCCAAAATCCGCATCATTAACCGTTTGTTCAATTCCAGCCTGGGCGATCGTCTCGACCAAACCCTACCCGACCATTTTTCTATGAGCGTCGCGGCTTTGGCGGCTCCGGTGTTTGCCTTTGCGGCCTCAGGCAATCGGGCGATCGGTCAACTGCGCCTCTTCAATCAAATTTGGCCGATCCATGAAGAGCTGATTGACGAAACCCATTCCTGGCGCGGTCGTAGGCTGAGCGAACTCTGGGAAGATCGATCGCGAATGTTGATCTACTATCTGCCAGCCCACAATCAAATGGATCTGGTGTCGGCAGTGGTCTGCAACAAGCATTTGCAGACGGGCGATCGTCTCATTGTCGCTAGCAAGCCCGAAATGCGACCCCGACACAGCTCTCTGAATCAAAGGTTTTTTGGTTTTATTTTGGGACTGCGGCATTTTCAGCGCCATGTTCAGCCCACCGTGATGATTACGCTGATCTTGCTGCTCACCATATTTGCCGCAACGCTCACCTACACGACCGCCAACTCCAGAATTTCGGCGATCGATGCCCTGTACTTTTCTGTGGGTCTAATTACCGGAGCCGGAGGGAATGAAGGCGTGATGGAGCAGGCTCCTCTAGACATTAAAATCTTCACGGTCGTGATGATGCTAGTGGGCGCAGCGGTCATCGGCTTATTCTATGCCCTGCTCAACGACTTTGTCTTAGGCACAAGGCTTCAGCAGTTTTGGAACACGGCACGGGTGCCCCATCGCCATCACTATGTGGTTTGCGGTTTGGGGGGTGTGGGCGTACAAATTATTCGGCAGTTGCGAACCAACGGCTGCGAAGTTGTTGTGATTGAGCGAGACTTGAACAACCGATTTTTGAATGTTGCCCGATCGCTCAGGGTGCCTGTGATTCATGGTGAGGCAAACCTAGATACGACGTTGCAGGCCGCACGGCTTGCTGGCGCCTCTGCCCTGATCACCGTTACCAGCAATGACGTGACAAATTTAGAAATTGCCCTGACCGCAAAGGGCATTGCGCCCAAAATTCCGGTGATTGTTCGCAGCCAAAATCCCCAGTTCGCGCCCTTAGCTCAGCAGGTGTTTGAGTTTGAGGCTGTCTTGAGTCCGGCTGACTTGGCAGCTCCGTCCTTCGCGGCGGCGGCGTTGGGCGGTCGCATTTTAGGGAACGGCATGACGGCTGGAATTTTGTGGGTGTCGATCGCCACAGTGATCACGCTCGATCACCCGTTCTGCGGCAAGCGCATCAAGAACGTGGCAATGGATGCAGATTTTGTGCCGCTTTACCTAGAAACAAAACGGCAAACTACCCACGGCTGGAATCTGCTGGATGTTGACTTAGGCGTAGGCGACGTGCTGTATTTAACGATTCCGGCAAAAAATTTGGAAATGCTGTGGCGCACCGAGCCGATCGCGCTGGGCAAGCAACTAAAGCGATCGATAGGCTGAAAAATCAGCATTAAAAAAGCTTCTGGGAGTCTGTCCATGTTTCGACCCCAGAAGCTTTTTGCTTAACTCTTTCCTCACACTCCACAACAATACCGCGGTGTCATTCGGTAGGGGGCGATCGGTGGACACTTCAGCAGTATTTTGCAGAGTGGCATAGCTCATACCTGGTTTTTCAGAGCAGATAGTGCTATTGTTCGCTCTGAAAATTTATCCTAGAAAAAGGCAGGTCGGTGACGAATCAGGCTGAGAAACTCTTCCCGCGTTTTGGAGTCTTCTTGGAAAACGCCAATCATAGCGCTCGTCACCGTCCAAGATCCTGGCTTTTGCACACCTCGCATCGCCATACACATGTGGGTGGCTTCCATCACTACCGCCACGCCTCGCGGATCAAGAATTTCTTGCACCGCTTCTGCAACTTGTCGCGTCAAACGCTCTTGCACCTGTAAACGGCGAGAATACATCTCCACAATTCGCGCCAACTTGCTCAAGCCCACCACTTTTTGGTTAGGAATATAGGCAACATGAGCTTTGCCCATAAATGGCAGCATATGGTGTTCGCAGAGGCTAAAGACATCAATGTCTCGAACCAGCACCATTTCGTTGTGTCCCTCATCGAAAATCGCGCCGTTAACCAGGTCTTCAAGCGACTGGTCATAGCCGCTTGTGAGAAAACGCATTGCTTCAGCGACGCGCTTTGGCGTTTTCAATAATCCCTCGCGCTCTGGATCTTCTCCCACGCCTAGGAGCATAGTCCGCACGGCACCCATCATGCCCTCTTGATCAACTGGAGGAGGGGACTGAGGCTTGGCTTCACGACCTTGAATTGTGGCGCGATCGGGACGAGGCTGAAGCGCAACTGGGCTTTCGGGTTGCTCCTCACCAATACTACTTGCACCGTTGATTCCATTAGAAGCAATAGTCATAACCGGAATGAAACTCCAAAGAGAAAGTCAGTATGAGTCTACGAATATGAATCCGTAAAAAGATTCTTAGTCATGCCTAAAGCGCACCCGCACTAGGCATGATGATGATTTCTTCAATGACCGCCTGGGGTGGAAGCAGAGCAGCATGAAGAATAGACTGAGCGATCGCTTCCGGGGTCAGCATCTTGGAGCGATCGAAATCAGCTTGCACCGTGTCTGTATCCCAGATGGGAGTGTTCACAGAGCCGGGGCAGACATTGACGACGCGAATACCGTTGGCTCTCTCCTCAACGGCAAGTATTTTGGTGAGAGAAATTAGCCCTGCCTTGCTGACGCTATAGGCTCCCCAGCCGGGAAACGCTTGATGTCCAGCGATCGAGGTCACGTTAATGATCATGCCCTGATGTCGCTGTCGCATTCCAGGCAGTACTGCCTGAATGCACTGAAAGACGCTGGTTAGGTTAAGGTCGATCACCCGCTGCCAGTCTTCCAGAGAAGTTTCCAGCAAGTCACCCGTGTAGCCCATTCCAGCATTGTTAATCAGAATGGTCGGCTGAAACTCGGCAGCGATCGCACTCACTGCCGCCTTTACCTGACCAACGACAGACAGGTCAAGCGGATAGACTGCCGCTCGACCCTCTGCTTCCTGGGCAACTTTTTCTAGGTCGGTGCGCGATCGGCTAACCAGCGCCATATCAATCCCCGCCTTGGCAAAAGCTAGAGCAGTTGCTTTGCCAATTCCGCTACTTGCGCCTGTAATCAGAGCACGATGTTGAGTCAAGACTGTCATGAAACCTTCCGAAGAGCGATCGAATTCGCCAGAACAACCTGCCAGTTGACGACTGGCTTAAACTTAAGGAATCCAAAGGCTTTTTAGGGAAACCTAGGCACTCCAAGAACCCAATCTACGCTACTGATCTGTGATGCAGGTTAAGAACACCTGAACAATCGAGAAAGATAAGCCTTTGAACAGCTGATAATTCTCATAGACATACAAAGTGCTACATCAACAAAAGTGCCACATCAACAAAGCATCATTGCTGAACCTTCATTCACAAGTGGTTCTGAATCAAGATTAAAGAATTGTAAACAATTGTTACTTGAAAATTATAGCACTGGCGATTGCGTTCTCTAAATGTGCAGACTTTGGGGAGCTATAAAGAGGAAGCCATAAATTTCCTCTTTGATCCTAAAGCATCAAGAGAAGAAGAATAATTACCCTCCAAGATCGGGTTGTACGACGCAAGTATCACAACGCAGTCTCAGACCTAAACTGCAGCTTCCGTAAACACGCCAATATTGCGAAATTTTTGGTAACGCAACTCCCGTCGCTCTTGGATAGAGAACTGAGACAGCACCTGGAGATTCTCAAGCAATGCCTGCTTGAGCGTGGCAGCAGCCAGTAAAGGGTCAGAATGAGCGCCGCCAATGGGTTCGGGCAAAATTTGGTCGAGAATCCCTAACTCTCTCAAATCGGGGGCGGTAATCCGTAGGGCTTCAGCTGCCTGGGGCGATTTGGCAGCATCTTTCCAGAGAATGGCGGCACAGGCTTCAGGGCTAGCGACCGTGTACACAGAATGCTCAAACATCATCAGGCGATCGCCCACACCAATGCCCAGCGCGCCACCTGAACCACCCTCCCCAATCACTGTGCAAATAATCGGCACCTCTAGCCGAAACATCTCCCGCAAATTGTAGGCGATGGCCTCTCCTTGCCCTAGCCGCTCTGCTTCCAACCCAGCATAAGCTCCCGGCGTGTCGATAAACGCAATGATTGGCATCCCAAAGCGATCGGCATGTTCCATCAATCGCATGGCTTTGCGGTAACCGCCTGGAGATGCCATGCCAAAGTTACGCCGCACATTATCTTTGGTGTCACTGCCTTTCTGGTGCCCTAACATCACAACAGGTCTGCCATCAATCCGACCTACACCACCTACCAACGCCAAGTCATCAATACCCGTGCGGCGATCGCCATGCAGCTCAAGCCACTCGTCGCTAATCGCCTGAATATAATCGAGGGTACTAGGGCGACGCGGATGGCGCGCCACCTGAATCCGCTGAGAAGGAGTAAGGCTACCAAAAATTTCTTGTCGAAGCTGCACAGAACGGGCTTCGAGCTGAAAAATCTGGTCAGAGACATCAACATCATTTTCTTCGGCAAGTTCTCGCACTTGGGCAATACGAGCATCCAGCTCTACCAAAGGTTTTTCAAAGTCGAGCAAGATGGGTTTGCGATCGGAAGCTGCCATAGCGTAAGAGAAGGTGGAAACTTAAAAGCTTTCAGTGAACATTTTACTCTACTGAGCCTCTTAACCCAGTTGATACAGGAGGCTCAGTAGACTGTGCAGCGAGTTTAACTGCAAGTTTCAGGAGATCGTAGACGAGGTTTTGGGTTGCGGATAGCGCAACCCAAAACCCAAAAAGTTAATTTTCAAAGGCGCGAAGCGCCTTTGAAAATTAACTTTTTAGAGACACAGATCAAAAAGCGCCCTCCCAAGGGAGAGCGCCTCAAAATCTAACTCAGGAGCCGACTGACCCGCCTCTAGCCGTTGATGGCAGGAGCAGTGATAGCCACAGGAGCCGCTTCACCCGCAGCCAAGTCCAACGGGAAGTTGTGAGCATTCCGCTCGTGCATCACTTCCATCCCCAAGTTCGCACGGTTCAAAATGTCTGCCCAGGTGGAGACCACGCGACCCTGCGAGTCGATGATGCTCTGGTTGAAGTTGAACCCGTTCAGGTTGAATGCCATTGTGCTGATGCCCAATGCCGTCATCCAGATACCCACCACTGGCCATGCACCCAACAAGAAGTGCAAGCTGCGGGAGTTGTTGAATGAGGCGTATTGGAAGATCAACCGACCGAAGTAGCCGTGAGCCGCAACGATGTTGTAGGTCTCTTCTTCTTGTCCAAACTTGTAGCCGTAGTTCTGCGATTCGGTCTCGGTGGTCTCACGCACTAGGGAGGAGGTGACCAATGAACCGTGCATCGCACTGAACAACGCACCACCAAACACACCTGCTACGCCCAACATGTGGAAGGGGTGCATCAGGATGTTGTGCTCAGCTTGGAACACGAACATGAAGTTGAAGGTGCCGGAGATACCCAAAGGCATGCCGTCAGAGAAGGAACCTTGTCCGATCGGGTAGATCAGGAAAACTGCGGTTGCGGCTGCAACAGGGGCAGAGTAAGCCACGCAGATCCAAGGACGCATACCCAGACGGTAGGAAAGTTCCCATTCACGTCCCATGTAGCAGAAGACGCCAATCAGGAAGTGGAAAACCACCAACTGGTAAGGGCCGCCGTTGTACAGCCACTCGTCGAGTGAAGCTGCTTCCCAGATGGGGTAGAAGTGCAAGCCGATCGCGTTGGAGGAAGGAACGACTGCACCGGAGATGATGTTGTTGCCGTACATCAAGGAACCGGCAACAGGCTCACGGATGCCGTCAATGTCTACAGGAGGTGCGGCGATGAAGGCGACGATGAAGCAGATGGTGGCGGAGATCAGGGTGGGGATCATCAGGACGCCGAACCAGCCGATGTAGAGGCGGTTGTCGGTGGAGGTGACCCACTCGCAGAACCGCGCCCACAGGTTAGCGCTTTCGCGCTGCTGTAGTGTAGTTGTCATGGTTGATGAGTGCTTGGATAAATTTGCTTGAGATGATGTAGGGTTTTCCGCCCATGGAATTAATGTAACGGTTTCTTTGAGATTTGTAAAGCAATCTTCTCAGATTTTCACTTTCCTTAAGATTTAATGGTTAACCGATCGCCCTTTTCATCCGGGTGGCCACTGCATCTGACGACCGCCCAAAAGGTGCAAATGCAGGTGGTGTACGGTCTGTCCGCCATCTTCGCCAGTGTTGATCACCACACGGTAGCCCTTGGCAAGTTCAAGCTGCTCTGCCACACGCTTAACAGTCAGCAACAAATGGCCTATCAGAGCATGGTCTTTAGATTCAGCATCAGACAGTTGGGCGATCGGCTCTTTGGGAATGATCAGCACATGCACCGGAGCCTGAGGATTAACATCCCGGAAGGCGAGACAGAGATTATCTTCATAGACAATCTCTGCTGGAATTTCACGCCGGATAATTTTGCCAAAGATAGTGTCTACCTTTTCACTCATAGAAGCCTCACTCATAAACTTAGTTCACAATTTAGTTCACAAAATGAAATCGAAAATGTTCTCATTTGCTGTAATTCTAAGGGGAGAGTAGGTACAGTAACTCTGCTCGCCCAGAATGATTTAGCATTTCAATGTTGTCCTTGCGACCTGTTGTAGTGCCATGGTTTGAGCAAATTGATTGACCTTCTCAAATTTGCGATGAGTGCTTGAAGCTCTTTGGCTGTAAACAACAGTTCGAGAGCTTTTTTGTTGCTTTATCCTTTTGTTGCTTCATCCTTTTGCATTGGGCACTCTAGCCACTGAAAGCCCTGTGCCGAAGCGCACAACGAAAGAATATGCTTGCAAAAGTTTGGAGTGCCGCTCTAGTCGGAATTGATGCCATCAAAGTGGGGGTAGAGGTCGATATTGCAGGTGAACTAACGGGATTTGTCGCACAGCGACAAGAAGATTACCTGTTTTTGAGCGAAGTGTCCTTAAGATAGCAGTCTGAGATCAGTTGTAAGCATATTGGTACTCCCAGAAGCAGTCGATTGGATTGGTATCAAAATAAGGACAGCCTAATGCCCGATGCCTGATGCCCATTGGAAACTACAATAGGGGAGAACATAATCACCTATTACTTATAATTAAATCGCTGTAATGCTTGCTGTATGGTGGTCATGCTTTGTTTAAATTTTCTATAGAGGGAAAAATAATTGTATACTATGGCATACTCCCATACAGATAAAGTCAGATTGGTATTCTGTATAATTATCCTCAGAAGTCAAAGTTATTTTTAATGTAGGATTATTGTCCAATTCATGGGGAACATATAGGGATTTTCTCATACGCACTTTAGCTCTGTGTTATTTTTAACAGCTAGAGTCTTGAGATTGTGTACTTCGCCTAAAATCCACGTACTTTGCGCAAAGCCTTTGAGAAAACCAAGCACTGTATACTGTATGACCATTTCTACAAGTGAACTTCTCGCTCTTCTGAATGAGTTTATTAGCGAGAACCAACTTAGGCTATCGCAGCATACTTTTATTGCAAGCGAAAGGCACAAAGATGTGAAGGAATGCCTGATGCATTTAGAAGGCATAGTGGGCAGAAATGAAGAAAATATTAAGAAACTGACAAATCCTCCACTTATCCCTGATAAGAGAGTATTGGGAAAAAAGCTAGCTGACAGTTTGAGCCAGTTAGAACAGTATTTGTACTCTACGTTCAAAGACGCCTGTGAGGTTGCATTCGATTATGTAGCGAAGTTCTTTAAAGATAGATCGTTTGTACTACCAAGGGTCTGTGTAAAAGTCATTGCGGGCGACCAGCTCGTGGTTTTATTTCGCCGCCCAGAACTTCAAATTCAAAGCTTAAACATATCTACTGATGGCAATACAGCATTTGAAAAAATTGCAGCAGGTGCAGACTACTTTATTTGTAATGATATTCCGGAAAGTGTTGAGAACGGGGGATATCAAAATGTAAGGCTTATCAAAGAGAAGGTTCTAGAGTTTAACAAGTCAGATTTCCGAAACTCTTTCTTGTACGACGACGAAATAGATGATGCAAGTAGGGCTTGGCGTGAATGTTGGAAGGAAATAGTTGTAGTTGAGGGAAATAGTCAGAGGACGATGCAACCTCCATTAGATAGTTGCTACAAATCTATTCTTGTTATCCCTATGTCTTTGGAGACGGGTAAGTTAGACGAGGCATTTGTATCACACTTCAACATTTCTACTGAATCAGGCAGAGCAATTTTTGGTTTCGTATCTTTTGACCATCGACATGTGGATTTTTTTGACGAAACTCTTGATGTCGCCTTTGGATACATTTTAGCCGATATACTATCGCTTTATCTGATTCAGCAATTAACTTATACGCAGTACTCGTCAATATATTACCAAGCAGCAACTTTACTAAGTCATCTAGGTCATTAATCTATTCTAAGGCTCAACTATGTGGGGTATTAATACCATCAGAACGCTGGCAGACAAGGAACTGGCAAGTAAAGCTTCAGGATATCAGCAAGCTAAAGTCCCTCCACCATTGTGTAAAAGTATTACACCTGTGAGTTTTGGAATAAGCAGATTTCAAGCCAAGATAAAACTACACGATCATCAAAATCTTTCTGTCCACAAGCCTTTGCAACCTAGCTCTTCTAGTTATTACGTGCATCAGCTTGCCAACCCATCAAGAATGGAAGAATTGAACTTTATTGTAAGTTCTTTAAACAAATCGACTACACAAGCTGTGCGCGGAAGCGTTATCCATTCGTATTCCTCAGATAAGCTTCCTTATTCAAACAAAGAAGAGCAGGATTATCTTGAGAATCAATCTAAGCTTTTCAAGGAAAAGCTTCCTGAGCTGGTTAAAGACTATCCTAACAAATATGTTCTTTTTGAAAATGGCTTAGTTCTTCTTAGTCACGATGATGAAGCTACTCTAATGAAAACTGCTTATGGGACAATGGGTTTAAGACCTTTATTTGTAAGAAAAGTTCTTAAAGAAGAACCCAAATTTACCATTTGGACACCGTTAATCTGTTAAAGTTTGGTAGAGTTCACAGTTCTTGTATGTACTCAGTAGTTCGTTAAACAAATTCACAGTGAAAACTAGCACTTATTCATACAGTAGAGTGAACTCCAAGATCCCATCAGTCCCTTATGTAGCTCTTGAACTGAAAAGTATTGAAAACCCTGAGTTCAAGGTTCTGATTGATAATGCTCTATTGGATACAGGCTCGTGCATAACACTCATACCTCTAGGCTTATTAGAGGAAGTTGAAGCTAGACCAACTGGGAGTAATGAAGTAATCAATGGGATAAGTGGTGAATTAATTGTAAGAAATTATTGGACTACCGTTGTTTTCAACGGGTGCGAGATATCACTAACAGCAAGAGCTTGGAATGGAGAAGTCACAATTATTGGTAGAGACTTAATCAATAGATATCGTATTGATTTTAATGGACCCAACGAGAAACTTACTATTCATACAGGCGGAGACCAGAGCAGAAGTTGGTTGGGTAGATTTTTGAGCACCTTATTCACATTATTCAGTTACTTGACTATTTAGGTCGCTTTGCCTCCTATCAGTCCTAAAATAGCTCCAAATCCCATTTTCCAAGTAGTAGAACACGTTTCGAAGAGCTGTTTTTGATACTCGGACAATTCACGATTAGAAGAAAATATAGCGATTGCGGTCACAATGAGTAACGAAACTATTGTTAGGGCTAAGGCTGATAGAAAAGCCAGCTTGAATATAGGTCCAATAGACACAGAGTTACGAACTTTGACAATTTCGTTCTGAGGTGGCAGAAGCTCTTCTTCTGGGTTTTGACTGTCTTGGCTATTCTGCTTGCCCACTTTTTTAGCTACGTAAACATTAATTTTGTTTGACGAATTAGAGCGAACAAGTAATGTTGTGTCGAAGGGTTTTTTGAAAGTTTCTCTTAGAATTTTTAAGCAATCGCTAAAAAAAGAACTCATAAGCACCTCTTGTGTTTCCTTGCCAATAACAGCATATTATCACTGGTATCAGCTCTCTTGTGACTTAAATAGGATTGGCAAGTTGAACCGCTCATACTAATTTTATATAAAACTGCATAAAATACGAGGAGCTGAAACCCTAGTCAGTTAAGGAGATTATTCTGTGCAGCCTTACAGAAAATTGGTATTAGCGTGCTCTCATCGGGATTAGAAAGTATCGTAAGCTATCTCGTAGCCTTCCTATGTGATCGAAGCTTTCTAGCTCAGCAAGCCTCATGTTGAAATAAAATTCATGATAAGAATTGCTTCTTTCTGGCTGTAAACAACAATTTGAGGGCTTTTTTGTTGTTTCAATATCTTATATTGGGCACTCTAGACGCTGAAAGCACTGCACCATAGAGTACGACAAACATGCTTGCCAAAGTTTGGAGCGCCGCCCTAGTTGGAATTGATGCTATCAAAGTAGGGGTAGAGGTCGATATTGCAGGTGGGTTGCCCGGAATTGTGGTAGTAGGTTTACCCGACACAGCAGTTCAAGAAAGCCGAGAGCGGGTGAAGGCAGCGCTGAAAAATGCGAGCTATGCCTTTCCGATGCGTAAGATTGTCATTAACCTAACTCCTGCCGATCTGAGAAAGGAAGGCCCTAGCTTTGATCTGCCTATCAGCGTCGGGATTTTAGCGGCTTCTGAACAAGTGAACCCGCAGCTCTTGGAAGATTACCTGTTCTTAGGGGAAGTCTCTTTAGATGGCGGACTACGACCTGTTGCAGGAGTGGTGGCGATCGCAGCCACAGCCTATCAGCTTGGCATCAAAGGGCTGATTGTGCCGATTGACAACGCTCGCGAAGCTGCCGTAGTCGAAGGATTGGAAGTTTATGGGTTTCAGCACCTTTCAGAAGTGGCAGATTTTCTCAATCATCCCAGCCACCATCAGCCGACACGAATCAATGGTGCGGAAGAACTGGCGCGATCGCGCTTCCAAGGGCTTGATCTCAAGGATGTTAAAGGTCAAGCTCAAGCTCGGCGTGCATTAGAAATAGCCGCTGCTGGAGGACACAACCTGATTTTTGTTGGGCCGCCTGGAAGTGGTAAAACAATGCTGGCAAGGCGGTTGCCGGGAATTTTGCCGCCGCTAACCTTCGAGGAAGCGCTGGAGGTGACACAAATTCACTCTGTCGCTGGACTGCTGAAAGATAAGGGATCTCTGGTGAGCGATCGCCCTTTTCGCAGCCCTCATCATTCAGCTTCCGGCCCGTCGTTGGTGGGGGGCGGCAGTTTTCCGCGACCGGGAGAAATTTCGCTGGCACATCGGGGTGTTCTATTTCTTGATGAGTTGACAGAATTTAAGCGGGACGTGCTGGAGTTTCTGCGTCAGCCGTTAGAGGACGGACATGTCACCATTTCTCGCACAAGGCAATCGGTCTCCTTCCCAGCAAAATTCACTCTGGTTGCCAGCACCAATCCCTGTCCCTGCGGCTATTTTGGCGATACAGTTCAGCCTTGCACCTGTTCGCCCCGGCATCGAGAGCAGTATTGGGCAAAACTCTCAGGCCCGTTGATGGACAGAATTGATTTGCAGGTAGCGGTAAATCGGCTGAAGCCTGAAGAGATTACGCAACAAAGCCTAGGCGAGGAATCAGAAAATATTCGACTACGGGTGCAGCAGGCAAGAGTGAGGGCGGGCGATCGCTTCCAGAACGAAACGCTGCATTGCAACGCCGAGATGCAGGGACGGCATCTGCGCCAGTGGTGTAGGTTAGAGGATGCAACCCGCATTTTGCTAGAAAACGCAATTCGCAGAATGGGGCTGTCAGCAAGAGCCACCGATCGCATTCTCAAAGTGTCACGAACGATCGCTGATTTAGAGGGCAGCGAAAACTTACAGACGGCTCATGTCGCAGAAGCCATTCAGTATCGGACGATCGATCGAATGCAGTAAGGCTAATTGCTGTGAGAGCGTGAATCTGAGATTTAACTCAGTATGGCACTACGTGATTGAGTTAGGACAGGTTATTTTTTGAGAGCCGCGCGGAGCGCGGCTCTCAAAAAATAACCCATTGGATCTAAGCGCGCAGCGCCATACCCTGTTCGGAAAAAACGACTTATGCTATTCCAGTAAACCGAACTTATACATCCTGAGACTTCACTACACTAAAGGCACATCGGTGAACGATGTGTAAACGCTATAAGTCGAGTTCAAAGGTGATTGTTATGGCTCTTATTCGTTGGCAACCGTTTCAAGAAATGGAATACCTGCAACGCGATATGAACCGTTTGTTCGATCGCTTGACCACAACAGATGGGGAAAGCAGTCGGTCTGCTTTTACTCCTCCAGCAGAACTTCAGGAAACGTCTGATTCAATTCACCTGAGTCTTGAGATACCTGGGATAGCCGCAAAAGACCTGGATATTCAAGTCGCTGCTGATGCGGTTTCTATCAGCGGTGAACGCAGAGAATCAGCCAAGACTGAAGACAGAGGAATGATGCGCACAGAATTTCGCTATGGCTCCTTCCAGCGTGTTATCCCTTTACCCGCTAGAGTTCAAAACACCAACACAAAAGCAGACTACAAAGACGGCATCCTGAAACTCACGCTTCCGAAAGCTGAAGAGGAAAAGAACAAGATCTTTAAAGTAGACTTGGGCTAGTTGCCGCTAATTGCCCAAGATGGCTAGTGGATTGCTATGTTAGCAACTGCTAGCCATCTCTCGTTTCTAGCTTTCTCATTTGTAGCTTTCATGTAATTGCTAACGTTATGCTGGGATGCTACTGGACTATGCGATAGAGCTGACTTAACAGCAGACCGCTACCCGTGAGCTTCATGAGTTCTAGCACCCAATATTCAAAGTGCATCTGGTTCATTTGAGCAGGAAATTCAGAAGTGACCTCAAACAAATTAAGCTGCAAGCCCAAAGCGCTCATCTCTGGAGCCAGCCCATAGGTATAGACCATAACAATGCCCAGCAGACCGATCGCCAAAGGCACAGCCCAATGTTCAATCGCCTGATGGCTACTACGAAGGGCTAGAACTCCCGTGAGGGCGATCGCTGCACAGAGCAATTCAATTCGGTTAAAAACCCCGAACATGGAGTAGCCAGCCGTTGCAAAACCTGGCTCAGCTACCATGCCGGTCATATACATTGTGGGCATGAGGACAAGATCCAGGAGGAGGCTACCGCTGAACCAGAAAGCCAGAGCGCAGAGGGCGATCGTCTTCCAGTTAAGGCGTTGAGAGGTCGTCAGTGCAGACATGATGAAGTGCGGAATGATGATGTACGTCCAGCCTAACGAATGTGTTTCGGTTAGAGGATAAACTATCGTTGCAGAAGAAGATATTTAGTAAAGCCGATCGCTGAGGCTCAAAGCCGTAAAAGCTGTCTGAATATGGCTTGTAAGCAATTTTTGATTCGTGAGTCCTTATATTACTAACTTTAGCGATTTGTAAACATCGCTCGGACTCTTCCAGGATGCAGCTGATAGAAAGCCAATCTGGCGATCGAGAGTAGGGCAAGAAGGGTACAGCTTTAAATTATGATTGAAGGTATAGATACAAAAAACCTTGCTACTTTTGAAGTCATAACTATGGATATTTTGTCTTTGGGTTGGGTAGGACTTTTAGCCGTGTTTACATTCTCGATCTCCATGGTGATCTGGGGTCGTAACGGCTTTTAGTTCATAGGCTTCAGTATTTCACGGCAGGAAACAGTATGTCAGAGATCCTAGGCATGAGCGCCGACACGATATTTCTTACGGTTCTGGCAACTTTAGCGCTGGGGCTTTTGGTGGTCGTCACGGGTGGTGTTGCCTATCTGACCACGCTGGAGTGGCGCGATCGCCGTCGTCAAGATCAGGAAAAGCGAGATCAGCGACCCAAGCGCAGATAGACATAATTCTAAGTCTGGTTTTCTGAAGGGAGCGTTCCCTCCAGAAAACCAGACTTATGAATTAGCAGTGCCTTTAAATTGACGACTCAGCGATATCGGTAGCAATTCGGTCGCCATTCAAGTTTCAGCTATTTATGCTGTAAATAATTTCTCTGTTCTGGGCAGGACAACCAATGAAATTATTTACAGCTTTGATTGCACTAGCGTCATCCTCTACAGCGCTGGTTTTAGCCAATAGTGCATGGGCAGATGTGCCTTCGCGTGCATCCGTGGGGCGGTCTGTCGCGCCTGAAGTTCAATCAGCGCCTTCTTCCAGAGCTTCACAATTGGGTACGTCAATAGTTCCATCACAGAATGCTAAGGGCGATCGCTCTCAGCAACTCAGTCAGCAAGCAGCAACGATTAATCAAAACCGTCCTGTTAGATCAGGACAGCGTAGAGATCCCATTCAGCAGGTGCTTGGCTTGCCTGAAACGGTGAGAATTCGTCCAACTCGCTCTGGTTTAGGAGTTACAACACAGTTTTAAAACCTGCTTTAGACTCTGCCTTAGACTCTGCAAGGGCGATCGCGTCACGCACCCATCTTAAGTCGGCTGAATCGACCGAAATGCTGGTAATTCCCCAACGAATGAGCGATTCGATGATTTTAGGATATTGACTAACCGCCTGACCGCAAATTGAGCAGGGAATTCCTAGCTGATGAGCTGTTTGAATGAGGTGCTGAAACGCCCGCATCACCGACGGATGATTGGGGTTGAAGGCGGTTTGCATCCGTGGGTGATCGCGATCGACTCCCAGCAACAGCTGTGTTAGATCATTACTGCCAATGGCGATACCCTGCACTCCTGCCCTCACATAGTCTGGCATCAGCAGCAATACCGAAGGCACTTCTGCCATAATCCAAAGCTG
Organism: Drouetiella sp.; assembly: GCF_059504425.1. NCBI lineage: Bacteria > Bacillati > Cyanobacteriota > Cyanophyceae > Oculatellales > Oculatellaceae > Drouetiella > Drouetiella sp. Next base: position 88,162 of record NZ_JCACIN010000111.1, read on the forward strand.
AAAATCTGGATTTTGAGTCAGTCCAGCCTGCTCAACCCGTTGACGACAAAAACAAAACTCTTCTACAGTCCGCACAAAGGGTAAAATCAGACGGAGATTGTTGTAACCGTTTTGCTGAACTTGTCGCAATGCCGCCAGTTCTTGATCAAATAGTCTTGGATTAATCTGATAGCTAAAAGTGCCCCTTATTCCCAGTACCGGATTTGTTTCCGGGATTTCTGATAGGCTAGGAAACTCATGCGATCGCAAGTCCAGCGATCGATAAAATACTGGGCGAGGCGAGAACGCTGCCACAAATGGCGTGACCAAGGCAGCAATGCGATTGCTCACGCCCTGCCCCTGATCTTGTAACGCCTCCATCAAAAGCAGTTCAGACCGCAGCAATCCTACGCCATCGGTCAGGGCACAGGAAGCTTCAGCAATTGAGCCTGACTGGCTGAGTGTCACCCAAAGCTGTGTCGCGATTTTGGATCGAGTGGGACGAGGGAGCGATAGGAATTCTGGCTTAGATTCAGATTTAGATTTAGCTTGATAGTCTAAAAACTCTTGCTCCCCAACAACCCGACGCACTTCTCCTCGATCGCCATTCACCCAAAGCCGATCGCCTGTCTTGATCTGTTGAGTTGCATGATGCACCCCCACAACCGCAGGAATTTTCAGCTCCCGCGCCAAGATAGCCGCGTGGCTGGTCATACCGCCCTGCTCTGTAACAATACCCACAACCTGACTTAATCCTGCAATCTGATCAGGGGTAATCATGGAGGTAACCAAAATGGCTTGGTTAGGAATTGGGGCAATGACCTGACCGGGCTGGCAAACCCAGGCTACGGCAGCGATCGTCCCACGAGAAGCAGGAAGTCCGGTTAGCAAGGATGAGTGAGGCGGCACAGTTACTAAATGAGCAGATGCTGCGGTCTTCTGACCTTCCTCGTCTAGATCAATCGTTAGCTGCGGAATTGCCTGAGTAATGTAAGGTTCTGGCGGCTGTTTGGGCAGTTTGCAGAGCGTCCATTCTAGGCTGGCAGCAGATGCCAGATTGACGGTAGCTTGCCCAGCGAGCTGCTTCAGGCTTTGAAGCTGGTCTTCTGTAAGGGCATACTGAGCAGAAGATCCACTATCCTCAGTAGTCAGTCGGATATAGTGAGCGGCAGACAAATTCTCCAACAGATTCTCCGACAGAGAGATTGTGTAAGCATATGATTTACTGCCTAAAGACTGCGTTTGAGATCCAGTCTGCCGATGAATGCGATAGCGATCGGGGATGACTTCGCCGTTTATCAATCCCTGTCCCAGCCCCCAAGTGGCTCGAATATCTAGATAGTCAGGGGAAATCTGCATATCTCCTGAAGCGATCGCCGCTCCAATGGGCTGGATTAGCACAGCTAAGTTAATGTGCTGAAGCTGAATTCCTAGACGCTGCCAGTAGAGCAAGCTTCTGGCGCGAAACAACTCTGCCCAGGTTTGCTTCAGGCTATAGGCGATTGCATCCTGACTCCAGCCGCACAGATGTGACTCCAGCAATCCGGCAGTGCGATGGGTAACGGTGGCATCTAGGGTTTGCAGCGTAAATGAGGGGCGAAAAATCAGGGCTGAACTTTCTGCTAGTAAATTTCTCCCGGATCGATTCTCCTCTAGTCTCCAGTCTTGGACAGCCGATGCGATCGCCACCAGCCACTCTTCAGGCACCTCACTAGACAAAATAGCTTGCCGAATCTGCCGAGTCACAAGCTGGAGCTGCTGAGGCTGTTCCACATTCACATGTAGCGAAGAGTGAGGTAAGTCGGTCAGCATTGGAGACTGCCAAGCAATCTTTTCCAGAAACGCCTGAAGCATTTTAGCCGAAACCACGATGCCTGGAAGCACAGGGCAACCCTGCTGTTTGAGCAATCCTAAGTAAAACGCTTTATCTCCCACTAATCTGCGCTCGGGAGACTGAATTTGCTCTAGCCGATACAAATACTCCACAGGCACATGCGGCATTAGAGGGCTTTACTCAGGCGATTTAGCAAGTGTTTTAACCTAAGGTAACGCCAATTGGAATTGAGGCGATCGCTGTCTTTTATGACTCCTACCTTCTCATTCTGCATTCTCTCGTCCGTACTGTGGACTTTGAGGACGCAATGCCGAGAAAAATTGGTGTTACTGATTTCAGGTATGAGTTTTTTGAAAGGGTCGCTCTGCCACCTTTTCAAAAAACTCATACCCAAATTAAGCAATGTCAAAAATCTCCGTGGTGAGAATCTAAACAACAGCAGCTACAGCATCCAGTACTGGCACTAATTTAACGCCAAACTGCGTTTCAAAAGCGAGCTTCTTCAGATCCAAACTCCAGAGTTCTAGAGCGCAGTCATTGTCCGGTCGATCGGTTTGCAGATGCAGATGCAGTTCTTGAGCGACCTGATTATAGTCGCAGCGAACGTGCTGGACTGCGCCAATTTGGCGGCGATCGAGCGCCACAGCCAGCCGTAGGATCGGGTTAAGCTGATCCACCACGCGGCGATGTTTCTTGCTGGTGATGTTGCGATAGCTATCGTGCTTTTTCTTGGGGGTGCTCTTACGGTGATAGCGGGCTAGGTTGGCGATCGTTTCGATCTCTACTTCCGTATAGCCCAGCAAATCGCCATAGCGAATTAGATAGTAGGAGTGCTTGTGATGAGCGCTATGGCTGACGAAGTGACCACAGTTGTGCAAAATTGCCGCTGCCCACAGCAGCTCTCGTTCAGCAGTTCCCCACGGATGCAAAATCTTTGAGGTTTGGTCAAACAAGCTCAGGGCAAAGTTTGCCACGCGTTCGCTGTGCGCCAGATTCACCTGATACTTATGAGCAATTTTAATCACGCTGCGCTGCCGCACAGAGCCTTGAAACCGCAAGCGATCCTCAATTAAGCCGTGGGTGAGCATCCAGTCCACAATTACGCCTTCCCGGAGGGCGCGTTCGCAGATAGTAATGTTTTCCAGACCCAGCAGCGCCATTGCCTCTTGCAAAATCATCGCCCCAGCCATGATGATCTCAGAGCGGCGATCGGACATACCCGGAATTACCGCACGTTCGGCATTGTTGAGCTTCCGCAGACGACTAACAATTTCACGTAAATCCGGCAAACTAAACTGATAGCCATTGAGAGGAGCCGGAACCACTCCCAGCTTCTCACGGGCATGGATCGTGGCGAGGGTAGCGATCGTCCCAGAAGTTCCAATCATGTGGATTTCTTCACCGGGCTGGATCTGCGCCCGCAACTCGCCGACCGATCGCTCCAGCATTCCCCGCACGTAGGCTTGTAGATAGTTAAACTCGCTATTGCTGATCGGGTCAGTGTTGACCATTTCTGAGGTCAGCCGAACTGCCCCAATCTTGGTGCTGCTGAGCGTTCGCGGCTCATGCCCATCGCCCAAAACCAGCTCTGTAGAGCCGCCGCCAATATCAATAATCACATGGGGCTGATTGCCAAACTCTACGCCCGACAGCACACCCAGATAGATCCGACGGGCTTCTTCCTGACCCGAAATTAGATCTACAATTAGCTCCGTTTCTCGCTCAATCTCACGCAAGAAATCTTTGCCGTTGGGGGCTTCCCGCACAGCGCTAGTCGCAACCGCCACAATTTCCTCAGCATTCAGGCTTTTGGCAATTTCTTTGCAGCGCTTCAGCGCCTCAATGGCTCGATCGATCGCTTCTCGCGTCAGGCACCCCGTGGTCTTGTCCCGATCGCCCAGCCGCACCGTCGCTTTTTCGCGGGCAACAATGGTGAAAGCAGGAATACTGGGTTGAATTCTTGCTACCGCCATGTGGATCGAGTTTGTGCCCACATCAATGGCGGCTAGAATGCGATCGCCTCGCCTGTCTGAAGAAGGCTCACTCCCTACAGAAGGTAATACAGGAACAGGTAGAGATTCTTGGCTCTCACAGATCAGATCGATCATCCAGGTGTTGGGGGTAGTTAGGCTGGTCAGAGCAAAAGCTAGAGAGCCAGTATGAGTTCAGACTGTCTATAAACTTTCCTGTAAAATCTTACCGTGATGTCTCGCCTGCTTACAGGCTGCTCACTGAAGATCAAGAATCATCCCATCAAAGATTCATGCTACTTCAAAGATTCAATGTAGGTTGTCCACTCAGACCTTTCAGGACTCAAAAAGTTCCGGACTGCCTCAGCTATCTGAGTGATTCCTGCCTTGGTCATTCTTAGTCTTGATTGTTGTTGATCTTGATTGCTATTGAGCCTGACGATCCTCTAAGCGTTGTCTAACCCAGCTTGCCACGCCGCTCAAGATGGCGCCCCCCATTAAAATGCCGATCGCGGGTGTGAATACAGGTTCCCAGAGCTTATACCAGAGATCGAGTCCTAGCGAAATGCCAAACGAGTGACCCATAACAGCGATCGCCAGCCAAAAAAAGCTAAACAAAACTAGGAATAAATTCGCCATTAAAGCGAGGTTCAACCACTCTAAAAATTTATCTTTCATTATCCAAAATCGTATAGTTGCTAATGCTATCTAGACTATCAAAAAATATGGCTGTACCATCAATCAGGAACAGCCACAAAATCTTATTAAAACTTGAAAAAAACTGCTGAACTAGCTTGCTACCAGCTCTTCAAGGCTTTCTATATTATCTGGATCTATATAGTGGCAAGATACATCATCAACGCAAATCAGTGCCCAACCAGACTGATCAACGCCCATGAATTTGTATTCTCCTTGATCAATGAAAAAGCCCTTATGGTTACGAGTATCTGGTTTGACATCAACGATATGACCTTGCATAGACTCCAGCTCCTTCAATATTAAAATGGTTGATAAAAAAATTAGCCATCAGCATAGCTAATCTCTGACTTCACCAAATCTTATCATTCGATTTCTGATCCTTCTGTTAAAAATACTTGCGAAATAGTGAGATAGGATACATAAAAAAACACGATCGCAATTCTCTGACTTTAAAACCTGTGCCTCAGCAGTATCAACCGCTGAGGCACTAAGCAAACATTAACTTACTAAGAGAGAATTACTTTTAGAGATGAAGTTTTAAGTTATTTCCCCTCAAAGAGCCACGATTTTACGCGGTTTAGACTTTTCCAGTCTGGCTTTCTGCTTAATCCATCTTCAAAATTTTGCTTCAGCTCATCGTTTAACTCAGGTGACACCATGATGATCTGGCCCGCTAACTCAATGTGCTGCCGCACGCCTTTCTGGTCAGTTTCTAGCATGGCGATCGCCAAATTTACTCGCGCCTGAGGGTCTTGAGGGTTCAGCTTTACCGCTTTCTGAGCCGCTTTAACTGCCTGAAGGGGTTTGTCACTTAGTAAGTAGAGCCATGCTAAGCAAGTCCATGCCGAACTGGTTTTGGGAGCGCGATCGCACACTTCTTTAAACAGCGGCAGCAAAATTTCAACAGACTCACCTGCCTGATAGCGCTCCAAACCCTGATCAAACAGATCCTCAACAGAAACCTCTTCAGTCATAGCCATCGATTAAAAAACGTCACGGTCTATCAGAGTACCGCAAATACAGCACTCAGCCCCATCTTTTAGCTCAGTCATTCCCAAAGTTGGGAACAAATCTTAATCCAAAATACCGAGTTTAGTTAGGAAGAATCGGTCTTTACGAAAAAGACTTGCCACAGCCGCAGGTTTGATTAGCGTTGGGATTGGTGAACTGAAACCCACCGCCAATCAGGGCATCGCTGTAGTCCAGCATTAGCCCATACAGATACAACATGCTCTTAGGATCGCAAATCACCTTAAAGCCTTCGTAGTCGTACACTTCGTCAGTTGCTTGGATATTGCTAGGGTCTTCAAAGTCCATCATGTAAGACATGCCGGAACAGCCTCCCTGACGAACGCCCACCCGTAGGCATAAATCTTTGCCCTGTTTATCCCGTAGCGCTAGGACATGGCGTAGAGCGTTATCAGACATCAAGATTCCGCGCTGTTGCGGCTGAGTTGTCTGTTGAGTTGCCTGGGTCATTTGTGTTTAAAGCTCCCACTATTTCGCTGATCTCTACTCTGATAGTAGCGGATTCATCTTCAGGTTTTGCCCTCAAGCCGTCAGGATTGCATTAGCATCAGTAGAATTACTCCGTTCAGAATCACCGCATTTCGCGCGTCAACTTTATCTATGACTGCTCTCAGTGGCACTACCCGTCGGCGGCTCAAGAAATTGCGTCAGGTTCCTAGCATTTGGGAGGGCGACTGCCGAGCCTTGGCATCTGGTTTAGGTGGCTTAGGCTCTGGAATGGCATCTGGCTTAATGTCTGGAATGGCTGCCAGTATAGAATCTCAGTTCAGCGATCGCGGGAACTGCATCATCTGGATGGATGGCACCGAGGGGCTAGTCCGTGCTATGGATATGGCACCTTCAGATGTGGGGCAAGAGGCGATCGTTCGTACGCTGCTTCAGGCCATGGAATTTCCTCACGGCTCTGCCATGCCTGCTCGACCTCAGAGAATTATTGTCTGCGATCGAGAGCTGCAATTTTTTCTGCGTGGGGTCTTGCAGGATCTCGATATCGTAGTCGAGTACGCGCCTGAACTACCGCTGATTGATGAATTTTTTGACGGATTGCAAGGGATGTTGCAAACTCGTCCGCCAGAGCTGCCAGACGAATACATTCAGCCGATGGCAGAAATCACCCGCCAGATTTGGCGCGACGCCCCGTGGGAAACTCTCGACGAAGAGAAAATTATCTCGATTGAGCTGAACTATAGCGATGTCGGCACTCTCTATGTCTCGATTTTGGGGATGCTGGGCGTAGAATATGGGCTGCTGATGTATCGATCGCTAGACTCCTTAAAAAAGTTTCGGCAGCAGGTTTTGTTGGCGGGAGAGGAAGCAGAAGATCTAGAATCTGCTTTTCTAGAGCAAGACTGCCTATTTGTTACCTTTGACCAAAACGAAGAGGATTGGGAGGAAGACGATCGCCCTAGCGAATTTGCCAATTTCTTTGCCGAAACAGGCGTGTATCCCGCCTTTGGCAATTTGCATCCGCTAGAGGGAATGCGCCCTGTGCTTTATGAGGAGGAAGCCCGTGTGGCGTTGGTGGCGCTGGATGCACTGCATCGTTTCTGTCGGCAGCACCTCTCTAAACTTGCCGAAGATTTTCCGTCAATTCAAAGTCGCTATCGCATTCCCGATCCCAAGGAGCCGACTCAAAAAATTTCTGTCAAGGTTTGCACCTTACCTGCGATCGCCGAAGAGCTGTTTGAGATGTCCGCTGCGTCTGACACAGCGGACGGGTGGGAAGTAGATGCATCGCCTATTCTACGTAGCGATCTGATTCCCGAAGACTCGTTTTACAGTCTAGGGGCAATGCCTTGGGACACGTTAGACGTTCTACGAACTAACGTTAAGTTTCATCAAAGTTTAGAGGTGACGTTCTCCAAAGGCGGCGATGGCTTTCCAGTGATTTTGATTCAAACCTCTCGTCCCAAAGCCATAGCGTTAATTGATGCCCTCAAAGCCTCTGGCGGCTTAAAAGCAATTTGCTTTAATCCTGGCGAAGATCCGATTTCGGGCGATCGCTACGATCTTGGCATTCTGCAAACTGAGAATGGCGAAATGCATCTGTTTGGAGAATTTTTAGAGGCAGATCCAGTTCACATTCAAGCTCGCAAAAAGTGGGATCAACGCTGCAAAAAGGTTAAGGGATATTGCGGATTAGTCATTGCCAAAGGCTTCACAGGCGCATCTAAAGGAAATCCTGAGTTTGCCGATATGCTGGCGCTATTTGAGGCGCGATCGGTTTCATCTGAAGATTTGGGCTTAGGTTCGCTGCAACTCATGCCTTACTTTGAGTAATAAAAAGTAACAGCGAATAACAAATTTAAAGAGAGACTATTTCTCTCTGGATATGCTCCTCACTCCCCAGAAGCAGATTCAAAAAATTGTTCACGAAGAACTGTTACAGTTCAGAGCAAAGTCGCGATCGGGGGTCAGGCACGATGGTAGGATTCCTGAAAAATGTTCAGAGAAACATCCATGGCAGAAACTCTTACTGGACAAACGCCTTTGTTTGGCGGTAGCACTGGCGGACTCCTCAGCAAGGCCGAAGAAGAAGAAAAGTACGCGATCACCTGGACCAGTTCTAAGGAACAGGTGTTTGAAATGCCCACAGGTGGTGCGGCCATTATGCGGCAAGGTGAAAACTTGCTGTATTTAGCACGCAAAGAGCAGTGTTTGGCTCTTGGCGGTCAACTCCGCACCAAATTTAAGCCCAGAATCGAGGATTTCAAGATTTACCGGGTTTATCCCAGTGGTGAAATTCAGTACCTGCATCCAGCAGACGGCGTTTTCCCTGAAAAGGTGAATGCCGGACGCGAGAAGGTGAATGCAGTCGCCCGTAATATTGGCAGCAACCCTCAACCAGCTGCGGTCAAGTTTACTGGCAAAAAGACCTACGATTCCTAAAATCTGATTCCTAAAATCTGAACAGTGTTTAGACGCTGATTTCTTTAATATGCGGTTTGTTAAGGGTGGAGCTTTTCCATCCTTTTTTTGTGGTTTTGGGCGATCGCCGCAAAGTCGCCGCAAAGTCGCCACAAAAAAGCGCTGAGAAATTTCCCCAGCGCTTCACTTTAGTTATTGCCCTCAGACTAGGATTTTGTCCCATCGCGGCTAGCAGTCTGAATGTAAAGAATGAGTAGAAAGACAGAAGGAACCAGAACAAACAAAATAGTTGCAACAAACCCTAGATCATTAACTTGCATTAGAATCAGCCTCGCATAACTGAATTACCGAAATGAATTCAAAACACTCCCAAGATTAAGAATACCTCTCAACTTGGACAAAACGAGTAACCCAGCCTACTTGCCTGGCTTCGTCACCACGCTCACGGCTCCCTGCACCAGTGCCTGACAGGCTAGCCGATAATTGTCAGGCTTCTTGCGGAGCTTACGATCCTCAACCTCAGTTCTCGGAGAGAGATTTTCCATACCCTCAACAATTTCGACGACGCAGGTGCCACATTGACCGTAGCCGCCACAGGTCATCATCTTGCCCATGAAGGTGTACAGGTCGATACCATTCTCCAGAGCCTTGAAACGAAGGTTGGCTCCCTCTGCTGCAAACGCCACTTTATCTTCTTTAACAAACGTAATACAGGACATTGGCTTAGTTGGGGACGCGGCAGATAGCTCAACTGTGGGATCGGCTGGTTCAATTGGCTGACTCAATTCGGGTTCTGAGCCTTGCTGAAATTCTTCTTTGGAGCCTGTTTGCATAGTGCTTGCAATCGCCTCTCACACTGGTTACACTTCTTTATACACTTTCATTTTTACAAGCTTACAGCCAAACTGCACAAGGTTCGGATTTCTATCTGCTTCAAGTCACCGTGATGACGACAAAACAGATGAATGACAGGCGATCGCATCGGATGTAATGCTCCTTAATCTGGTAGTCTAACCAGTATTAGGCACCTTAATAAAAGGCTGAAGGAATCGTTGAAATTTATTCATTTAGGAGGAGCGTAGTCAATGGGACTACCCTGGTACCGCGTACACACAGTCGTCCTGAATGATCCAGGTCGGCTAATCTCTGTACATTTGATGCATACTGCTCTTGTGTCAGGTTGGGCTGGCTCAATGGCACTCTACGAGCTAGCTATTTTTGATCCTAGCGATCCGGTTCTAAATCCTATGTGGCGACAGGGTATGTTCGTCATGCCCTTCATGGCGCGCCTTGGCGTGACTGACTCCTGGGCTGGCTGGAGCGTCACTGGCGAAACAGGAGTCAATCCTGGCTTCTGGTCGTTTGAAGGCGTGGCTGCCGCCCAGATTGTTCTGTCAGGTCTGCTGTTTTTGGCAGCTTGCTGGCATTGGGTCTATTGGGATTTAGAGCTGTTCAGAGATCCTCGCACAGGCGAACCTGCTCTGGATTTGCCCAAAATGTTTGGGATTCACCTGTTTCTATCGGGTTTGCTCTGCTTTGGATTTGGCGCATTCCATCTCACGGGCGTATTCGGCCCCGGTATGTGGGTGTCTGATCCCTATGGGTTAACGGGTCACGTCGAGCCAGTTGCCCCTGCCTGGGGACCTGAAGGATTTGATCCCTTTAATCCGGGCGGTATTGTTGCCCATCATATTGCTGCCGGAATCGTTGGCATTATTGCGGGTCTATTCCATCTCACGGTTCGTCCGCCTGAGCGCCTCTACCGGGCTTTGCGGATGGGTAACATTGAAACGGTTCTGTCTAGCAGTATCGCTGCGGTATTTTTTGCCGCCTTTGTGGTCGCTGGCACCATGTGGTATGGCTGCGCGGAAACCCCTGTTGAACTGTTCGGTCCCACCCGATATCAGTGGGATAGCGGCTACTATCAGAAAGAAATCACCCGCCGCGTTCAGGCGAGTGTGGCAGATGGAGCTAGTCTTTCCGAAGCTTGGTCTGCTATTCCTGAGAAGCTGGCGTTCTACGACTACATTGGCAACAACCCAGCAAAGGGCGGCTTGTTTAGAACAGGTCCAATGGTGCAGGGTGATGGCATTGCTCAGGACTGGGATGGCCATGTCGTGTTCAAAGATTCTGATGGGCGCGAACTAACAGTTCGTCGAATGCCAAACTTCTTTGAAACATTCCCGGTTGTCTTGGTGGACAGCGACGGAATCATCCGAGCTGACATTCCTTTCCGCCGTGCAGAATCTAAGTACAGCTTTGAGCAAGCCGGGGTGACAGCCAGTTTGTATGGCGGTAAGTTAGATGGTCAAGTCTTTACCGATCCGGCTTTAGTCAAGCGCTTTGCGCGTAAGGCTCAGTTGGGTGAACCCTTTGAGTTCGATCGCGAAACACTAGGTTCAGACGGGGTATTCCGCACGAGTCCTCGGGGCTGGTTTACCTTCGGACATGCTTGCTTTGCGCTGCTGTTCTTCTTCGGGCATATCTGGCATGGCTCCCGGACGCTGTTCAGAGACGTGTTTGCGGGTATTGACCCTGACCTTTCTGAAGAGCAAGTGGAATGGGGCTACTTCCAGAAGTTGGGCGATAAGACAACCCGACGTAAGGAAGCAATCTAAGTTATCTTAGGGAGTAAGAGAGATCTAGCGCGGCTGAGAAGCTGGTCTGCTAGATCTGTTCTTAAAGCTTGTTGAGCTTCTGCTGAATCTAGGTCGGTTACGAAGATTTAAGAAATGTTCATACTCGTCTTCGAGGATTTCTGATTATGGAAGCTGTTGCCTACATTTTGGTACTGACATTGGGAATTGGTGTTTTGTTTTTTGCGATCGCCTTCCGTGAACCCCCCCGCATTACCAAAGACTAATTTTTTGAGCTTCGCTCTCTGAGCGAAGCAAGAGCTAAGTGAATCAAGTGCTAAGTGAATGAAGTGCGCGGTACTAAAAGGTGCTGCGCACTTCGCTTTTGCCTCATTGCACCTAGGGAGCGATCGCCCTTTAACCACAGTTCGCAATTTTTAACGGCAATCCGCAATTGCAGTATGATGGTTATGAGGATCGCGCCTTAAAAGGCAGTGATTCTCTTTGAGCATGTTTAAATCCCCGGAGGGTGTTGCTGTATGCGCTGTCCAGTCTGCCAATGTCCAGATAACCGGGTTTTGGAGTCGCGTTCAGCCGAGTCTGGTCATAGCGTACGGCGGCGGCGAGAGTGCTTGCAATGTACCCACCGCTTCACGACCTACGAGCGGATTGAATTTGTGCCGATCGTTGTCGTAAAACGCAGCGGCGATCGAGAATCGTTCGATCGCTCAAAAGTCTTGCGGGGAATGGTAAGGGCCTGCGAAAAAACCGGAATTTCTCCCCTGCAGCTAGAAAATATTGTGGATGAAATTGAGGTTGAGCTTCAGCAACGGGCGGTTCGGGAAGTCTCCAGCAGCGAGATTGGCGAATTGGTTCTGAGCCATCTGCGCATATTGAATGAAGTTGCCTACATTCGCTTTGCTTCAGTCTATAAGCAGTTTCGAGGCATCCGTGATTTTGTGGAAACTTTAAATCACCTGAAGGAGTCTACCCAACTAGCAGATTCTGCTCCCGATAGCCAGATGGCTGTGGTTCCAATGGGAATGGTCAGGTAGAGGCAGATGTTTAAGAGATGCTTAGAGAGCAAGTCTCGCGCCAGCTAGCAAGGTTGCCAATCAAGCTTTCAGGTAAAACTTTATCAACCCCTCGTTTCTTAAGACTAAAGGAGTCTTCTCTTAAGGAAGGATTTGATCGCGACCAAAATTAAGTTATCATGGTTCTTCTAAGGTCTGAAAAATTGAGTAAGGCTTAAATTTTCTCGGGCAGCATTGATGCAATTAGTCGTGCAAGGCTGTGTGCTATTAAGTTCGCAGGGGTTACGCGCCGAAATTGACAACTACTACTACGGAGATCGCCACTAGGAAACACATCGCATGGTCAATCAGGAATTAACAGATATTGGTTTTACCCACGAAGATTTTGCTGCTCTCCTAGACAAATATGACTATCATTTTAGTCCTGGAGACATTGTAGCCGGGACGGTGTTTAGCATTGAGCCAAGGGGCGCTCTGATTGATATTGGTGCCAAAACGGCTGCATACATCCCTATCCAGGAGATGTCTATCAACCGAATAGACACACCTGAAGAAGTTCTGCAATCTAACGAAACTCGCGAGTTCTTCATCTTGACCGATGAGAATGAAGACGGTCAGCTCACGCTGTCCATTCGCCGCATCGAGTATATGCGCGCTTGGGAACGAGTGCGGCAGCTGCAAGCTGAAGATGCTACTGTGCGCTCTGCTGTATTCGCTACAAACCGTGGCGGTGCGCTTGTGCGGATTGAAGGATTAAGAGGCTTTATTCCTGGCTCTCATATCAGCACTCGCAAGCCCAAGGAAGATTTGGTTGGAGAAGATCTGCCGCTGAAATTCCTGGAGGTTGATGAAGATCGTAACCGTCTGGTTCTGAGCCATCGTCGTGCGCTGGTTGAGCGCAAGATGAACCGATTGGAAGTCGGCGAGGTTGTGATTGGTACAGTACGCGGTCTTAAGCCCTATGGTGCTTTTATCGATATAGGCGGCGTTAGCGGTCTGCTGCACATCTCTGAAATTTCTCATGACCACATTGATACGCCTCACAGCGTTTTCAATGTCAACGATGAAGTCAAAGTGATGATTATTGACCTAGATGCCGAGCGCGGACGGATTTCACTCTCGACCAAGCAGCTAGAGCCTGAACCTGGCGATATGGTGAAGAATCCACAGGTTGTCTACGACAAAGCTGAGGAAATGGCTGCAAAGTATCGCGAACGGATGTTGCAGCAGTCACAGCCCAAAGCTGCGGTAGAGGAAGAGGTTCTGGATGAGGAACTGGATATTCCTAGCGCTATGGAAGAGGCGGAAGAGCCAGTCGATGTGGATATGTCAATTGATGAAGATGCATTGGTTGATGTGGATGCACTCGTTGAGGTAGATGAGTCAGTCGATGGAGTTGACTCGGTTGATGAGGTCGAACTGGAGTCAGAGCATAAACTGGAGGCGTAATGCGCGATGATTGCGTTAATCATCGCGTCTACCTGTAGATTAAAGCAGAGGGAGAAGGGAATCCTCCTCCTTTTTGCAGTTCTATAGATAGCTGGGGTTTGCTGCAAAGAGAACTCAGGAAAAACTCAGAATTTTGGCAACTATTCGCTGTAAAGGTACCCAATTTAATAACGTCCGAGCCATTCTGTTTGACAAGGATGGAACTTTGGCGAACTCTGAAGCCTTTTTGCGCAATTTAGCTCAACGGCGATCGCGCCTCATTGATGCTCAAATTCCTGGCGTTCAGGAGCCTTTGCTGATGGCGTTTGGGATAGAGGGCGATCGCATCGATCCAGCTGGATTGACGGCAGTGGGTACCCGCCAAGAGAATGAGGTTGCTGCCGCCGCCTATGTCGCCGAAACTGGACGTGGCTGGGTAGAATCTCTGAGTATTGTCCGCTCAGCCTTTAGCGAGGCGGACAAGCACTCGCTTTGTAAGGCGGAGCAGACTCCGCCAACCGAAGGCGCTGCACAGCTCTTGGAAACCCTAATGGTAAAAGGCTTGAAGATAGCTGTTTTATCTGCTGATAGCACGCATCAAGTTGAGGCTTTTACCAAGGCTTATCAATTCGCACCCCATATTCAAATTCAGCTTGGCGTTGACGGGTATAGAAGTAAGTCCGATCCTGTTCTGCTTCAGAGAATTCTATCTTTTTTAGAAGTGACGCCAGAGGAGGTTGTAGTTGTGGGCGATGCTGCAACGGATGTTGAGGTGGCTCGTAATTTAGGGGCGATCGGCTTTATTGGATTTACCGGAGGCTGGTCTACAGCCGTTAGCTTGAGCCAAGCTGACGTGCAAATCGAGAAATTTGCTCAGATTGAAGTCCTAACCTAGAAAAATCCTTTACTCACTCCATATACAATTTGGTACAACCCACATCCTTGGTTTACCTTAAACAAATTAGAAGTGTGATATTCTCCAGAACTAGCCGCCCTTTCATTATGGACTTCTTGGGCGTATTTCACATTGACTGGAAGCAGCAGATTTGATATGCAGGGATGCATTCTCCAAGAAGTTCTATCTATCTCAGCCGTCTAGAATAAAGCGAGGTTATCTCCTTGGCTCGTCGTTATCTTTTTACATCCGAATCCGTTACAGAAGGTCATCCAGACAAGATCTGTGACCAGATTTCAGATACCATTCTCGATACTTTACTATCCCTCGACCCCAGCAGTCGCGTGGCAGCTGAGGTCGTTGTCAATACAGGTCTGGTGCTTGTGACTGGAGAAATTACCTCCTCGGCACAGGTTAACTTTGTTAATCTGGTGCGAAAAAAAATTGCGGAAATCGGCTATACCGACTCCGAAAACGGCTTTTCAGCCAATAGCTGCTCTGTTTTGCTGGCAATTGATGAGCAGTCTGCGGACATTGCTCAAGGTGTTAACAAAGCTCACGAGACCCGTGAACAAAAAAGTGAAGAGGAGCTAGATGCGATCGGCGCAGGCGACCAGGGCTTGATGTTTGGCTTTGCCTGCAACGAGACGCCTGAACTGATGCCCTTGCCTATCAGCTTGGCACATCGAGTGTCTCGTAAGCTGGCAGCTGTCCGCAAAACGGGTCAGTTATCTTACTTACGACCCGATGGCAAAACTCAGGTAACCGTCATTTATGAAGATGGCAAGCCTGTAGGCATTGATACAATTTTGGTATCTACTCAGCATACGGAAGCTATTGGAAGCATCACTGATACGGCTGCCGTGCAAAGCAAAATCAGAGAAGATTTATGGACAGCCGTAGCGCTGCCTGTTTTTGAAGATATTGCCATCAAGCCAGATAGTCAAACGCGCTTTCTGGTCAACCCCACAGGCAAGTTTGTCATTGGAGGGCCTCAAGGTGACTCAGGGCTAACGGGTCGCAAAATTATTGTAGATACCTACGGCGGCTATTCACGCCACGGCGGCGGCGCTTTTTCGGGCAAAGATCCTACAAAGGTGGATCGGAGTGCTGCCTATGCCTGTCGCTATGCAGCCAAGAACATTGTGGCAGCAGGGTTGGCAGATAAATGCGAGGTGCAGCTTAGCTATGCGATCGGCGTAGCTCGTCCCGTCAGCATCATGGTGGATACCTTTGGCACCGGAAAAATTGACGACGATCGCCTTCTGGATCTGGTGAAAAAGCACTTTGAGCTGCGTCCAGCAGGTATCATTCAAACCTTTGGTTTAACCACCCTCCCGGCGGAACGGGGCGGGCGGTTCTACCAAGATGTGGCGGCATACGGTCACTTTGGGCGCACCGACCTAGACCTTCCCTGGGAACAAACTGATAAGGCAGATTTGCTCAAGCAGGCCGCAAGCCATATGCTTTCTGGCGCTAGGCATCTAGCTCTCTAAATTACTAGCTCTGTGGATAAAAAGCAGGGTCGCGTCGCGACCCTGCTTTTTAAAGCATTCCTAAAACTAGCAACGCCCTTTTTATAACTCAATTACGTAATGCTATGAGTCTTCCCAGAGATTGTTAGAAGGGGAGATAAAAATTGCGGCTGCCGCTCGTGCCTTCTCGAATAACTAGCGTCAGATTTTGTCCGCCAGAGTTTTTCCAGCGGCGATCCAGTAGAAATAGCTGCCCTCTCAACTTGCTGCCAGGTTCGACCATGCCATCTTGAACGCCGCGCAGCAAAATCCTAGACTGCACTGCCTGACCACCAGCATCTCTAACCTCGGCAAACAGAGGCACAAAACCAAAGGTGCGATCGCTATAGTTTTCCAGCACCAGGTTTGCTACATAGGTTCCGCCTGGATTAATCCAAGCACCGTCCAACCCGATCGATACATTATTCAAAGTTTGCAAGGCAGAGAGGGGGACGC
Organism: Drouetiella sp.; assembly: GCF_059504425.1. Taxonomy (NCBI): domain Bacteria; kingdom Bacillati; phylum Cyanobacteriota; class Cyanophyceae; order Oculatellales; family Oculatellaceae; genus Drouetiella; species Drouetiella sp. The sequence continues at coordinate 104,444 of NZ_JCACIN010000111.1, forward strand.
TACCCGTCGAAAGGGAGCTGGAAAATGGGCTACTGCTTACAGATGAGGCTGCGATAGACAGGGGGGTAGCGAGAGCAGCTTGCGATCCTGCTCTGGGCGCAAGCGTCTGCAAAATGCTGCGAGAACGGTCAATGGACGAAATCAACGGTACATTTGCCTCTCGACGAGGGGCAGAGCGAGTAGAGCGATCGTCTGAATTGCCAGAGAGCTGAAGCTCAGGTAATGAATTAAAATGAGGCGAATCTATTGGTCTGTTCTTGGTGATGGAATCAGGAGAGTAGGGCGTTTGCTTGACGAATCCTGAACTGTTAATAAGGGGAGCATCTACCTGAAGACTAGATTGAATAGGCGATGCGATCGCTCCCGACGCTCCAGAGGGCTGAGCGGGACGAGCCGCCGTCTGGATAATTCGAGACTGCAACCATTCTGAGGTTTGTCTTCGCTCAGGCGAATCTGGCACATGCAGGCTCACGGTTTGCCAGCGCGCACCATATTCCTGCAACTTTGCCGACACCTGGCTAGAAGCAAACGTATCAGGCTGAATTGCTTTTAGAGTCTGCACCGCACGCCGCCACTCTCTCTCTGCCGCTGCGTAGGTTTTAAGCGTCTTCGCCGTCTTGGTTTGCTCGGCGGCTCTCTCTGCTTCTGCCTCTGCCCGCCTTAGAAGCTGAGCCGATCGATTCTCTTTTTCAAGATGAGTTTCCAGTCCTTCAAGCGTACTGCGGTAGCTAAGCAAAATCTGCTGTGCCTCGGCATACACTTTGCTGCCTCCTGAAACGGCTGCGAGCTGGGACAATGAATCCGCCATGCGATCGCGAGCGCTTTGCAAATCTGACAAATTGCGGGCGTTCTCAGAAAGAGTTTTAGCGCTCACCGCCTGCTCAATCGCGCGACGGTAGCGGATCTCCGACTGCTGATCCCCAGCGCAGTTGTTGAATGCGTAGCAGAGCGTCGCTAAATAGGGCGATCGCACGCCTACCACAACGCCACTCAGCGGCAATAGAGCCAAAAGACCCAGCGCCAAGATATTTTTCAGCGGTCGGTGAGGCTGTTTGTCCCGTTTCATCAGCACTCTAGAAGTCGTAGGTGCAGTTGTAATGGGAGTCATCGTGCTACGGGCAGCTCTCGCAGCACTGGAATGGAAAGCGTACATTTCCGATACTTCCGACTCAAGCAAGTGCGTTTGGACTTGAATTTCAGTTGGAGTATTCAATCCCACTAATTGAGTGGCTTGCGTGGACTGGCTCTGGGTAAATCCGATCGCCAGCTTGTCAGAAACGCCATTCGTAGATTGAACCTGTGCCAACTCACCTTGAGCCACCGGAAAATTATGAGGTGGCGATACCAGCCGAATACCTGTATGTCTGATTTGGCTAGAGGTTAGCGCATCACCCAAGCCATAGTTGGGTAGAGAACTGCGGGAAGAGTGAGCGGAGATTGCACCGATCGCCGCTACCGATCGACTCATTAGATGTAAATCTCGCAGGATAACTTTTGCCGAAGAATAGCGGTCTTGAGGCTTCTCTGCCATCATCCGTTCTAAAATTTCCACCAGACGCGGATTTAGCCTCACCTGAGACTGCCATTTCCACTCTAGCGATCGGGGATCAATCAATAGATTGGGAGGCTTACCGGTCAGCAGCACCACAGCCGTGACCGCTAGGGCGTACAGGTCGCTTTTAGACGAACATTGCCCCATACGAATCTGCTCGTAGGGCGCATAGCCGAACTTACCCACCGAGACAGAAGCCTGAATCAAGCCATCGGGATGGATAGCGCTCATGCCATAAAAGTGGGTAGCCACCTGCTTGACCACGCCAAAATCAATCAAGACGGGCAGCTTTTTGCCGCGAGGCAGCATGATGTTGTCAGGAGCAATATCGCGGTGAACAATATTTTCTCCGTGGATGTAGTCCAGAACCTTGAGCAGATCGCTGAGCCACTTAACTATTTCGGCTTCCGTAAACGCTTTCCGGTGCTGCTGTCGCTCTTGAAGCACGCGCCAATAGGTTTTGCCGTTGATGTATTCCTGCACAATGAACAGGCGATCGTTTTCCTCAAGCACCGCAAAAAATCGCGGAATCTGAGGGTGGTTGAGCTTGTGCAAAACCGTTGCTTCTCGCTGGAACAGTTCGCGAAGCTTTTGAGCAACAACGGGATCAGACTGGTTGCTAGGTGCGAACTCTTTAAGCACACACAAATCGCCAAAGCGGCGATCGTCTGCTGCTAAGTAGGTACGCCCAAAGCCGCCTCGCCCCAGAACTCGCTGGATGCGATAACGACCATCAATGTGGGTTCCAGGAATTAGCTCCAATCCTGCCGTCACTCTCTAGCTCCTTATTGCTAAATGCCTTTATCAATGTAAAGTCCGGATAGCATTTCAAACCTGGGTATGGAAGAGCCAAAATCGCCTTCTCTTCCACGAATCTACCGCGAATGAGAATGCACGATGCACCCAACTAAAGATAGAGGAAGAAACGCAGCTAAGCAAAGTGTACGAGTGCACCTCTAGCAATGAATCGCTCAAACAATAGCAGAAACCCTCATGTTTTCGCCGTATTGCAAATATCTGTATTGCATGAAATGGACATATTTTAAGAAGGTTCGCTTCTCTTGCAGAGATGCACCTGGTAGAGACCACGCCTGGTAGATAAAGTCAGCAACCACCCCAAAGCGTTGCTCGAAAGCAAGATGCTGAGAAATAATGCACATCCGTTGCCTCGTAAATCTTAGCCGACAATTGCCCTGTTGTCTGCAATTTCAGAGCCGCAGTTTTAGTCTACAGGGTTCCGATAGAGACTTTAGGGCAGCAGGATCATAAACATTAATCTTTATCTAGACTAGGACTATCAGTACCGCTATCTTTCTCAACCATGCTGCTATTTCGAGCTTGCCAGGCTAGCTCTAGTAAACGCACCCATCGCTTATGCACCTGTTTAGCCGTACAGCGCAACGCTTTAGCGATTTCCTGATCGGTTGCCTTACTGGCTTTAAGCTGCAAAAGCTGCTGCTGGTCTGAGGTAAGCTGCTGAGTAAAAATCTGCCACTGCTGCTGGGGCATTCCCAAATTTTGATCTAGATCGGCACCTAACCACTGATGAACTAACTGCCAACGGTGCGATCGCGAGAATTTTTCTACATGGTATTTAAAGCGCTGCTGAAGATAGTCTCTTTGACGGGTAGATAGCCCCAATATCTCGTCAATTTCGGGAGCCGAGAGGTCTTGTAGCTTTAGGGTCAGGTAATTAACGCAGTCGATTTGCCCTTGAGATTGCAAGTAGGCAGTGAGTTCGCTAATAACGCGATCGCGCACCACCGAATCTGTGGGATCAACAGCATCAGCAACCATCTGCTCTCTCACCTGCTGCATGACGGGCGATCGGCTGTGCATTTCAGCATCTTCACCTTTAGCAGATTCTACGGCTAGCTCTAGATCTAGCGTCGTTTCAGGCGGCTGACGGTGGGCAAAACCCTGAGCGCGCAGCACCACAAGCTGCTGGCTCCGCCGTCCAGGTAGACTAATGCGGCGTTTAGCATAGTGCTCGGTAAAAGCCATATATTCCGCTAATTCCAGGCGGGTACGGGGGCTATAGTCTAAGGTCAGCTCATTCTCTCGCCGAAAAGCTTTAAGAGCCTCAATGTAAAATCCTTGTAGAAAGTCTTCAATCAGCCCATAGCGCGCCGAAAACCCCATTTGCGATTGCCCAACGACAATATGGCGATAGACCATCGTACTGAGGTGGCTATGGAGATCGACTCTGCCGCGCCGAGAGCCAAGGCTATAGTAGCTGAGGCATTTCTGTAATCGATGTTTGGCAAGCGTTATTTGCCAAGTTTGTATTTGTCCAGAGCTTTGAATGCGATCGCTTTTACTGCAAATCCGATCGACCTCAACGGCAATGCGAGTCATCACCGCTCGGACATTGTTCGATAGCGCGGGTAGCTCTGCCTGAAATTCATTGAGCAGAAGTTGAACTAACTTTAAGATTTCAGCTTCAACCGGACTTGCATCTGATGGAGCAGAATCTAGTTCTGTGGGGGCGATCGTCATTTGATTTTCCATATGCAGCCCTACCGATACACGAAAGCGGGTATCGCTATCGCTGAGTGACGTTGGAGTAAAAGAACTGGGGGAGTTCATGGGTTCACGGTTCATGGCTTGCCTAGGTGGTAGTGCACGACAGCAGCAGGGGGCAAACTCGAAAACGAGCGATAAGCGACAAGTTTGACGACGTAACGAGTTTGATATTGAGCCTGGCTAAGACCTTAGAACTCAAAATCCGGATAGTTGTTTCTGCCCCGCTGTATTTTCTCTACACCTATGCAGATTCAAACTACGGGGATTGCCGCTTTTTGCTGTGGCACTTTTTCAAATGGTTTCCTGATCCGGCAATTGTTGTGTGAAAGCCTTGGTGCGATGAAGCTTAGTGCGGATGCCGACTATAGCTTCAGAGTAGAGTAAGAGCTTGGGTTGAGCTTGGCTTGGGGAACTCATCCCTCCTTCTTGTCCTGGGGTAGGGATTTTGCTATTTGAGTAGACAGTTTCTCAGGTGGTATGGGCAGTTTTTTTGAGTAAATCGACTTTCCTTAGGCAGAGTCCGTGATCCAATCGGCGATCGTCTCCCATCCCAAGCCTTTACGAACCACAACTGGCTCAACTTCAGTTAAATCGAGAATGGTAGAAACCTGAGAACCGATCGACGATTCATCATCAATAATAATGTCTACCAATTTTTCAAAATGATCGAAGAGTTCAGCTGGAGAGAGATAGCTATCCTGTGTTTCTAAGGCGCTGGGGGCAGAGGTTGAAATAATGGGATTGCCAAGCGCCTGCAAGAGGGCTTGAGAGATAGCGTGATCAGGGACACGAATACCCGTCGTTTTGCGCTTAGGGTTCATCACTAGCCGAGGCACCGACTTGGTAGCAGGCAGCAAAAAGGTGTAAGGGCCTGGAACCAATCGGCGAATCAGACGATAGGCAGAGTCGCTGACCAAGGCATACTCGGAGACGTTGGAAAGCGAAGGGCAAAGAAACGTCAGCGGCTTGTCATTCGAGAGTTGCTTAATGCGGCGGACACGCTCGATCGCCGATCGGGCGTTGAGATCGCAGCCGATCGCATAAACCGTGTCTGTGGGATACAGCATGACTGCACCCTGCCGCAGGGCATCTCGAACAATATCAACAGTTCGCGTTTGAGGGCTGTCTGGATGGATCTGATGCACAGTAGCCATTATTCTCTCCTTAAAACCTTCTTGCTCTTGCGATGAGAGGCTTCAGATAATGTTCCAAATCAGGTATGTTTTGAGAAAGCGTGGCTCGAAAGCTTGCTGCGGACTACGCTCTTTCAAAACATACCTCGTATAGAAAACTACAGCGTATTAGTTATACCTCTCAGTGGCGCAACTTTAATTAAATAAAGACTCTATAAACATGACAAAAATTGCCTACCTAGAGTGCCCAACCGGAATTGCGGGAGACATGTGCCTCGGAGCGCTAGTGCATGGAGGAGTGCCCCTGGAATATCTAATTGAGAAGTTAGCGCTTCTGGGAATAACGGATGAGTTTAGGCTATGGGCAGAGCCAGTCCACCGGAACGGACAACAGGCGACTAAAGTCCATGTTGAGCTGGCAAATGGTATCGAGGAGGGAGGAGATGAGAACGCCCCTCTCAAACAATCCAGCCAAGCTATTCCATATTTACACACAGTTAATCCTTCCCATTCAGAGAGCCACTCACACGGAGCATCCCATGGACACGATCGTGACCATTCCCATGAAGCCTCCCATGCTCACTCCCATGCTCATGCCGCTACCCGTCATTTGCCCGAAATTGAGCGCCTAATCAAATCGGCAGGCTTACCCGCTCGTGCTGAGAGCTGGAGTTTGGCAGTCTTTCGTCGGCTTGCCGAGGCTGAAGGAGCAGTTCATGGCATTGCCCCTGAACAAGTTCATTTCCATGAGGTAGGTGCAACTGATGCGATCGTCGATATTGTCGGCACTTGTCTGGGGCTAGACTGGCTAGACATTGATCACCTCTACTGTTCGGCTTTGCCCGTGGGCGGCGGCACAATTTGGGCAGCTCACGGTCGTTTACCCGTTCCGGCTCCTGCCGTCCTCAAGCTTTGGGAAATGCGGCAGGTTCCTCTCTACAGCAACGGCATCGATCGCGAACTCGTAACGCCAACCGGAGCGGCGATCGTCACTACACTGGCGACCCATTTTGGTGAGATTCCACCCATGACGCTTCAGCATGTGGGCTTGGGCGCAGGTTCTCGCGATTTTCCAATTCCTAATATCCTGCGCCTGTGGATTGGCGAAAGCCAAAAATCTCTCCGTTCTCTTGAGCAGCGTTCTCTTGAGCAGCATTCTTTTGAGCAGCATTCTCTTGAGCAACGTATAGAGCAGCCGAAAGCAACCGCTTTATCTGCCTCAGACTCTACAGATTCAGATACTGTATCTGTTCTTGAAACTCAAATTGACGATCTCAATCCACAAGCGATCGGCTATTTATTTGACGTAATGCTGGCGGCAGGGGCACTAGATGTTTTTACCCAAGCGATCGGCATGAAAAAGTCTCGTCCGGGAATCTTACTGACCGTAATTTGCTACCCAGAACAGATGCAGACTTGCCAAGCCATCATTTTTCGAGAAACCACAACGCTGGGCATTCGATACAGAACTCAGCAGCGAATGACGCTAGAGCGAGAGTTTCAGACCGTAGAAACTCCCTATGGTCAGGTTCGCATCAAGATCGCACGTTGGCAGAAAGGGGAGGCGATCGTCAATGTTCAACCTGAGTATGAGGACTGCGCAAAGATAGCTCAGCAGAACCACCTCTCCTGGCGAGAGATTCACAGCATGGCTTTACAGGCATGGCAATCTCATCAAGCTAGCCCTATCCAGCAGAGTACGTAGGGCGGTGCTGAATCTAGGTATAAATTTTTTTGAAAGGGACACAGAGCGCTTCTTCAAAAAAGTTCATATGTAAAACCAGCAGCGCACGTAGGGCAAAGCTTAAGTACAAGCACGGAAAATTCATGAGAAAAGCGAGGGTGGGGGCGATCGCCTTCGTACAATTCCGCAGGATTACGATTGAGGCAATGTGCTGAAAAATATAGGCTGTTTATAGCTTTCAATTGCGTATAGCCTCCCTGATTCGCTTTTCCGACAATGCATCCGCTATCTGGAAACTTCTGAATCATTTTCCCATGTTCGATTTGTTCTCAAATCCTAATCGGTATCAGAACAATTCTGACATGCAGAAATCAGGGATGTCAGTGTGTTCTCAAGGATGGTGAGACTTATGGTGAATTGTGTAAATGAAGTTTCGAGATCGGTGAAAGGGATTACTGTTACCCAATTGGCAAATCAGCTTCAAAGTGTTGCTCACTCCCAATTTAGCGGTAGATTGGATTTCCTGACTGCCAACGAAAGGCAGTGGAGTCTCTACTTTCGACTAGGTCGGTTAATTTGGACAGCAGGGGGCGAGCACCGATTTCGACGCTGGCATCGCTTGATGAAGCAATTTTGTCCTACCATTCACCCCAATGCTATTCAGCCCAAGGAAAAAGAGCTTCCGCGCTACTGGGAGTATCTGGTGTTATCGGTCTTGCTTAAACGGCAGCATATTAAACGTGAGACAGTAATCTCTCTCATTCAAACGGCAGCTTTTGAAGTCTTGTTTGATCTGCTCCATGCTAGCGAGCAAATTACGCAAATTAGCTACGCTCCTGACAAACAGGAGCAGTTTGGCGATCCGCTAGCACCTCTTAGCGCAGAGCAAGTGCTTGAGCAAGCGCGACAGTCTTGGAGCGAGTGGAATAGTGCAGGACTGGTGCATTATTCGCCGAATGCGGTGCCCGTGATTAAGCGTCCGGCTGATTTGAAGCAAGCCGTGAGCGCCAAAACTTATCAGACGCTAGAAACGCTGATGCGCGGGGATCTAACCCTGAGAGACTTAGCGAAAGCCACAGGGCAAGAGTTGCTTACCTTAACCCGTGTGTTGGCACCTCACATTCAGCGAGACTTGATTGAGCTGTGCCAAATGCCAGACTTTCCGCCTCCCGGCTGCTCCGAAGGCGGAGCAGTTGCTGCCGTGTCTACGCCCAATCCTCCGGTAGCGGCACCTACGACAGCCGTCTCTCCTGCAATTAACGCCCCGCTGATTGTCTGCATCGACGATAGCCTGTCAGTCTGCAAATTAATGGAGCAGATCATGACATCAGCTGGCTATCGCTATGTGAGCGTTCAGGATTCGGTTCATGCTCTACCGCTACTGTTGGAAAACAAGCCAGCTTTGATCTTTCTAGATCTAGTAATGCCGATCGCCAGCGGCTACGAAATTTGCTCTCAGATTCGTCGGATGTCTGCCTTCAAAAATACCCCGGTTGTGATCTTGACGGGAAATGACGGCATTGTCGATCGAGTGCGTGCCAGGGTAGTTGGCGCGTCCGACTTCCTGTCAAAGCCTGTGAATACAGAGAAGGTGCTGGCGATCGTCCGTCAATACTTACCGATCGCACCAAATTCCATAGCGCCCAATTCCACTCCATCTGTCACTTCATCTAAACAGAACACTGTTGATAGATCCATTCTTGTTGAGCAGCCTGCTTTTCCAGGGAACACTTACGAGATGGGTGAAACTACCGCCTTACTTCTTCAAAAAGGCATGAGCGAAACCTCTGCGATTCCGTAGCTGCACGTTTACTTCAAAAGCGTCAGCTTCTTTCAATACACCGTTACCGGAGCATTTCATCCTATGAGTACTGTTTTGTTAATTGAAGACAGTTTGACGGAATCCGAGATTCTTACCCGATATCTCCAGCAGGCAGGTTTGTCGGTGATCAGCGCCAAGAGTGGTGAAGAAGCGCAGGATTGCCTGAATTGGCAAAAACCTGACCTAATTGTTCTAGATGTGATCTTGCCGGGACAGAGCGGTTTTGAACTTTGCCGCGAATTCAAGGCAAACCAGGAAACCAGCAAAATTCCCATCGTCATGTGTTCCACCAAAAATACTGACGTAGATAAGATGTGGGGCAACATGTTAGGAGCCGATGCCTATCTGCCGAAACCCGTCAATCAGCAGGAATTTTTGCAAACCATCAGCCGTCTGATAGGGAGATAGGTATGGCGCAGTCACAAGATGACAGCCACAACCATGCCCATCTCTTGCAGCTAGCTTACCAGGGCGATGCGAGAGCGATCGCCACCCTGATGAATCGCCACCTCAAGCGGCAAAGGATGTTGGCTCAGGTAGGCTGGAAGGGCAGCGGTCTACATGTGTTCATTGAAGCAATTCAGGCTCCTAATCCAGAGCCGCTCATGTCTAGCATTTATCGTACGGTTTTGAGGCTACAGCTCAGCAGCCTCAAAACCTTGAAGGTGAGCTGTCGGCAAATAGGCACACCTCATATTGCCTGGAGCCAAGAGCGATCGATCGCACCTGTTCAAAAGGCTATGGCTCAGACAAGCGGAATTCAGAGCGGAATTCAGAGCAGCGATCGCCCGTTGCCCGATCGCCCATCGCCTGCTCCTACTTCTCTGATAGATTGGCTGAACCAGAAGGCGCAGGCAGATCTGTCAGCTCTGATTCAGCCCATTTCTGCCGTTGATGCCGATCAAACAGAATTACGATTTCTACGATTCTCATTTAGCCGTTCAGAGACAGCGCTGTTACCTCTAGCCAGCATTCGGCAGGTCATGAAAGTACATCCTCAGAGAATCTTGCCTGTTCCCGATATGCCAACTTCCGTGCTGGGAATCTGCAACTTTCGCGGAGAAATCCTGTGGCTGGTTGATCTAGGGCTGCAAATTGGCTTTCAAGGCGTTGCTCAGCAGAACGCGCTTTCGTCACAAGCCGCTTATGCAAATCACTCAGAGCAGTTTTTGGGATGGATGGCGATCGTCATCCAGGCTCAAGGGAAATCCTTAGGACTCATTGTTCCTGAAATTATTGACATTGAAAGCCACAACCCTAGACAGCTTCAGTCTGCGGCGATCGATCTCTTTCCACCCACTTTACTGCCGTTCATTCAAGGCTACCTCGTTCGTTCTAGTAGCCCGGTTCTAGATGCCAACGCCTTGATTGCTGATTCTCGATTGCAAGTTCATGCTGCCTAACTGTCCTAACTTTTTCTGCTTTTGGAGATTATTTCTGTGAACACCCCACTTTTCGATCAGGATTTGTTTACCTTATTTCAGGAACCATCAGAAGAGCCAATTGCATCTCCTATGAGGCTTCCCACCGCAGCCGAGTACTTTGGTAGCCCACCTCTAGATAACTCTCAGAGCAATGGCTTTCAGGGCAATGGCTCTCAGGGCAATGGCTCTCAGGGCTACAGCATCAAAAGTCCAGATAGCGGCGTGTCTGGCGTATCGAGTCATGGCGTATCGAGTCATGGTGCATCAAGCCATGGCGTATCGAGTCATGGCGCATCGGGTAATGGCAATGGATATGGAGCAGGTGACGGCAGTCGTACCGCTCAACCTGCCAGCTACGCCTCTGTTGGACATTCTCCTGATCCCAACGCTGCAATTCAGTCGGCGCTGTCAGTCATTCAGGTTGTCCGTAAAGAGATGGAAAAAACTCAGGCGGCATTCAAAATTGAACTGACCAAAGCAGGACTCTCAAATAATCCTGGCATTGTGGAAAAGCTGAATCAATTCGACAAGCTGCCTGCTGTCCTAGATAAGCTAGGTCATGTCGTTCAGAATCAGTTTCAGGGACAGCTTTCTGCCACTGTCCAGCAGCAGTTTGCCGCCAATCGAGAGTGGCTAGGCGCGATCGCCCAACATATGCAGCGAGCCGATACCCAAGACGAGCTGTTTGCCATGATGGTGAATGAAATTCGCGATCGCCTCCATGCCGACCGGGTAATCGTTCTAGGATTCGACACTGAAAATAAAGGAACAGTTCTGACTGAATCGATCGCCCCTGCCTGGACTCCAATGCAAGGCGAGCAGCTCCCTGCTGTGATATTTGGAGCTGAAAATGTTCGTGACTACGCCCGCAGACAATTTGTAACGCTGCAAAGTCAAGACCCAGATCGCGTGTTTGCCTATCACCGCCAGCTGCTCGAGAAGTTCCAGATTCTGGCGAGTCTGGCAATTCCTATCATGGTTAACGATCGCGTTCAAGGTCTGCTCGTGGTGCATCAGTGTCGGCAGGTGCGTGCTTGGCAAGAGCAAGAAATTTATCTGCTTACCGATATTACCGCTAAGCTCACCCTGGCATTGCAGTTTATTCAGTCTAAAATGCAGCTTAAGCTAGTGGCGGCACGAGAACAGGCAACCGCCAAAGTGATTCACAAGATTCGCAGCACAGTAGACATGCAGGCAATCTTCAGAGTCACAACTCAAGAAGTCAGCCGCTTGCTGAACGTAGAGCGCGTCACCATCTATAAATTTCGCCCTGATTTCTTTGGCGATTTTGTTGAAGAAACAGTCATCGGTAACTATCCCCGACTCGTGGGCAGCGGCTGGGAAGATCCTTACCTTAATGAGCATAAAGGCGGACGGTTTCGCAAAAACGAGCCGCTAATTGTAGACAACATCCATGTGGGTGAAACCCTCTGGGCAGGGGGGCAACTCAACACTCAGGCTCCGCGTAAGCCTCTGACCGACTGCCACGTTGAAGCCTTGCGACACTATCAGGTACAAGCCTGTGCGGTAGTCGCCATCTTCCAAGGGCAAAAACTTTGGGGATTGCTGTCTACCTTCCAAAATAGCAGCACACGCAACTGGCAAGAGGTAGAAATTCAGCTCTTGATGCAGATTGCGAATCAGTTGGGTATTGCCCTCCAGCAGGCAGAATTTGTTGAGCAGGTTGCTGCTAAGGAAGTTCAGCTTGAAAAACTGATGGCGCGAGAAAAGGCAACCGATCGCGTTATCCAAAAAATCCGCAGCACGTTGGATGTGCAGAGCATCTTTAAAGTGACGACTCAAGAACTCAGCCGCTTGCTGAACGTAGAGCGCGTCACCATCTATAAATTCCGTCCCGATTTCTTTGGTGATTTCATTGAAGAAACAATTTCTGGCAACTACCCCCGACTTGTGGGCAGCGGCTGGGAAGATCCCTACATTAGTGAGCATAAAGGCGGACGGTTCCGCAAAAACGAGCCGCTGATCGTAGACGATATTCGCATCGGCGAGACCCTCTGGACTGGAGGGCAGATGAAGGCTCAAGCCCCCCGCAAGCCCCTGAGCGACTGCCACGTTGAAGCTTTGCGTCACTATCAGGTAGAAGCCTGTGCTGTGGTTGCCATCTTTCAGGGAAAGAACCTTTGGGGCTTGCTCTCTGCTTTTCAAAACACAGGCACAAGGCGATGGGAAGAGGCAGAAATTAATCTGCTGATGCAAATTGCTAACCAGTTGGGGATTGCGCTGCAACAGACAGAATTTGTTGAGGAAGCCCAAGCAAAAACTCTGCAAATGCAAAGGGCGATCGATCGGGAGCAGGCACTTGCCCGCGTCATCAACCGGATTCGCAACACCCTGGATATTGAAGCCATCTTTAAAGCTGCAACCCAAGAAGTCCGGAGTTTGCTAAACGTAGAGCGTGTCACCATCTACAAATTTCGAGCCGATTTCTTTGGTGACTTTACCGCAGAGTCAGTAACGGGCGGATACCCTAGCCTGACGGGCAGCGGCTGGGAAGATCCTTACATTGGAGAACATCAGGGCGGCAGATTTCGCCACAATATTCCTCTGGTTGTGGACGACATTTATTTGGGCGAAACGCTATGGGAAGCAGGACACCTCAACCTTCAAGCTCCTCGTAAGCTCATGACCGATTGCCATGTAGAAGCCCTAGAAGGCTATCAGGTGAAAGCCTGTGCAGTAGTATCTATTTTCCAGGGAAATCAGCTTTGGGGGCTGCTTTCTGCCTTTCAAAATAGCAGTTCGCGCGTGTGGGAAGAGGGGGAAGTTAATCTGCTGATGCAGGTGGCAAACCAGTTGGGTATTGCCCTCCAGCAGGCTGAATATACCGAGCAACTCAAGGTGCAGTCACAGCAGCTTACCGAGGCAGCAGCGAGAGAAAAAGCCTCCAAAGAGCTGCTTCAGCAGCGGGCTGTACAGCTTTTGATGGCAGTACGTCCGGCTCTGGAGGGCGATCTCACAGTCCGTGCGCCGATTACAGAAGATGAGATGGGAACGATCGCCGATGCTTACAACAACACTCTCCAATCTCTGCGAAAGATTGTGTTGCAGGTGCAGGATGCCGCCACCCGCATGAGCGATACCTCTCAAAGCAATAGCAGCGAGATTGCCAAGCTAGCGCAAGGTGCCCAGCAAGAATCGCAGCAGATGACGGCAGCCCTAGCGCAAATTCAGACCATGGCAGAAGGAACACGAGCTGTTGCCAGCAGTGCCCAACAGGTGGAAACTGCCGTCCAGCAAGCCAACCATACTGTGCAGCAGGGCGACACCGCCATGAACCGCACGGTGGAGGGAATTCAGGCTATTCGGCAGACGGTGTCAGAAACTAGCAAGAAGATTAAGCGCCTGAGCGAATCTTCTCAGAAAATTTCTAAGGTCGTAAACCTAATTGCAGGATTCACGACTCAGACCCAGCTATTGGCGCTAAATGCGGCGATCGAAGCAACTAGAGCGGGCGAGTACGGCAGAGGATTTGCTGTGGTTGCCGATGAAGTCCGCTCTCTGGCTCAGCAGTCGGCAGAAGCGACGACTGAGATTGAAAAACTGGTTCAGGAAATTCAGGCAGAAACCAGCATGGTGTCTCAGGTCATGGAAACGGGCATTGAGCAAGTCGTGAACGGCACCACGCTAGTTAACGAAACCCGCCAAAGCTTGACGGCAATTATGAGCGCCACTGCTCAGATTAGCCAGCTTGTGCAGTACATCACCCAAGCCACCCAGACTCAAACCCAGGACTCGCAGCGAGTGGCTCAGACCATGACAGACGTGGTGGCGATCGCCAACGAAAGCTCTGTCGCTACCGAACAAATTGCCACTTCATTTCAGCAGCTTTTGCTCACTGCTAGCGACCTGCAAACCACCGTTAAACAGTTCAAGCTGTAAGTCTTGTCACCGCCAAAAAACTGCTGCAAAAATCTGCAAAACCCCCGATTATGCCCATTACCTCTACCATTCGTCAGGAAGACTACGCCAACTTCCTCTCCGAAGCCAACGATTTGCTGCAAACGATCGAACAGGAACTGTTCAATCTGAAACAAGGGCGCACCCCAGCTCAAGTTCACAACTTAATGCGGGCGGCTCACACTCTCAAGGGAGCCGCTGCCAGCATTGAGTTAGAGACAGTTAAATCAGTAGCACATGTCCTGGAGGATGTGTTTAGGGCGCTGTACAACCCAGAAATCGTCATTGATGCTGAAGTTGAAACCCTGCTATTTCAGGCATACGAGTGTTTGAGAGAGCCGCTAATGGCGGAGTTTATGGGCACATCAATTGATGAATCGGATGTGTTGAATCGATCGGCTACTGTTCTGTCTCGGCTGCAAGTTAAGTTTGGGGAGTTATTTGACCACGATCCGCCGATGCCTACCTCTACCGAACTCGGTTTTGACATGGTGGAATCCATGTTTGCCAGCGGGGTCGAGCAGCGTTTGCAGAATTTGGCGATCGCTCTTACTCAACCTCCCCCCATCCTTATCCATCGGCTACAGGCTGAAGCGGAGGTTTTTCTGGGTTTAGCCGAGTCTTTACAGCTCAGTGGATTTGGTGAAATTGCTGAGATGACCTTGACCGCTCTGGCTGCCCATCCCGATCGAGTCCAGCAGATTGCTGAACTGGCCTTAGCCGATTTCCGCCAGGGACAAGCAGCCGTTTTAAGGGGCGATCGCACCCAGGGCGGATCACCTTCTCCAGCTCTCAAACAATTCAGTCAGCCGCCTTGTTCAACCTCATCATCTTTTACCGCCCCCGAATCTCCCGATCCGATCGCGCTTTTGACTTTGGATGTGCTTTTTGGGGATATCTCGCTAGAGTCTAGCTCCACGATTCAAGCAGAGATCGCTCAGCCTCAAGATATCTCGCTAGAGCCTAGCTCCACGATTCAGGCAGAGATCGCTCAGCCTCAAATCGCTCAGCCTCAAATCGCTCAGCCTCAAATCGCTCAGCATGAAGCGATCGCGCCCCCTTTTACCGAGCCACCTTTACTTTCACTCCCCCTTCCCCCACCGCCCCTCTCCCCTCCCCCCGATCCCACCCCTCCACTCCTTTCACTCCCCCTTCCCCCCTCCCCCCTTCCCTCGCCACCCCTCGCCTCTCCCCCCGATCCCACCCCTGTCATTCGTGTCAACCTTGAGCAGCTCGAACGCCTCGATCACTTGGCTGGTGAGCTGTTAATCAACCAAAATCAGCAAACCAATCAGGATGCTCAGTTTCGCTTAGGTGTTCAAGAACTTTTGGGCTACCTGAGACAGCATCAGCGCACCCTCAGCGAGCTGCAAAGCTGGTCAGATTTGACTCTGTCCAATGAAGGGGTCTATGAAGGGCATATGGCTCAACGGTTCACCTCCAGTGCGCTCAATTCCTTTGATGCCCTAGAGATGGATCGATATACCGACTTTCATAGGCTGGTGCAGTCGGCGCTTAATGATTCAGTACAGCTAGAAATGGTGGGAGAAACGCTGGAATACCAAATCCGCACCGTGAGGCAAACCCGCGAAGCTCAGAAAAGATTGCTCACTAGCGTTCAAGATGATCTGACAACCGCGCGAATGCAGCCCTTGGGCGATGTGCTGAATCGGTTTCCACGGGTGTTACAGCAGCTTGCCGTCGCTCACGATAAGCCTGTGAACATGACGCTAAGCGGTACCCATGTGTTGGTAGATAAGGCGATCGCCGAGAAACTCTACAATCCCCTACTACACCTAGTACGCAACGCCTTTGACCACGGGATTGAAGCCGTTGAACACCGTCGAGCTAGCGGCAAACCAGAGATAGGGCAAATTCAAATTCATGCATATCATCAGGGCAACCGAACGCTGATTGAAATTCGGGATGATGGGCAAGGAATTGACTGGCAGAAAGTCCGTGACAAGGCTAGAGCGATCGGGCTGCTCAGCCCAGAAGCAGCCAGAGAATCTACCCCTGCCCAGCTCTCGGAGTTTCTGTTTCAATCGGGTTTTTCGACCGCCGCCCAAGTGAGTGATTTATCAGGGCGGGGAGTTGGGTTGGACATGGTGCAAGCGCAAATTCAGGCTGCAAAAGGTACCGTTACCGTTAATTCCAGTCCAGGACAGGGAACTACCTTTATTCTGTCTTTGCCACTGTCTCTCACCATTACCCGGCTGATGGTTTGCCAGAGCCGAGGTATGACCTACGCTTTGTCTATCAATACTATTCAGCAGGTGATTCTACCCAAGGCTGACCAGTTGAGTCAGACAAACCAGCAGATGATTTTGCACTGGCAGCTTGATCAGGCTGAGCAGATAATTCCGGTCTATGCTCTGTCTGAACTGCTCCATTACTCGCACCCAACTGAGCCTCAAGGTAATGTGCACTCTCCAATTTTGCTAATGCGATCGCCCGATGGCGTATGGGGGCTACAGGTCGATCAAATGATTGGTGAACAGGAGTTAGTGATTCGCCCGCTGGGAACAGCGATCGCGCCTCCTCCCTATGTCTATGGCTGTAGCATTTTGGGCGATAGTCAGCTGACTTTGGTTATCGATCCGGCGTTTCTTCTGCAACAGTTTCGCGGATCTCAGGCTCGTAGATCTCAGTCGCGTGAATCTTTGCCTCGTGAATCTCAACTTCTCTCTTCCCAAGACGCAGCCCAGCATTCAGACCCTTTAATGCCTGCCACTACACCTGTCGCCACCTCCAGTCTCCCTATTCACATCCTGCTGGTCGAGGACTCGCTGACGGTACGCCACACACTCGCAAGAACTCTGCAAGAACGAGGCTACCGCGTTTCCCAGGCAGGTGATGGTCTAGAGGCTTTTGCCTACCTTCAGCAACATGCCGACGTTCATCTGATCATCTCTGATATTGAAATGCCTCGAATGAATGGCTTTGAATTTTTGACCCAGCTCCGAAAAACGCCCGACCTCCAAGCTATCCCCGTCGTCATGCTGACTTCCCGCAGTACTGGCAAATATCGTCAATTTGCGACAGAGCTTGGAGCCAATGCCTTCATCAGCAAGCCTTACTCTCCCGAAGAGCTTTTGGCAACATTAGGCAGTCTCGTTGCCGCACCAGATCTGGTGCCATCGCTCTAGGCTCCAAAATATGAAATCCAAAATATGAAATCCATGCCCACCGTCACTGCACCACCCCAAAGTCCGTCGATCGCCAAGCCAGATTTTCATAAAGCGATCGCCTTCCGAATTCATAATCATTGGCTGGCGCTCCCGCCTGCTACCGTTCTTCGAGTGATCCACAAAACCGCGCTCACACAGGGCATGGGATCAACCCAACTGGTCTATCTGGGTAATCAGCCGCTGCAAGTTCTGGATCTGCGCCCGATGCTTGCAGCTTTGGGTTCCTCCTCTGCTGATGCCTCTTCAACTGCTGGACGGTTTTTCGTAATCGCGGCTTCTGGCAAAACTCTGAGTGCGATCGCAGTTGATCAGCCGCCTATCCTCGCGGAGCTGCCTGTCGCGTCAACTCATGCGGTACCCCCTGCCCAATACAAAGCCATGGGTGGTATTGCCAGCCATGTCGTGATCGTGCCGCAGTTAGGAATGGTTTTTCTGCTAAACCTCAGCAGCATTTAACCCAGCTATAGTCCTGCTCGTTGTACCACTCCTTCTTCCAGATGGGGGCATTTTGTTTGAGCGTGTCGATCGCATACTGGCAGGCAGCAAATGCCTCGGAACGATGTGGACAGCCGACCGCCACCAAAACACTAATTTCACCAATGCTTAATCTGCCCGTACGGTGATGAATCACGACATGGGTGACATCGCTCCAGGTTTGGCGGATCTCCTGAGCAATTTGCTTAAAAACTGCGATCGCCATAGGTTCATACGCCTGATATTCCAGCGCTATCACGGGTTTGCCCCCGGTCTGGTTGCGTACCATGCCGCTCATCAGCACAACAGCTCCATTGGCAGGATCGTCAGCTAGAGCGTAAACTTCCTTAAACGAGAGAGGCGCAAAGGTAATTGCAAAATCATCGGCGGTCGAAATGGGGTTAAGAGTAGCGATCGGATTCATGGCTAACTGTCTTGAAACATTGAATCTATTTTGACACGCTGATCTATAGCAACCGCCAAGGCGGTTAGGACGCAATACTTCTTGGTTAAGCTCCAGTTCACAAGGGAATCAATTCCCTTGCTAATGGCGAAAGTCCGTTAAAACGGACTGAAATCCACTTATGGTCGCACCTGGAGTCCATTTCAATGGGCTTTCGCTGTGAGCCTGGAATTTCAATTTCAGGCGGGATAGAACGTTAACCAAGAAGTATTGGGATAGGCTCTTAGGACATTTTTGGTGGAGCGCTTCGCGCTCCACCAAAAATGTCCTAAGTATTACAGTGGTATTTAAGTAGAGGAGTGCGATCGCCTTTTGTAGTGGAA